>NZ_JBWKOU010000025.1:0-71406 GCF_059416245.1 Curvibacter sp. GW821-FHT09D12 | reverse complement strand
TGCGGGAATAGCTCAGTTGGTAGAGCGCAACCTTGCCAAGGTTGAGGTCGAGAGTTCGAGACTCTTTTCCCGCTCCAAATTTCAAAAAGGGAAGCCCAGGCTTCCCTTTTTTCTTGTCCGCATCGCTGCGGCCGGGGTGCCCGGGTCGCGTTATGATGCCCGCCTGATCCGATCAGGCCGCCCGGTTGCTTGCTCGCATGCCCTGGATTGATCGGTGTGCCCCGATGGTGAAATTGGTAGACACTGCGGACTTAAAATCCGCCGCTTTCCGTAAAAGGGGCGTGCCGGTTCGACCCCGGCTCGGGGCACCAAATTTGGCTCTCAAGCCATCTCACACCACCTCAAAACCCGCGCGCTGCAAGGCGTGGCGGGTTTTTTTTATGCTGGCTGGGGGTTGGGGCGACTGGCGCGTTTTGAGAACTCTCTTGTTCATTCCGGCGAGGCTGCTTCGGACAAAGTGCGCTATTGGGGCGTGCTTCAGTGGCTCAAAAGCCTTTCGTCGGCTTGGCGCCGTGCCAAAATGAGTGCAGGTCTGCTTGGCGCTCAGCCGGTGGTTCCCCCCCTAGCCAGGGCCATTCGCCAATCAGGTTCGGACCCGATGGGTCTGTTTCGGGGCACTATTACCATTGAATCATGTCAAGTTACAACGCCCCTTTTGAAATCCACGTGCATGGTCAAGTGCAGTTGCGTGGTGATGTTCTGTTTGATCAGTTGCAAGAGGCTTTGAAGCCGCTTTGGCACTACGCCGGCGCGCGGTCCTTGGCTGATGGGGCGACCAGCGCCTACGACGAAGAGCCAGGGATCAAATTCGACCCCAAGGAACACCTGCTGCAGATGTGCTGGACGGTGCGAGGCGACGAGGATTTTCGCCAGTCGCTGGACGAGATGTGCATGAATCTCAATGAGATTTCCGAGCAGGGGGCGGCGATCGAAGTCACCTTCTATGACGCCGAGTTTGACGAAGAGGAAGAAGACCGTGGCGCCGAGTCGCGCGATGATTTTCTGATGCTGTTCGTGGGGCCCAACCCGGCCGCCATCATGCAGGTGCAGCGTGACCTGCTGGTGCAGGACGTGGTGAACATGATGGAGCGTCATTTTGATGGCTCCGAGTTGGGCGGGGTGGTGGGCGAGATCGACAAGCTGTTCTCGCAACGCTTTGATGATCTGGTCAACTCGCTTGAGATTGGGCGCCCGCCGCGTGGTTCGGGTGGCTCTGGTCATGGTGGTGGCCGCCGGCCCCGTCATCTGCACTGAGTCAGGCGCCGTGAGCGAGGCGGTGCTGGTCTCAAAGTACCTGGCGGCCTACCCGGAGTCGTTGCAACAGCAGGCTGGGCGCTTGCTGGCTTCGGGGCGCTTGCCTGACTGGTTGATGGAGCGCTACCCCGCGCCGCACGGTTTGCGTACCGATGGCGCCTTGTATCGCCATGTCGAAGCACTGAGGCAGGAGCACCTGCGCCAAACCCCCCGGCTGGACCGGGTGGTGTACGACAGCAAGATCCATGTGGTGCGCAATGCGCTCGGCTTGCACACCATCAGCTCGCGGGTGCAGGGCGGACGCCTCAAGGCCCAGCACGAGATCCGCATCGGCGCCTTGTTCAAGGATGCCCCGGCCCCCTTTTTGAGCATGATTGTGGTTCACGAACTTGCGCACCTTCGCGAACGCGAACACAACAAGGCGTTCTATCGACTTTGTGAACATCTGGAGCCGTCCTATCACCAGCTCGAATTGGATGTGCGTCTTTACCTGACCCACCTGGAGGCGGGTGGTCGACGGTTGTGGGGCTTGCCTGACGTTGCGTCGGCTTGATCTGCGCTCGGCCTGGCCAGCGGGCAAGACGGGTCATCCAGAAATTGTCCGGGGTTGGCGCTCAGTCTTGCTTTGGCTCAAGGTGGGCAGGTCGGGGTGGGTTCACAATGCGCTGCCAGCTTCGCAAGGCGCTGGCATTTTACAAATCAAGACTCTCCCCACCTGAGGTTTGCCATGTCCAATCGTCGTCAATTCTTCTTCCAACTGAGCGCCGGTACCGGTTTCGTGCTGGCCGCTTCCTCTGTTCGCGCTGCCGCTCCGATGGTGGCCGACAACGACCCGCAGGCTGCAGCCCTGGGCTACAAGGCTGACGCTACCAAGGTCGACAAGAGCAAGTTCCCCAAGTTCGCCGCTGGCGACCATTGCGGTAGCTGCGCGCTGTTCCAAGGCAAGGCCTCTGACGCGGCTGGTGGCTGCCCGCTGTTTGCCGGCAAGCAAGTGGCGACCAAGGGCTGGTGCAGCGCCTACGCCAAGAAGGCCTGATCGCCTTCTTTCGGTCTGAATTTTTCAGTCTGAAACAGATGAAAGCCGGCCTTGTGCCGGCTTTCATCGTTTGGGGAGGGGCTGGCAGGGCCCGGAGGCTTCTGGCAGCCAGTGTTGGATGGCACGCTCCAGGTGCTCGACCTCGCCCGTGGTGAACCAGCTCACCTGGCCAGAGGGCGCCAGAGTCTCGGGACGGCCCTGCAGGCGAAGCTGCCCGCTTTGCAGCAGCCGCCGGTAGGTTTGTTCGGCAACGGGCGCCCCGGTGTCCAGCACCGTCACATGGGGCGGCAGTTCAGACAGCCAATGTGGCAGCACCAGTGGGTAGTGGGTGCAGCCCAGCACCAGGGTGTCGGGTGTGCTGGTGCCCTCAGTCCAGGGCCCGGTCTGGGCCAGGTATTGCCGGCAATAGTGGGCAATGCGCCGGTCGTCCCGATGCTCGATGGCATCGGCCAGGCCATCGCAGGGTTGGCAGCGGATGTCCAGCTTCGGGTCTTGCTGACCCAGCAGGTGTTGAAACTTGGGGCTGTTGAGGGTGCCCCGTGTGGCCACGACCGCAATATGGCCAGTGCGCGTCAGCTGCGCTGCCGGCTTGAGGGCTGGCTCCACCCCGATCACGGGCAACTGGGGCCAATGCTGTCGCAGCTCGTGGATGGCGGCGGCGGTGGCGGTGTTGCAGGCGACGACGACCGCCTTGGCCCCGAAGCCCACGAGCGCTTCGGTCATGACCCGGGAGCGATCCCGAACAAATTCGTCGCTGCGTTCGCCATAGGGGGCGTGGCCGCGGTCTGAGATGTAGACGAAGTTTTCCTGGGGCATGCGCTGGCGCAGGGCCTTGAGGATGCTCAGACCGCCAATGCCGCTGTCAAAGACCCCGATGGGGCCCGAGGCGCCCTGGTGGGGCGCCTGAAGAGGTGTGTTCAACATGGATGAACCAAGGGCACTGGTGAGGCCCCCGCGGGTCGGGGGGGGCCAGCGGAGGGCCTGACCGTGTGGCCCAGCCCTCACAGCCGGGTATCAGGCGCCGGCGACCGAAATACCTTTGAATTCGCCCGTGGCGATGCGCTTTTGCCACTCGGCCGGGCCGGTGATGTGGGCGCTGGTGCCACCGGCATCCACGGCCACGGTCACGGGCATGTCCACCACGTCGAACTCGTAGATGGCTTCCATGCCCAGATCGGCAAAACCCACCACCTTGGCGGCCTTGATGGCCTTGGATACCAGGTAGGCGGCGCCGCCCACGGCCATCAGGTAGGCCGACTTGTGCTTCTTGATGGCTTCAATGGCGACGGGGCCGCGTTCGGCCTTGCCCACCATGGCGATCAGGCCGGTCTGGGCCAGCATCATTTCGGTGAAGCCGTCCATGCGGGTGGCGGTGGTGGGGCCGGCGGGGCCGACGGCCTCGTCCTTCACCGGGTCCACCGGGCCCACGTAGTAGATCACGCGGTTGGTGAAGTCGACCGGCAGCTTCTCGCCCTTGACCAGCATGTCCTGGATGCGCTTGTGGGCGGCATCACGGCCGGTCAGCATCTTGCCGTTGAGCAGCAGGGTGTCGCCCGGCTTCCAACTGGCGACTTCGGCCGGGGTGAGTGTGTTCAGGTCGACCTTGCGGCTCTTGTTGTAGTCGGGGGTCCAATCGACATTGGGCCACAGGTCCAGGCTCGGCGGGTCGAGGTAGACCGGGCCAGAGCCGTCCATCACGAAGTGGGCGTGGCGGGTGGCGGCGCAGTTGGGGATCATGGCCACGGGCTTGCTGGCGGCGTGGGTGGGGTACATCTTGATCTTGATGTCCAGCACGGTGGTCAGGCCACCCAGGCCTTGGGCGCCGATGCCCAGGGCGTTGACCTTTTCGAGCAACTCCAGGCGCAGTTCTTCGACCTGGGTGAGCTTCTCGCCCTTGGCAGCCTTGGCCTGCAGTTCGTACATGTCCAGGTCGTCCATCAGGCTTTCCTTGGCCATCAGGACGGCCTTCTCGGCGGTGCCGCCGATGCCGATGCCCAGCATGCCCGGCGGGCACCAGCCGGCGCCCATGGTGGGCACGGTCTTCAGCACCCAGTCGACCACGCTGTCGCCGGGGTTGAGCATGACCATCTTGCTCTTGTTTTCGCTGCCGCCGCCCTTGGCGGCCACGGTCACTTCGACGGTGTTGCCAGGCACGATCTCGGCAAAGATCACGGCCGGGGTGTTGTCCTTGGTGTTCTTGCGGGCGAACTGGGGATCGGCCACCACCGAAGCACGCAAGGTGTTGTCAGGGTGGTTGTAACCGCGGCGCACGCCTTCGTTGATGGCGTCGTCCAGGCTGCCGGTGAAACCTTCCCAACGCACGTCCATGCCCACTTTCAGGAACACGTTGACGATGCCGGTGTCTTGGCAGATCGGACGCTGGCCGGTCGCGCTGAGCTTGCTGTTGGTCAGGATCTGGGCGATCGCATCCTTGGCCGCCGGACTCTGTTCGCGCTCATAGGCACGTGCCAGATGGGCGATGTAGTCGGTGGGGTGGTAGTAGCTGATGTACTGGAGGGCCCCGGCGATGGAGTCGATGAGGTCGCTTTGCTTGATGGTGGTCATGGTTCTTCGTGGGCTGGAAGGGACAATGCGGGATCCGGTGGGGGCTGGCCGTCTGGCGGTCCCGCGCGATTATCCCAGGGGGTGAGCGCAAAAACCGGGCACGCCAGCAGCTTGCCCGAATCACGGGCAGGCGGTATTTTGACAGGTTGAAACAACCCGAGGTCGCGTCATGTCAACTCGCATCGAAGTCGACTCCTTTGGACCCATTGATGTTCCGGCCGATCGGCTATGGGGGGCACAGACCCAGCGATCACTGCAGAACTTTGCCATTTCAGGGGAGCGCCAACCGCGTGAACTGATCATGGCACTGGCCCAGATCAAGCGGGCCTGCGCCTACGTCAACCAGCGCCTGGGGCTGTTGTCTTCCCCCAAGGCCATGGCCATCATTGCCGCGGCCGAAGAAGTGCTGGAAGGGCGCCACGATGACCAGTTTCCGCTGGTGGTCTGGCAGACTGGCTCGGGCACGCAGACCAACATGAACCTCAACGAGGTGCTGGCCAACCGGGCCAGCGAGTTGCTGGGGGGGCCGCGTGGGCAGGGGCGGCTGGTGCACCCGAATGACGAGGTGAACTGCAGTCAATCTTCCAACGATGTGTTTCCCACCGCCATGCATGTGGCCGCCGTCGATGCCTTGACCCATCGCCTGCTGCCAGCGCTGCTGCAGTTGCAGACGGTGTTCAGCGAGCAGTCGCTGGCATTTGCCGACATTGTCAAGATCGGCCGCACTCACCTGCAGGATGCCACTCCGCTCACCTTGGGGCAGGAGTTCTCGGGCTATGCGGCCCAACTGCAGCATGCCGAGCGCCATGTGCGCGATGCCATGCCGCATTTGTGCGAGCTGGCCCTGGGGGGCACCGCGGTGGGTACCGGGCTGAATGCGCCGCCGGGCTACGCGCAGGCCGTGGCGGACGAACTGGCCGGCTTGACGGGGTTGCCCTTTGTGACGGCGCCGAACAAGTTTGAGGCCCTGGCCTCGATGGATGGCATCGTGCACGGCCATGGCGCGCTCAAGTCGCTGGCGGCCAGCCTCATGAAAATTGCCAACGATCTGCGCTGGCTGGCCAGCGGGCCCCGCTGCGGCATTGGTGAGATTGCCCTGCCCGAGAACGAGCCGGGCTCTTCGATCATGCCGGGCAAGGTCAATCCCACCCAGTGCGAAGCCCTCACCATGCTGGCGGTGCAGGTCATGGGCAACGATGTGGCCATCAACCTGGGGGGCGCCAGCGGCAATTTCGAACTCAATGTCTTCCGGCCCATGGCGGCCCACAACTTTTTGCAAAGTGTGCGTCTTTTGGCCGATGGCATGAACAGCTTCCGCGTGCATTGCGTGGTGGGCATCGAGCCCCAGCGCGGGCGCATTGCCGAGTTGCTGGAACGCTCGCTCATGCTGGTCACGGCGCTGAGCCCCCACATCGGGTACGACCGTGCCGCTCAGGTGGCCAAGGCGGCTCACCGCGATGGGGTGAGCCTGCGCGAGGCGGCCTTGGCCTTGGGCTTTGTCACGGCCGAGCAGTTCGATGCCTGGGTGGTGCCGGCCGCCATGACCCGGCCGGGTTGAGCGGGCCAGGGCGGGTGGGTCGGCCTGGTTTCAGTGCGGGTCGGGGTGTTGTCCGCCCATCAGTCGATCGGTCAGGGCGATCGCCAGGGCCGACAACAGGAACGTGATGTGGATCGCCGTCTGGGCGATCAACACGCGGTCGGAGTAGTTGTCGGCATTGATGAAGGTCTTGAGCAGGTGGATCGAGCTGATGCCGATGATGGCCGTGGCCAGTTTGACCTTCAGCACCGATGCGTTGACGTGGCTCAGCCATTCGGGTTGGTCCGGGTGGCCTTCCAGGTTCATTCGGCTGACAAAGGTCTCGTAGCCCCCCACGATCACCATGATCAGCAGGTTGGAAATCATCACCACATCGATCAAGGCCAACACGACCAGCATGATGATGGTCTCGTTGAGGGCATGGATCTCGGCGCCTGTCTTGTAGCCAATGCTGTTCACGAGCGCCTGAAGTGCTGTCTGGCTGCCAAAGGCGGCTTCAATCAGATGCACCAGTTCCACCCAGAAGTGAAACACGTAGATGCCCTGGGCCGCGATCAAGCCCAGGTACAGCGGCAATTGAAGCCAACGACTGGCAAAGATCAGGGCAGGCAGCGGGCGCAGTGGCGAGGCTTTGGGTGGAGTGGGTGAACTCATGATTGAATTTTCTGAACGATTGTGGCCAAGTCTAGGTTGTAACAAACGATACCGAAAACCAACGCAATGCCCGTCCCAAATACCGGTCATGTCAGCAACCCCGCTGTTGAGCGGCTGTAAGCTTGACGCCAGTCAGAGCGCTGTAAGGGCCAAGGGTCACATTTACGCGCAAATAGCCCTATCGAACCGAAGGAGACAAGCATGAGTGCCAACCCCCAAGCAGGCGACAACGCCGCCGTGTATCTGCCCAGCGAGGCGTTCGTCAAGAACGCCCACGTGTCAGGCATGGCCGCCTATGAGGCGCTGTGCAAAGAAGCCGAAACCGACTACCAGGGCTACTGGGGTCGGCTTGCCAAGGAACTCATCACCTGGAAGACGCCCTTCACCCAGGTGCTTGATGAGAGCAATGCCCCCTTTTTCAAGTGGTTTGCTGATGGCACGCTGAATGCCTCCTACAACTGCCTGGATCGCAACATTGAGCGTGGCCTGGGCGACAAGACCGCGCTGATCTTCGAAGCCGACGGCGGTGAGGTCACCAAGATCTCGTACGCCGACCTGCTGGCCAAGACCTGCCAGATTGCCAATGCCCTGAAGTCGGTTGGCATCGGCAAGGGCGACCGCGTCATCATTTACATCTCGATGTCGATCGACGGTGTGGCCGCCATGCAGGCCTGTGCCCGCATTGGCGCCATCCACTCGGTGGTGTTTGGTGGCTTCTCTGCCCAATCGGTGCGGGACCGCGTGCAGGACACCGGCGCCAAGGCCATCATCACCGCCGACCAGCAGGTGCGTGGTGGCAAGCACCTGCCCCTCAAGGCCATCGTCGACGAGGCCCTGGCACTGGGTGGCTGCGAGTCCGTGCAGAACGTTCTCGTGGTGAAGCGCACGGGTGCCGACATCGCCATGACCGCGGGCCGCGACCTGTGGATGGCGGATGTGGCGGACAAGCAGCCCACGACCTGCGAACCGGAATGGGTCGAGGCCGAGCATCCCCTGTTCCTGCTCTACACCTCGGGCTCCACCGGCAAGCCCAAGGGCGTTCAGCACTCCACCGGCGGCTACCTGCTGCATGCCGCCTTGACCACCAAGTGGACCTTCGACCTGAAGGCCGACGACGTGTTCTGGTGCACGGCCGACATTGGCTGGGTGACCGGCCACAGTTACATCACCTATGGCCCGTTGGCGCTTGGCGGCACAGAGATCGTCTTTGAAGGTGTGCCCACCTACCCCGACGCCGGCCGTTTCTGGAAGATGATCCAGGACCACAAGGTCAGCATCTTCTACACCGCGCCGACGGCCATCCGCTCCTTGATCAAGGCGGCCGAGGCCAACGCTGCAGTGCACCCCAAGAGCTACGATCTCAGCAGCCTGCGTCTGCTGGGTTCGGTGGGCGAGCCGATCAACCCGGCGGCCTGGGAGTGGTACTACCGCGAAGTCGGCGGCAACCGTTGCCCCATCGTCGACACCTTCTGGCAGACCGAGACCGGCGGCCACATGATCACTCCGCTGCCTGGCGTGACGCCCATGGTGCCGGGTTCGTGCACCCTGCCTTTCCCGGGCATCCAGGCCGCCATCGTGGATGAAACCGGCAAGGATGTGCCCAACGGGCAGGGCGGCATCCTGGTGGTCAAGAAGCCATGGCCTTCGATGATCCGTACCATCTGGGGCGATCCGGACCGTTTCGTGAAGAGCTACTACCCCGCCGACTTCCAGGGCAAGTACTACCTGGCCGGCGACGGTGCCATCCGCGACGAGAAAACAGGCTACTTCACGATCACGGGTCGCATCGACGACGTGCTGAACGTGTCGGGTCACCGCATGGGCACCATGGAGATCGAGTCTGCCCTGGTCAGCTGCACCGAACTGGTGGCCGAGGCCGCCGTGGTGGGCCGCCCTGACGACACCACCGGCGAGGCCATCTGCGCCTTCGTGGTGCTGAAGCGCCCGCGCCCCGTGGGCGACGAGGCCAAGGCCATCGCCAAGCAGTTGCGCGACCACGTGGCCAAGGAAATCGGCCCCATTGCCAAACCCAAGGACATCCGCTTTGGCGAGAACCTGCCCAAAACCCGGTCGGGCAAAATCATGCGCCGCCTGCTGCGCAGCCTGGCCAAGGGCGAGACCATCACCCAGGACACCAGCACGCTGGAGAACCCGGCCATCCTGACCCAACTCGACGAAACCTATTGATCTCGTCCTGAGCTGAGCCGCTTGATCCCCGCCTTGTGCGGGGATTTTTCATTGAGGCCTGGGTGGCAGACCCTTGACCACAGCTTGTCACTGTAATTTCTGCCAAAGGGTGTGACACGCCCGGCCCCGTCGACGGGGCATTCCGTCTCGTGTCAACGGTTGATCGATGTCGGCAGGCGTCTTGGTCCTCCCGTCTCATCTTTCCTGGAATCCCGTCGGGCGCTCAAGATGGTGTGGCGCGGCAAGTGACGGGATGCCAGCGGTGTTACAGCCTGCAGCCTGGAAGGCGCCGTATTTGACTACCTTGTGAACCCAGCCCTGGGGCAGATCGCTCCTGTGGGGCCGTTCAACACAAGGAGGCAATATGAGACAGCATGCACAAAGTGGCTTCACGCTGATCGAGCTGATGATTGTGGTGGCCATCGTCGGCATCATGGCGGCGGTGGCCTTGCCGGCGTACCAGGACTACACGACTCGCACCAAGGTGACGGAGTTGATTTTGGCGGCTGCGCCGTGCCGATTTGGGGTCAGTGAACTGGTTCAGACCGCGCCAGACGCTGACCTGGGGGCGCGTTTCGCAGGGGCGTGCCAACCACAAGCCACCAAGTATGTGGAATCGGTTGCCGTCGATAAGAATGGTGAGATCGTCATCACGGGCAACCCAGTGACGCTTGCCAGACTTGGGGAGGCCAGCCGAGTTTTGACAATCACGCCGGTTGTCACCAAAGGCGACGCCCATTCATTCGAGGCATTGAGTGGCGTCACTGCTGGCGGTGCACAACTGCACGGCTGGGCCTGTGGCGCACGGGAGGGCAGCACGCCGATCAAGGGCCACACCACCATTGAAGCCAAATACCTGCCCGGCAGCTGCCAGGGCACCTACCCCTGAGGCTTCAGTGGCCTCTGCCGGCCTGAGGGCCGGCGGGCCACCGGTGAGTTGTGCTCAGCGCAGCACCAGCACCGGGATGGTGGAGTGGGTCAGCACCTGTTGCGTTTCGCTGCCCAGCAGCAGGCGCTTGATGCCTTTGCGACCATGCGAAGCCATCACGATCAGGTCGCACTTGTGTTTCTTGGCGGCGGCCAACAGGGCTTCGGCGATCAGGTCGGACTTGACGACGACCGATTTGGCCTTGAGTCCGTTTTCGGTGGCGGCCTTCTTGACGGCATCCACCACCGCCTGACCGTGATCGGTCCATTCCTTTTCGATGCGGCCCACTTCGTCGACGCTCAACGGCACCGAACCCTCGAAGTAGCTTTGCGGGTAACGCGGCACCACCTTGACGGCCACCAGTTCGGCACCCGCCAGCGTGGCCAGGTCAATGCCGGTCTTGACGGCCTTCTGAGACAGTTTGGAACCGTCGGTTGCAACAAGAATTCGCTTGTACATGAGGATCTCCTTGGGCTTCAGTAGAGGTCAGATTAGCGATCGAGCGCATTTTTTGGCTTGATCTGAATCAAGAGGGTGACACAGAATCGCGGTTAGGCTCAAGCTCATGATTTCCGCAAGCCCCGTGCCCCTTTCTTCGCTTGACCTGCTGGCGCCCCCGACGGAAGCCCAGCCGGTGGGGCGTGCGGCTGCCCGCGAATCCGAGCGACTGGGTTTGCTGGACGATCCCCATGAATGGCCGGTGTTTGGTCGCCGATGCGATGACACCGGGCCCTCCGAGGTGCCATCCGCTGCGGCCGCATCGGGCCCTTGGGAGTCTCAGGTGGTGCTGGAGGGCATGCACTGTGCCGCTTGCGCGTTGACCATCGAGCAGGCCTTGCTGGCGGTGCCGGGCGTTGTGGAGGCGCAGGTCAATGCGGCCACGCACCGTGCGCGCGTGGTGTGGCAGCCTGCCCAGGTCTTGCCGTCTCGCTGGATGTCGGCCGTGGGGTCTGCCGGGTATCGTGCCCTGCCGGCGCGCGATGCCTTCACCGTGGAGTTGCGTCAGCAGGAGCAACGGCGTGCGCTGTGGCGCCTGGGTGTGGCAGGCTTTTGCATGATGCAGGTCATGATGTACGCGTGGCCAGCCTACGTGGCCAATCCGGGTGACATGACCGACGACATGGCGCAACTGTTGCGCTGGGCCTCCTGGGTGCTGACCTTGCCGGTGATGCTGTTTTCGTGCAGCCCGTTTTTCCGAAATGCATGGCGTGACGTGCGGCAGCGCCGCATCAGCATGGATTTTCCGGTCGCCCTGGGCATGGCGGTCACCTTCGTGGTCAGTTCGGCGGCCACCTTCGATGCCAGCGGTCCCTTGGGCCATGAGGTCTATTACGACTCACTGACCATGTTCGTGTTCTTTTTGCTCACCGGCCGCTGGATGGAGCTGCGCCTGAGGGATCGCACGGCGGGGGCCCTGGAAGCCTTGATGAACCGCTTGCCAGACAGCGTGGAGCGCCGTGGCGCTGATGGGTTGTTCGAGCGCGTGGCGGTGCGTCGTCTGGGGGTGGGGGATGTGGTCCGTGTGCTGCCCGGCGAGGGCTTTCCGGCCGATGGCGAGGTGCTGGAGGGCGAGACCCTGGTCGACGAGGCTTTGCTCACCGGCGAGTCGCGTCCGGTGCGTCATGCCACAGGCTCATTGGTGACGGCGGGCAGCCACAATCTGTCGGCACCTGTGCTGGTGCGTGTGGCACGCCTGGGGGCTGAGACCCGCTTTGCCGAGATTGTCTCGATGATGGAGCACGCCTCCATGGACAAGCCTCGCCTGGCCTTGCTGGCAGACCGGCTGGCCCGTCCATTTTTGTTGGCCGTGCTGGCCGCGGCGGTGCTGTCCGCTGCCTGGTGGTGGTCGGTTGATCCGGGGCGAGCGCTGATGGTGGCCGTGGCCGTGCTGATCGTCACATGCCCTTGTGCTTTGTCGTTGGCCACCCCGGCCGCCATGTTGGCTGCGGCGGGGGCCTTGGCACGCCAAGGTGTGCTGGTGCGCAATCTGCAGGCGCTGGAAGCCCTGGCCGAAGTGGATCAGTTTGTCTTTGACAAGACGGGCACGTTGACCCGCGATGGCATGACGGTGCAGGCCATGCGCGTGCGGCCTGGTGTTGAGCCTTTGATGGCGCTGCGACTGGCCCGTGGTTTGGCGGCGCATTCGCTGCATCCTGTGTCGCGCTCCGTTCATGCTGCCCTGGGATTGATCCCGTCGTTGCGCAAGGAGGGGGCGGCGCCTGAAGACTTGTCTCCCGCCGTGCTGGCAAAGGTGCGAGAGGTTTCAGGCTCCGGGCTGGAGGGGCGGGCCGATCTGATGGGCCGAGGTGAAGCCAGCTACCGACTGGGTTCGGCCAGTTGGTGCGGCCTGAGCGCTGCGGAGGTCGACCGGGCAGGGGACCTGCAGCAGGTCTACCTGGCCGATGAGCAAGGTTGGTTGGCCACCTTTGAACTGCGGGAAGACGTGCGAGAGGATGCCGCCGAGGCCGTGCGTCACCTGCAGGCGCAGGGCGTGGGGGTGGCCCTGCTTTCGGGTGATCGTGCCGCGTCGGCCGGGCGGGTGGCGGGCCAGGTCGGTATTGCCCGCTTTCATGGTGACTGTGCCCCGGCCGACAAGCTGGCGATCATGCGCGAGGCCCAGCGTGAAGGGCATCATGTGGCGATGGTGGGTGATGGGCTCAATGATGGTCCGGTGCTCGCCGGGGCGCATGTTTCTTTTGCTTTTGGCAACGCAGTCCCGTTGGCACGTTCCCGTTCCGATTTTGTGGTGATGGGCGGGCAATTGTCGCGTTTGCCCGACACCGTGGCGCTGGCCCGTCGCACCTTGCGTGTGGTCCGTCAAAACCTGATCTGGGCAGCAGGCTACAACGCGATCTGTGTGCCCCTGGCGGTGGTGGGCTGGTTGCCTGCCTGGTTGGCCGGCCTGGGCATGGCCTTGAGTTCACTGATCGTGGTGCTCAACGCGGCCCGCCTGTCTTTGCCCAGCCTGTCTTTGCGGAGCCCATGATGGATATTCTTTTTCTGCTTATTCCGCTTTCGGTGGCCTTGGTGCTGCTGATTCTGGGGGGCCTGTGGTGGGCAATCCACCATGGGCAATTTGAGGGCGTGGAGCAGGAGGGAGAGCGGATTCTCAGGAACGATTGACGCACGTCAATGCACCTGTGCACGTTCGCTCTGACACTCGATCAGCAACTTAGAGGTAACCGATGAAGTCATCCAATACACAAGCTGCCCTGTACAACGACACCGTGGTCAGGCAGTTCTCAATCATGGCGGTGGTCTGGGGGGTGGTTGGCATGCTGGTGGGCGTTGTGATCGCCGCCCAGCTTGCTTGGCCCGAACTCAATTTAGGCATTCCATGGCTCAGTTATGGTCGCTTGCGACCTTTGCACACCAACGCCGTGATTTTCGCGTTCGGTGGTTGTGCGCTGTTTGCCACCAGCTACTACGTGGTGCAGCGAACCTGCCAGGTCCGTCTGTTCGCGGGTCCCTTGGCGGCGTTCACGTTCTGGGGCTGGCAATTGGTGATTCTGGCGGCGGCCATCAGCCTGCCTCTGGGTTACACCACCGGCAAGGAGTACGCTGAACTTGAGTGGCCGATCGACATCCTGATCACGCTGGTGTGGGTGTCTTACGCCATTGTGTTCTTCGGCACGGTCGGCATGCGCAAGGTGCGTCACATCTATGTGGCGAACTGGTTCTATGGCGCCTTCATCATTGCGGTGGCCATCCTTCACCTGGTCAACAGTGCTGAAGTGCCGGCTGGCTTCATGAAGTCGTACTCGGCCTACGCCGGTGTGCAAGACGCCATGGTGCAGTGGTGGTACGGTCACAATGCGGTGGGCTTTTTCCTGACCGCAGGCTTCCTGGGCATGATGTATTACTTCATCCCCAAGCAGGCTGGCCGTCCGGTCTACTCGTATCGCCTGTCCATCGTCCACTTCTGGGCGCTGATCTTCACCTACATGTGGGCGGGTCCTCACCACCTGCACTACACGGCTCTGCCTGACTGGACCCAATCGGTCGGTATGGTGTTCTCGCTGATTCTGCTGGCTCCGAGCTGGGGCGGCATGATCAACGGCATCATGACCCTGTCGGGTGCCTGGCACAAACTGCGTGACGACCCCGTCCTGCGCTTCCTGATCGTGTCCCTGTCGTTCTACGGCATGAGCACCTTCGAAGGCCCGATGATGTCCATCAAGACCGTCAACGCCCTGAGTCACTACACCGACTGGACCGTGGGCCACGTGCACTCGGGCGCCCTGGGCTGGGTGGGCTTGATCTCCATGGGTTCGCTCTACTACCTGATCCCGCGTCTGTTCGGCAAGAAGACCATGTACTCGGTGAAGGCCATTGAAGTCCACTTCTGGACGGCCACCATCGGCATCGTGCTGTACATCGCTGCGATGTGGATTGCCGGCGTGATGCAGGGTCTGATGTGGCGCGCCATCAATGCCGACGGCACGCTGACCTACACCTTTGTTGAAGGCGTCAAGGCGACCTTCCCGTTCTACGTGATCCGCGTGTCCGGTGGTCTGCTGTACCTGGGCGGCATGATCGTCATGCTCTGGAACACCTGGATGACTGCCATCTCGGGTCGCTCGGTCGATACCCCGGTGCCTGCTGTGGTCGCCCACGCTTGAGGAGAGAAAAACCATGAGTCAACACAACGCAAATCAAGCGGCTCCCGGCGCCTTCTCGCATGAGCGCATCGAAACCAGCAACTTCCTCATGATCGTTCTGATCCTGCTGGTGGTGGCGGTCGGTGGTCTGGTCGAAATCGTTCCGCTGTTCTTCCAGAAGTCGACCACCGAGCCGGTGAAGGGCGTGCAGCCTTACACCGCCCTCCAACTGGTGGGCCGCGACATCTACATCCGCGAAGGCTGCTACAACTGCCATTCGCAGATGATTCGTCCGTTCCGCGCTGAAACCCTGCGTTATGGCCACTACTCGGTGGCTGGCGAGTTCGTGTATGACCACCCCTTCCAATGGGGTAGCAAGCGTACCGGTCCCGATCTGCAACGTGTGGGCGGCAAGTACAGCGATGAATGGCATCGCATCCACTTGAACAACCCGCGTGACGTGGTGCCTGAGTCCAACATGCCGGCTTACTCCTGGCTGGACAAGTCCACCATCGATCCCGCTGTGGTGGCTCCTCGCATGAAGGCCTTGCGCACTGTGGGCGTGCCTTACACCGACGAGCAGATCGCTGCCGGTGGTGACGAAGTCAAGGGCAAGACCGAACAGGACGCGCTCGTGGCCTATCTGCAATCCTTGGGTCGTGCCCTCAAGTAAGGAGTCGTGATGGACATCACCACCCTTCGCATTGCAGCCACGCTGGCCTGCTTCGTGACCTTTGTCGGCATCATGGTGTGGGCCTTCTCGCGCCGCAATGCCGCAGGTTTCCAGGAGGCTGCACAGCTTCCCTTTGATCAAGACTGAACACAGAACGAGAGAGCACCATGAGTGACTTCACAAGCAACTTCTGGTCGGTGTACGTGTCGGCAGTGACACTGGGGGGCATTCTTGCCTGCCTGTTGCTGCTGTGGATCGCGTCCCGCAAGAAAGTGGCCGCCACGGCGGACAACACCACTGGCCACATCTGGGATGAGGACCTGCGTGAAATGAACAACCCACTGCCCCTGTGGTGGGTGGGCCTGTTCATCATCACCGTGGTCTTTGGCCTGGGCTACCTCACGTTCTACCCGGGCCTGGGTGACTTTGCCGGCAAGCTCGGCTGGTCGACCGCCAATGAGTACGAGAAGGAAGTGGCCAAGGCCAACAAAGAGCTCGAGCCCCTGTACGCACGCTTCACCAGCATGTCTGTGGAAGATGTGGCCAAGGACCCGCAGGCTGTGGCGATTGGCGAGCGTCTGTTCATGAACAACTGCGCTCAGTGCCACGGCTCTGACGCCCGCGGCAGCAAGGGCTTCCCGAACCTGACCGACGGCGATTGGTTGCATGGCGGCACGCCCGAAAAGATCACCGAGACCATCACCGGTGGCCGCATCGGCAACATGCCTCCCATGGCCGCTGCCGTGGGCACGGCTGATGACGTGAAGAACGTGGCCAACTACGTTCTGAGCCTCTCGGGCAGCCCCCATGACTCGCTGCGTGCATCGCTGGGCAAGGCCAAGTTTGGTGCCTGCGCTGCCTGCCACGGCGCTGACGGCAAGGGTAACCAGGCGCTGGGTTCAGCCAACCTGACCGACGACATCTGGCTGCATGGCTACGGTGAAGCCGCGATCATCAGCATGATCAACAACGGCAAGACCAACCAGATGCCGGCCCAGGCCGAGAAGCTCACAGCGGCTCAGATCCATGTGTTGGCGTCCTATGTGTGGGGCATGTCCAACCTGGCTCCCGCCAAGGCTGCCAAGTAAGGCTTGACCCTTGCGCCCGCCCGGACGCTGATTGACGTCCGGGCGGGTTTTCCTTTTCAATCGTGATGAGGCCCTGATGGGCCTGATCGGGGACTGTAGTTTGGAACCCACCTCAGGCGATCGTCGCAAAATCATTCCCATCGTTGCTGCCCCCGACGACAGCGCCGAGTTGGTGTCTCTGTACGCTGCCCAGCAGAAGATCCATCCCCGCTCTGTCAGCGGCTTTTTCAGTCAGTGGCGTTGGGCGCTGGTGATCTTCACGCAACTGGTTTTCTATGGGCTGCCCTGGCTGGAGTGGGGGCAACGCCAAGCCGTGCTCTTTGACTTGGGTGCGCGCCGCTTTTTCATTTTTGGCCTGGTTCTTTACCCCCAGGACTTCATCTATCTGACAGGCTTGCTGGTCATCTCGGCCTTGGCACTGTTCCTGTTCACGGCCGTCGCCGGCCGACTCTGGTGTGGCTATGCCTGCCCGCAAACTGTCTACACCGAGATCTTTCTGTGGATCGAGCACCACATTGAAGGGGATCGCCAGGCCCGCATCCGCCTCGATGACGCGCCGCTGAGCCTCGAAAAGATCGTCAAGCGCAGCTTCAAGCACATCGTCTGGCTGACCTTGTCGGTCTGGACGGGTTACACCTTTGTAGGCTATTTTTCGCCGATCCGGGATCTGGGCATGGCCTTTCTGACCACTCAGATGGGGGGCTGGGAGATCTTCTGGGTGCTGTTCTATGGCTTTGCCACCTATGGCAATGCCGGCTTCATGCGCGAGCAGGTGTGCAAATACATGTGCCCCTATGCCCGCTTCCAGAGCGCCATGTTCGACAAGGACACCCTGATCGTCACTTACGACGAGGCCCGCGGTGACCCTCGTGGCTCGCGTTCACGCAAGGCCGATCCTGCGGCGCTGGGCCTGGGGTCCTGTGTGGATTGCAGTCTGTGTGTGCAGGTCTGTCCGACGGGCATCGATATCCGCAAGGGGCTGCAATACGAATGCATTGGTTGCGGTGCCTGCGTGGACGTGTGCGACACCGTGATGGACAAGATGAACTACCCGCGTGGGCTCATCCGTTACTCCACTCAGAACGCGGTCTCCAACCAATGGGGGCGGCCCGAGATCATGCAGCGGGTGTTCCGGCCGCGGACCATTCTGTATGGCGTGGTGTTGCTGGCCCTTACCGTGGGGTTGCTGGCCAGTCTGGTGCTCAGAACCCCGCTCAAGGTCGACATCGTGCGTGACCGGGCAGCGCTTTCGCGCATTGTGTCCGGTGGGAAGCTTGAGAACGTCTACCGCCTGCAGATCATGAATGCGACCGAGAAAGAGCAGACCTATGTGATCAAGGCAACGGGCCTGGATGGCCTGGAGGTGGCCTCCGAGCAACAGGTGGTCATCGAGCCGGCCCAGTCGCGTTGGGTGCCGGTGCGCCTGCAGATACCTTATGGTGCGGTTCCTCCAGGGTCTCACACGGTCTACTTCGCTGTCGGCGAAGCAGCCGGTGGTGCCCATGTGTCTGAAAAATCTGTTTTCCTGGTGCCTCGCTGAGGTCAATGCCCTATGAACTCTTCCATCCCCTCCAAGTCTTCTGCCGCTGAGCCGACACCGCGTCCCTGGTGGACCCATGGCCATGTCTGGATGATCATTTCCGGTCCTGCCATTGTGGTGGTGGCGGGCTTTGTCACTTTGTGGCTCGCCATTCGCACGCCCGACCCGGTCATTGAGGCCGATTACTACAAGCGCGGTATCGAGATCAACCGGACCTTGCCCGATGTGGATCCCAAAGCCATGATGCCGGCCCTGCAGGGCCGCAACCACGCGGTCACGCCGACTCAGGATATTCCCGAGCCCAAGCGTTAAGCCTCTTACCGATTGGGCAGATGAGGGCTAGGATGGTTCAAACAACCGGAGAGCCTCATGCTGAATCAGCGCTTGATGTGGATCGCCTGGCCGGCCTTTTTGGTGGCAGGCGTGCTTGAAATACTGGTTTTTGCCGTCGTCGACCCCAATGATCTGTCATGGTTCGGCCAACCTGTGGAGTTGTCTCGCCAGGGGGTTTACACCATCGCCTTCTTTGCGTTCTGGGTGTGTGCGATCGTATCCAGCGGCTTGACCACGTTGCTGGCTCAGTCGCCGTTCGAGGTCAATCGCTGTCCGCTGCCGGGTTCCGACCGACCCGATGGCTGTCCCAAGCAAGAGGCTTCCTGCGTCTGACGCCTTGTGGGTCTGTTGCTTGGTGCGGCCAGACACGAGCCTATTTGTGCCTGCTTTCGTGCCTGCTTTCGTGCCCGCTTCCGCGGCCTGCTTCCAACAGGGTTGGCTCTCAACTTCAGATGTGAAAACACCCGGGTGACCGGGTGCTTTTGTTTGTTTTTCTGTTTGTATGCCCAGCAGCAAAGCCTGTCGGTGATGTATCACCGGCCAGTGGGGCAGCAGGCCCCCGAATCTTATTGGCAGGTCTGGGAATTCACGATGCGCTTGAGGGCATCGGTATCCAGAATGCGCACATGGCGCTGCTTGACCTCGACGATGTTCTCTTCCACAAATTTGGAGAACGTGCGGCTCACGGTTTCAAGCTTCAGGCCCAGATAGCTGCCGATTTCTTCACGCGTCATGCGCAGCACCAGCTCAGACTGGGAGAAGCCCCGCGCGTGCAGGCGCTGGACCAGGTTCAGCAAGAAGGCGGCCAGGCGTTCTTCGGCACGCATGCTGCCCAACAACAGCATCACGCCATGCTCGCGAACGATCTCGCGGCTCATGATCTTGTGCACATGGTGCTGCAGTGCCGTCACTTCGCGCGACAGCTCTTCGATGCGGTCAAACGGCATCACGCACACCTCAGCATCTTCGAGTGCCACGGCGTCGCAGGTATGGTGGTCTTGAACAATGCCATCCAGACCAATGATTTCACCTGCCATCTGGAAGCCTGTGACCTGATCGCGCCCATCTTCGGTCGCCACGCAGGTTTTGAAGAAACCCGTGCGGATCGCATACAGCGAAGTGAATTTTTCGCCATTGCGAAACAGTGTCGTGCCGCGCTTGACCTTGCGCCGGATCGCCACCACCTCATCAATGCGTTCAAGTTCTTCGGGCTTCAGGCCCATGGGCATGCACAACTCGCGCAGATTGCAGTTGGAGCAGGCAACTTTGATGGTTTGTGGGTTCATTCGCCTAGTAGAAGAGTCAGCGCTTGAGCTTAACGGTTTTGTAAGCTCGTTGGTTACAGGTGTGTCAAACATGGCTCCTCCTGATATGCCTCAAATTGTGACTTTGGGTGCGCGTTGCTCGCTTGATCCACATCAAGGCCTCATTCCTTGGCTGATGCACATTATGGTGTCCAGAAGGAAAAATGCCAGATGAATGTCGTTTCGCCAGAGCTGTTGCGTCGGTTTGATGTGCCGGGGCCCAGGTACACCTCCTATCCTACGGCCGACCGCTTTGTTGAGGCTTACACCGAAGCAGATTACCGGCAAGCTCTGGATCAGCGTCGCGGTGGAGGGGCTGCAACGTTGGCTCTGCCTCTTTCCCTGTACATCCACATTCCCTTTTGCGAGTCGCTTTGCTACTACTGCGCCTGCAACAAGATCATCACCAAGCACCCTGAGCGGGCCGATGAGTACTTGCGCTACCTGGGGCGCGAGGTCGATCTGCATGTGCAGCAGATCGGTACGGGTCAGGCGGTCAGTCAGCTGCATCTGGGCGGGGGCAGCCCCACCTTTCTCAGCGATGAGCGCTTGAGCGAACTCATGGCCATGTTGCGGCGCAATTTTTCGCTGGCACCCGGTGGCGAGTATTCCATCGAGGTCGATCCACGCACCGTTACCCGGGATCGCCTGGCTCACCTGGCTCGCCTGGGCTTCAACCGGCTGAGCTTCGGGGTGCAGGATTTCGATCCCGCCGTTCAAAAGGCGGTGCACCGCATTCAACCCGCAGAACAGGTGTTCGATCTGGTGGCGGAAGCCCGTCGCCTTGGTTTCGAGTCGATCAACGTCGATCTGATCTATGGCCTGCCGCGGCAGACCCCCGAATCGTTTGATCGCACCCTGGCCCAGGTGACCGAATTGCGGCCTGACCGCATTGCCCTGTATGCCTATGCGCACCTGCCTGAGCGTTTCAAGCCGCAGCGCCGCATTGTTTCAGCTGAGTTGCCGGGGGGGCCGGCCAAGGTGTCGATGTTGTCACGTTCGCTGTCGGCCTTCATCGAGGCCGGTTATGTCTATGTGGGCATGGATCACTTTGCCTTGCCCAATGACGCACTGGCCGTGGCCAAGCGCCAAGGGCGTCTGCATCGCAACTTCCAGGGTTACAGCACCCAACCCGATTGCGATCTGATCGGTCTGGGGGTATCGGCCATCGGGCGAGTCGGGGCGACTTACAGCCAGAACGCCAAGACCCTGGAAGACTATTACGACTACCTCAACCAGGGGCGCCTGCCCGTCGTTCGGGGTTTGGCCTTGTCGCGCGACGATCTGGTCCGGCGCGCCGTCATCATGGCGTTGATGTGCCAAGGGCGACTGGTGTACGAGTCGATCGATCTGGCTTGGTTGATCGACTGCCGCAGCTATTTCGCGACCGAAATGGGTCTGTTGCAGGATCTGGCCAAGGATGGCCTGCTCACCATGGATGACTCTGGCATCGAGGTCACGCCGAACGGTTGGTTCTTCATCCGTGCCATCGCCATGGTCTTTGACCGCTATTTGCAGGCCGACCGCAACCGTGCCCGTTTCTCACGCATCATCTGAGCCTCGCTGTCACTCGGTCCGGTGGATCCGGGTTGGCGCTTGTCTGCAAGGAGGCGGATGGTGTTGAGCTCTCTGGCATGGACGGCCTTGTTGATGGGGTTGGCAGGTGGTCCCCATTGCGTTGCCATGTGCGGTGCCGCCTGCACGGCCCTGGGGCGTTCCTCGGGTGGGACTGAGCAGCCGATTCAATGGTTGCCTGCGGATCCGGCGGGCGCCGTTGCCCGTTCGCGCTTGAACAGTTTGCCCACCGGGCGCGAATGCCTGTTTCAGGTTGGGCGGCTGATCGGTTATGCCGGCGCCGGCGCCCTGGCCGCGGTGGCCGTGGGGGCGTTGGCGTGGCTCAGTGGCAAGACGGCTGTCTTGCGACCTGTGTGGAGCCTGTTTCATGTCGCAGTTCTTGCCTGGGGGCTTTGGCTGGTGATCCAGGCCGAGCAGCCGGCCTGGGTGCAGGGCGCCGCCCGCTCGGTCTGGCAGCGGGTACAACCCTTGACGGCGCGTGGGAGTGGCGTTTTTGCGACAGGTGTGGCCTGGGCCTTCATGCCTTGTGGCCTGCTTTATTCGGCCCTGCTGGTGGCCGGTTTGGCGGGCGGGCCGGCCGAAGGTGCTCTGGTCATGGCCTTGTTCGCCCTTGGCGGCAGTGTGTCTTTGTTGGCGGGACCTTGGCTCTGGCGCTCGCTCCAGCAGCGGGTCAACGGTTGGCGGCAGGATTGGGGCACGCGGATGGCGGGCTTGTTTCTTTGCGCTTTGGCCGGTTGGTCCCTGTGGTTGGACGTCGCCCATCGCGTGGCTGAGTGGTGCCAGTAACAGGTCTGGGACGCGTTCACTGAGTCTCATAGGAATCAGGTTTGTCGCGCGTCACTTGCTAGAGGTAAAAGTTGTCTCAAAATCCCGCCATAATGGTTTCGTAAGACTGACTCTCTGGTCAGCTATTTTCGAATCCATGGAAGACAGCAAGAGCAAGCTCATCGACATTCAGCGGTTGCGCAAAGGCATGTTTGTGCAGCTTGAGCTCGGCTGGATGGATCATCCCTTTCCGATGGGCAGTTTCAAGATCTCCTCCGACGAGCAGATCCAGACCCTGCGCTCGCTGGGGCTCAGCCAGATCCGGTACGTGCCCGCGC
Organism: Curvibacter sp. GW821-FHT09D12; assembly: GCF_059416245.1. Taxonomy (NCBI): domain Bacteria; kingdom Pseudomonadati; phylum Pseudomonadota; class Betaproteobacteria; order Burkholderiales; family Comamonadaceae; genus Curvibacter; species Curvibacter sp. GW821-FHT09D12. The sequence goes on along the minus strand of NZ_JBWKOU010000025.1, from coordinate 49,028 downwards.
GAAGCGACGTGCAAGTCGATGAGTCCCCCTCTCAAGCGGTGCCGGCCGTGGGCGATGCGTCTTCGCCGGAACCCCAAGAACCTGACCAGGCACCGGCGTTGCCGCAGGGCTCGGGCGCAGACCGGGCACGCCAGGCGCGTCTGGCTGCACGCCTGGCGCAAGAGCGTTGCCTGGAGGTCTGCGAGCGTCGCTTCTTTGATGCCACCCGCCAGTACAAGAAGGTGGGTGAGCAACTGCGGCTGAGCCCTCAGGACGCCAAGCGTCAGAGCGAGGAACTGGTGGGCTCTTGTGTGTCCGAGCTGCTGGCCAATGGCGAATCGGTCATCCGCCTGCTGACCGAGGTGTCGGGCGATCGAAGCGCCACCCATCCCATCAATGTGATGGTGATCTCGCTGCTGTTGGGCAAGGCCCTGGGCCTGGAAGAGGCTGCCCTGAAGGATTTGGGCTTGGTGGCCATGTTGCACGACATCGGCAAGCTTGAGTTGCCTGACCGCGTGCGTTCATTCGATGACCAGTTCACTACCGCCGAGTACCGCATGTACCAGGAGCACGTCGAACAGGGCGTGATTCTGGCGCAGCGCATGGGGCTTGCGCCGGGTGTGATCAAGGGCATTTCGCAGCACCACGAGATGGCCGATGGCAGTGGCTTTCCGATGCGGCACAAGGTTGATCGCCTGGAGACACTGGGCAAGATCGTGGCGTTGGTCAATCGCTATGACAACCTCTGCAACCCCTCGCGTCTGGCCATCGCGCTGACCCCGCACGAAGCGCTGTCGGTGATTTTTGCGCAGATGAAAGCCCGCTTCGACACTACGGTGCTGGGTGCCTTCATCCGCATGATGGGCGTGTACCCACCGGGTTCGGTGGTCCAGTTGGTGAACGACCGGTTTGCCCTGGTGGTGTCGGTCAATTCGTCCCGCCCGTTGCGGCCCCGGGTGCTGGTGCATGATCCGATGGTGCCTCGCTCCGAGGCGCTGATCCTGGACCTGGAGCAGGTCCCTGAGCTGGGCATCAAGCGCAGCCTCAAGGCCTCGCAACTGCCCAAGGCGGCACTGGACTATCTGTCGCCACGCCAACGCATCTGCTACTTCTTTGAACGGGCCGTGGAGGCGCCTTCTCCGGCTGGAGCCGAACAGTGACCGACGCCCAGGCCGGGCCCAGCCTGGAGGGTCTGCTGGAATCGGTCTGGTTGGTGGAGACGGCGGGGCTCACTGTGTGCTGGGTCAACCGGGCGGCCTGTGCGCTCTTGGGACATGTCGCGCCTGAGGCCGTGTTGGGGCGGCCGGTGACCGATCTGGCGGTCTCGCCCGAAGACATGGTCTTCTGGGCCACGGTCCAGCCGGATGGGGATCCGGGGCTGTGGTCAGAAACCGTGCTGCGCCGCTTGGATGGTTCCGTGCTTCCCGTCGAGCGGCGCGTCACCCTCACACGACTTCCCGATGGTGCACCCGCATACCAGGTGGTGATGCTGGACCGGAGTCGGGAGCAGCACGCAACGAATGAATTCGAGCAGTTGGTGGCTGAGTTGCGCGCCACCCTGGATTCGACGGCCGATGGCATGCTGGTGTGCAGCCTGCGTGGCGAGGTGAGGGCGTTCAACCGCCGCTTCAGTCAAATCTGGTCGATCCCCGAAGCGCTGCACACCCAGCGTGATGATGGCGCGCTCCACGCCCATCTGATGGCTTCCGTGCTGGACCCTGCGCTTTACCAGCAGCGGCTTGCCGAATTGGCCGCCAGCCCCGACCTGCAGGTGAGCGACACCTTGTTGTTGAAGGATGGCCGGGTGCTTGAACGCGCCTGCGTGACGCAGATCAGCCGGGGGCGAGCGGTGGGCCGGGTCTACTCGTTTCGCGACATCACGGACCAGGTGGCTGCTCAGGCCGAGCTTCGGCGCGCCGCCAAGGTGTTTGAATGCAGCCTCGACGCCGTTTTCATCGCCACCGCCGAGGAGGTCCTGATGGCGGTCAATCCCGCGTTTTTGCGTCTGGCTCAGGCCGATGCCGACACGTTTGTCGGCACTGCGCCCTGGCTGGGGCGTGCGGCGGGGGCTTTGTTTGCCGACCCGGCTGACCCTGCGTTGATGGATCACATCCGGCAGCGGCGTGAGCAGCAGGGTTTCTGGGAGGGCGAGGTCTGGTTGTGCCGTGATGACGGCAGTCGTTGCCCGGTGCAATTGTCCTGGGTCCAACTCCATGATGAGCGGGCCGGCCTGGGTCAGAGCATCGGCTTCTTCCGAGACCTGACCGCGCAGCAGGCAGCTCAACGCCGCATTGAGCAACTCGCCTACAGCGATGCCCTCACCGGCCTGCCCAACCGCCTTCTGCTGTCGCAACGAGTGGATTTCGCGCTGAACATGGCGCGGCGCCATGCCGTCAGCTTTGCCGTGTTGTTCCTGGACCTCGATCGATTCAAGAACATCAACGACTCACTGGGCCATCAGTTCGGCGACCGGGTGCTGATCCAGGTGGCCGAACGCATCCGATTGTGTCTGCGCGACGTGGACACCCTGTGCCGCCTCGGAGGGGATGAATTTGTCCTGTACCTGCATGACGTGGAGGTGGCCGGGGCAGAGCGCGTTGCCTCGCGTGTGCTGGAGGCGCTGTCCCGTCCCTTTTTGCAGGACGACATGAACTTCAGCATCGGCTGCAGCATCGGCGTGGCCATGTACCCGGGCGACGGCGACACCCTTGACGAGCTGATCAAGCACGCCGACACCGCCATGTACGAGGTCAAGGGGGCAGGGCGGGGGCATATTCGCTTCTATCGCCCGCAGATGAATGTGGACATGCTCTCCCGCATGAAGCTGGAGACGGCGCTGCGCCAGGCCATCGAGCGGCAGGCCTTTCACTTGCACTACCAGCCTCAGCTTCATCTGGCCTCGGGCCGTCTCATCGGCGCCGAAGCCTTGATCCGATGGTCGGATCCCGAGCGGGGCGCGGTCTCACCCGGACAGTTCATCCCGCTGGCAGAAGAGTCGGGACTGATCGTGCAGATCGGTGCCTGGGTGCTGGCCGAGGCCGTCGGCCAGGCCACCGCCTGGTGGCGTGCCGGCACCCCGCTTCAGGTGTCGATCAACGTGTCGGCGCTGCAGTTCAGGCAGCCGGACTTCGTGGAGCGCGTGGCGCAAGTGCTGGGTCAGCTTGGCTTGCCGCCCGCGTTGCTGGAGCTAGAACTCACAGAATCCATCCTGGTGCAGGATGCGGATGAGGTCTTGCAGCGGCTGCGCGCACTGGCGGCCCTGGGCGTGCATCTGGCGATTGATGATTTCGGGACCGGCTACTCCAGCCTGGCCTACCTGAAGAAGTTCCCCATCAGCAAACTGAAAATCGACCAGTCCTTTGTGCGCGGCCTGCCGGGGGATGACAGTGACGTGGCCATCGTCGCTGCCATGATTGGCCTGGCACGGGCCATGGGCTTGTCCGTCATTGCCGAGGGGGTTGAAACGGAAGATCAGCGCGCAGCGCTGCTGCGGCTGGGCTGCGATGAATACCAGGGCTTTTTGTTTTCACCCGGCGTGTCTGCGGCGAAATTTGCCGGTTTTCTGCAGGGGCCTGCTCGGGTCGCCTGAGGTTCCTGATGTGCCTCGGCGTTGCAGCAGAGGCCGGTTCAGCCGCTCAGGCCCTTCCACGCCATGTAGGCAGCCAGCAGGTACAGCAGGCTGGCAAACACCCGTTTGAGCTTTTTCACCGGCAATTGGTGGGCCGCCTTGGCGCCCAGTGGGGCGGTCAACACACTGCAGGCTGCGATCACGCCCAGCGCAGGCAGCCAGATGTAGCCAAACGAGGCAGGGGGCAGTTGGGTCAGTGACTGCCCGGCAATCACATAGCCCACCACATTGGCCACCGCAATCGGAAACCCCAGGGCCGCCGAGGTGGCCACGGCATTGTGGATGGGCACATTGCACCAGGTCATGAAGGGCACGCTCACAAAGCCGCCACCCGCACCCACCAGGCCCGACAGAAAACCGATCACGCCGCCGCCGGCCAGCTGGCCGGCCATGCCGGGCATCTGGCGCGCTGGGGCGGGCTTCTTGTCGAGGAACATCTGGGTGGCCGAAAAGCCCACGAACAGCGCAAAGAAAATCGCCAGGGCACTGCCCTTGAGCAAGGCAAAAACACCCATGCTGGCCACCGCACCGCCGAGCACGATGCCGGGGGCCAGCCCACGCACCAGATCCCATCGCACGGCACCGCGTTTGTGGTGTGCTCGCACGCTGGAGATGGACGTGAACATGATGGTGGCCATGGACGTGGCAATCGCCATTTTCACGGCCAGATCGGCTGCCACACCCTGGCGGCCCAGGATGGCTGTGATGAAGGGCACCATCAGCATGCCGCCACCAATGCCCAGCAGCCCCGCCAGGAAGCCCGAGAAAATGCCCAGCAGGGCCAGTTCAAGAATCAGGATCGGCTCAAGCAGCATGGTGGTGGCACCTGGATGCGACGGCAGACAAAAACAAGCCGGCGCGAGGCCGGCTTGTTCGGGAAGAAGGTGTCTGCGAGTGCCACCGGACCGGCATCCTGAACCGGGGGTTCAGGTGGGCAAGGGCAGACTGGCGTTGGGTTCATCTGACGCGAGACGATCACGCTCACCAGCCGATGTACCAAGCCCGGGCTCAGAGAGCATTGGTTCAAGGAAATATAAAGCCCGGCATGCACTGCAGACGGTTGCCATTGTAGGCCCGCCGAAGGGGGGCTGGCGGCAATCTGGCCCAGATCTGCACCTGTGAGGGGGCTTTGCTTGACAGCGCCCGGTCGATGGGGGCTGGAGCCTGTTAACAGGCCCTAGATCAGGTGCCCGTCGCCGCCCAGAGCGTTGTCGAGTTGGCGAATCAATTGGTTCAGACGCTCGGCATCGTGTGCGCTGAGCGCACCGGCCGGCAGGCTGGCCGCGGGCGAGGGGTGTGGGGTGGGGGCCTGCCGGGCCTGGGCCTGGGCTTGCAGATCGGCGTTTTCGCGATCGGCCAGCTCAAAAGCAAAGTTCAGGGCGGCCAGCACGGCAATGCGGTCGCGTGCACGCACCTTGCCCGCGTCGCGGATCTTGCACATCGCCGTGTCCAGGCGCTCCACGGCGTCCAGCAGGCGCGACTCTCGGCCATCAGGGCAGGCCAGCAGATAGCTCTGCTGCATGATCTGGACTTCGACTTGCTTCATGCGGCCTTGTCCTCGGAGGGTTCGGTGGGCAGCGGTGGCAGGCGCTCCAGCAGGGCCTCGACACGGGAGCGCGCGGCATTCAGCCGCGACTTCAGGCTGTCACGTTCGCGCCCCAGGGCCGCCACCTGCTCGGTGAGCAAGGCGTTGGTGCGTTGCAGCTCTTCGTGGCGCACCAGAAGCCGCTCAACGCGATCGGCGATCTGGTCAATGGGGTGCAGGTCGGAGGGTGCCATACAGCCGGCTATTGTAGGACGGGCGTCAGTGAATGGTTCTAAAATCCGGATTGTTGGTGCTCGCGGTGTGGTTCACACACCGCAGTTCAACGGGAAGCAGGAACGGGCAGGCGTCACGCGCCCCGCCTCCAACCTGCGCTGCCCCCGCAACGGTCAAGCAGACGAGCCTTTTTCAGGCTCCGCCTTTCTCCAACAAGCCACTGGATGTTCTGAACACGCATCTGGGAAGGCGAGGAGGGTTGTCTCTGCCAGCCCGGATACCGGCCAACAAGGTGAATGCCAAGGCTTGCCCGTTCAGGCCCTGGTGTTCGTGACGTCCAAGTGTCGGCGGGGAAGCCGGCGCGGATCTATTTTGCTGACCTGTCCCCGTCCCATGAAGAACCCTTCCGTTCAATCCTCCGTCCGTGTGTCCGTCCGTGCGCGCGCTCGCCATGGCCTGAGCCCTCTCGCCCTGGCCGCCGGCCTGTGTGTCCTGCAGGTGGCCGCGCAGGCCGCCGAGCTGCCTGTCCTGGTCGCAGGCTTGAACCCGCTCAAGGAAACCGTGGTCACTGCCACGCGCACCGAGCAGCCCCTGGCCGACCTGGTGGCTGATGTCACCTTGATCGATCGTGAAACCATCGAAAACAGTGGTGCCACCGCGCTGGCCGACGTGCTGGCCCGTGTGCCCGGCATTGAAATTTCCCGCAATGGTGGCCCCGGCACGACCACCAGCTTGTTCATGCGTGGGGCCGAGACCCGTTTCACCGCCGTGTTCATCGACGGCATCCGGGTGGATTCACAGTCCACCGGCGGCGCCGCCTGGGAGGCCATCCCCCTGGGCCTGATCGACCGCATCGAAGTGCTGCGTGGCCCGGCGGGGGCCGTCTACGGCTCGGACGCCATCGGCGGCGTGGTGCAGATCTTCACCAAGAAGGGCGAGGGCGCGCCCAAGCCTTATGTCGGCATGGGCATCGGCAGCCTTCGCAGCACCCACCTGGAAGCCGCCCTCAGCGGTGCCGACGGGGCCATCGACTACGCGCTGGGGGTGCAGAACGAGACCAGCCTGGGCTTCAATGCCCGCCCCATCGCCACGGCCAACCCCGACCGTGACGGCTACCGCAGCAACTCGGGCTATGCCCGCCTCGGCGCCCAGCTCAACCGCGACCAGCGCCTGGAAGCCACCCTGCTCGGCAGCAACATGAACTCGGGCTACGACGCCAACCTAACCCGGGACGATCGCAACCTGCACCGTCTTTACGCCGCCGGCCTGAACTGGTCGGCGCGCTGGAACGAGGGCTACAGCACCCGCGTCAGCGTCACCGAATCGTCCGACCACTACACCACCCAGCCCAACCCCTACCAGACCAACACGCGGGTGCGCGGCTACCTGTTCCAGAACGAATGGAAGCGTGGCGCGGCCAACTGGACCGTGGCGCTCGAACGCCGGGAAGACCAGTTGCAGAACGCCCCCATCGACCGCAGCCGCTCGCAGGATGCGCTGGCCCTGGGCTATGGCCTGCGTTGGCAGGCCCACACCGTGCAGCTCAACCTGCGCCATGATCGCGACAGCGAATTCGGCAGCCACAACACGGGCAGTGCGGCCTATGGCTACGCCATCACGCCCGCCTGGCGTGCCACGGTGTCGGCCGGCACCGCCTTCCGTGCCCCCACGCTGTACCAGCGCTTCAGCGAGTACGGCCTGGCCTCGTTGCAACCCGAGACCAGCCGCAACCTCGAGGCCGGCCTGCGTTACCAGCAGGGCAGCAGCCTGTTCAGTGTGGTGGCCTACCGCAACACGGTGGACAACCTGATCAACTTCGGTGGCGCTGGTGCCTGCTCGTCGCCTTACGGCTGCTATGCCAACACCGGTCACGCCCGCTATGAAGGCCTGACCTTCACGGGCGAGCAGCGTGTCGAGACCGTGCTGCTGCGCGGCTCGCTCGATGTGCAAGACCCGAAGGATCTGGTCACCGGCAAGCAATTGGCCCGCCGCTCGCGCGAGCACGGTACCTTCAGTGCCGAGACCCGCCTGGCGCAATGGAACCTGGCTGCCGAGGCGCAATGGTCGGGTCGCCGTTTCGACAACGCCGCCAACACCGTGACACTGGGGGGCTACACCCTGTTCAACCTGCGTGCCAGCACCGACATCGCGCCGGATTGGAAGCTTCTGGCCCGCCTCAACAACCTGGCCGACAAGTCCTACCAACTGGCCAACACCTACGCCACCCCGGGCCGCAGCGTGTACTTGGGCCTGATCTGGGCCCCGCGCTGATGGCCGCGCTGGCGCCAGTGGTGCTGGTGGCCGCACCCGCTTCTGGCCAGGGCAAGACCACGGTCGCTTCGGCCCTGGCCCGCTTGCACAGCCGGGCCGGGCGGCGGGTGCAGGCCTTCAAGTGCGGGCCCGATTTTCTCGATCCCTGCTGGCTGGCCTTGGCCAGCGGCGGCCCCGTGCATTCGCTGGACCTGTGGATGAACGGCGAGGCCGACTGTGCGGCCCGCCTGCAACAGGCTGCCGCCGACAGCGATCTGGTGATCGTCGAAGGCGTGATGGGCCTGTTCGATGGCCAGCCCAGCGCAGGCGATCTGGCGCGCCGCTTCGGCTTGCCGGTGTTGGCCGTGATCGACGGCTCGGCCATGGCCGGTACCTTCGGCGCCTTGGCCTATGGCCTGCAGCATTACCAGCCGGGGCTGCCCTGGCTGGGCGTGCTGGCCAACCGGGTGGGCAGCGAGCGCCACGCCCACATGCTGCGTGACGGCCTGCGCGACCCCGCCACCTGGCTGGGGGTCTTGCCCCGCAGTGCCGATTGGGCCCTGCCCGAGCGGCACCTGGGCCTGGTGCAGGCGGGAGAATTGCCCGATGCCCTGGCCCGCCTCGATGCGGCGGCCGACGCCTTGGCCAACACCCCCATCGGCCAGCGTGCGCTGGCCGACTGGCCGGCCTGGCAGCCTCCGGTCGACCTGCCCGCGGCCCCGGCGCCGGTGTCGACTTTGCTGGCCGGCCGGCGGGTGGCCGTGGCCCGTGATGCCGCCTTCTGTTTCATCTACCCGGCCAACCTGGACTGCCTGCGCGCCCTGGGCGCCGAGGTGGTGTTTTTCTCGCCCTTGACCGATGGGGCCTTGCCCGACTGTGACGCCTTGTGGCTGCCCGGTGGCTACCCCGAGCTGCACGGCCCGGCCCTGGCCGGCAACCCCACGATGCGCCTGAGCCTGCAGGCCCATGTGGCTGCAGGCCGCCGGGTCTGGGCCGAGTGCGGCGGCATGATGGCCTTGTTCGACAGCCTGGTCACCCGCGAGGGCGAGCGGCACGCCGGCTTCGGCCTGCTGCCGGGTCAGGTGCTGATGCAAAAGCGCCTGGTGGCCCTGGGGCCGCAGCAATGGACGCCCGAGCCCGGCGGCGGCACTTTGCGTGGCCACACCTTTCACCATTCGCTTTGCGAGACCGCATTGCAGCCCGTGGGCCGCAGCGTGCGTCCGGGCGTGTCGCCCCATGGCAGCGAAGGCGAGGCCGTGTATGGCCTGGGTCCGGTGCGTGCCAGCTACTTCCATGCCTGGTTCCCCTCGGCCCCCGAGGCGGTGGCTGCCTTGTTCCTGCCGGAGGCGCGACCATGAGCCACGCCTACCGTGAACTGATCCTGGGCGGCCAGAAGAGTGGCAAATCGGCGCGGGCCGAGCACCAGGCGGCCCAATGGTTGGCCCAGCCGCAGCGACAGGGGGTGTTGATCGCCACGGCCCAACCCTGGGACCCTGAGATGGCTGCACGCATCGAGCGCCACCAGAGCGACCGTGCCCAGCGTGTGCCGGGCCTGAAGACCGTCGAGTCGCCACTGGACTGGCCTGCTGAACTGCAGCGCCTGAGCCGGCACGACACCCTGGTGGTGGTCGATTGCCTGACCCTGTGGCTGACCAATCTGATCATGCCCATCGACCCGTCAGCCGCGGTGGGCGTTGATGGACTGGCCCGGCGCATCAGCGAGGCGGCCGAGGCCCTGGCCCGGGCTTCGGGTCCGGTGCTGCTGGTCAGTAACGAGATCGGCCTGGGGGTCATCCCGATGGGGCGCGAGGTCCGGGCCTTTGTCGATGCGCTGGGCCAGCTCAACCAGCGCCTGGCCCAGGTCTGCGACCGCGTCACCTTGATGGCCGCTGGCCTGCCCCTGACTCTGAAGGCCCCCGCTTGAAATCCTGCACCTTCCTCCGATTCCCGCTGGCGTGGCTGTTGCTCGCGATGCTGAGCAGCCTGTGCCAGGCCGCGGCCCCCATCGAACTGCAGGATGACCGCGGCGTCAGCGTGCAACTGGCCCAGCCGCCGCAGCGCATCATCAGCCTGCTGCCCTCGCTGACGGAGTCCATCTGCGCCATGGGTGGCTGTGCCCGCCTCGTGGGGGTGGACCGTTACTCCACCTGGCCTGCGTCGGTGCAGGCCCTGCCGCACCTGGGGGGGCTGGACGACGCCAACATCGAGGGCATCGTGGCCTTGCGGCCCGATGTGGTCTTGCTGGCCAAGTCGGCCCGTGCCACGCCCCGGCTGGAGCAGCTCGGCCTCAAGGTGGTGGCCCTGGAGCCGCGCAGTTACGCCGATGTGCAGCGCGTGCTGGGCAAGATCGGCGTGGTCCTGCAGGTGCCCGATGCGCAGGGCGCGACGCGCATCTGGCGCCAGATCGATGCCGAGGTCTCGGCCGCCGCCCAGTCGCTGCCGCCGAAGGTGCGCAACACCCGGGTGTATTACGAAGTCAACCGAGCGCCCTATGCGGCCAGCGAATCGTCCTTCATCGGCGAGACCCTGAGCCGGCTGGGCGCGCGCAATGTGGTGCCCGCCTCGCTGGGCCCCTTTCCCAAGCTCAACCCCGAGTATGTGGTGCGCGCCAACCCTGACCTGATCATGATTGGGGACCGCAACTTCGAAGGCCTGATGCAGCGCCCGGGTTGGGATCGCATCCGCGCCGTGCGCGAGGACCGCATCTGCCGCTTCAGCGCTGCCGAATCCGATGTGATGGTGCGCCCCGGCCCCCGCATGGGCGAGGCCGCACGCCTGATGGCGCGTTGCCTGCAGGAGCGCTCGCCATGAGCCCACGCGCCTGGCGGCCGGCCGCCGTGCTCTTCGTGCTGGTGCTGCTGGTGGCCGGTCTGCTGGCGCTCAGCCTGGGCGTGGGCAGCACCGGCTTTCAGCGGGTGACCCAGTTGTTCGACGACCCCCTGGCCGCCCAGATCGTGCTCGACATCCGCCTGCCCCGCTCGCTCGGGGCCCTGGCCGCCGGGGCTTTGCTTGGGCTGGCCGGCTCCGTGGCGCAGGGCTTGTTCCGCAACCCGCTGGCCGACCCCTACCTGCTGGGCAGTGCCTCAGGGGCTTCACTGGGCGTGGCTTTTGCCCTGGTGTGGCTGGGGCAAAGGCCCTTGAACCTGCTCTTGTCATCCGACTGGCTGATGCGCCTGGGCCTCACCGGCGCCGCCTTTGTCGGTGCGGTGGGCGCCGTGTTGCTCACCCTGGCGCTGGCGCGAGGCGTGCAGCAGACCCTGCGCCTGTTGCTGGCCGGGGTCATCGTGGGCGTGGTGTTGGGCGCCATCACCTCTTTGCTGCTGCTGCGCGTGCCCGAGATCATGCAACCCATGCAAGCCTTCATGCTGGGCAACACCGGTTTTGTCGGCTGGACCTCGGCCCTGCTGATGGGCGCGGTGTGGTGCCTGTGCGCCCTGGTGGCGCTGGGGGCGGCCCGGGGCCTGGACGGGCTGTCGCTCGGTGAATCGACGGCCCTCAGCCTCGGCCTGCCACTCGGCGTTTTACGCGCGGTGCTGGTGGCCGTGCTGGCGTTGGCCACCGGCACGGCCGTGGCCCAGACCGGCTTGATTGCCTTTGTCGGCCTGGCGGCGCCGCACCTGGTACGCGGGCTGGTCAAGACGGGCCATGCCTGGCAGCAGCTGCTGGCCAGCCTGACCGGCGGCTGCCTGCTGATGCTGGCCGACGTGTTGGCGCGTGGCCTCACGGCACCACAGGAGTTGCCCGTGGGTGCCTTGACGGCGGTCCTGGGCGGCAGCTACCTGCTGTGGCTCATGCACCGACGCGACAGCCTGGGGGGCGGCGCATGAGCGCCGTGGTCGCCTCCTCCACGCTGGCCCTGCAGGCCCGGGGCGTGAGCGCCCGGCTCGGTGAGCGACCGGTGCTGCACGCCATCGACCTGGGCTTGCGCCAGGGGGCCTGGACCAGCATCGTGGGCCCCAACGGGGCCGGCAAATCGACCTTGCTGCGGGCGCTGGCGGGCCTGCTGCCCTGTGTTGGCGAGATCACCCTGCTGCAGCGCCCCTTGCGCCAATGGCCCGCTCGCGAGCGAGGGCGCACCGTGGCCTGGTTGGGGCAGGGCGAACAGGCGGCCCACGACCTGCGGGTGCTTGACGTGGTGATGCTGGGGCGCCTGCCCCACCGCGGCTGGCTGGCCGCGCCCGGCGCCGCCGACCATGCGGCCGTGGAGCAGGCCTTGCGCAGCACCCAGGCCTGGGAATGGCGCGAGCGCAGTCTGGGCCAGCTGTCGGGCGGCGAGCGCCAGCGCGTGTTGCTGGCCCGTGCCTTGGCCGTGCAGGCCCCGGTGCTGTTGATGGACGAGCCCCTGGCCAACCTGGATCCACCGCACCAGTCCGACTGGCTGGACACCGTGCGCCAACTGGTGGGGCAGGGCCGGACCGTGGTCAGCGTGCTGCATGAACTCGGCATGGCTTTGCAGGCCGATGAGCTGGTGGTGATGGCGCAAGGCCGCATCTGCCACCACGGCAGCACCGAGGCCCCGGCCACGCACCGCGCGCTGGAGCAGGTGTTTGACCAGCGCCTGAAGATCCACCCGGTCCAGGGGCAATGGGTGCCCCTGCCCGTGGCCCGGGCCGAACCCACGTCAGAACCCACATCCCACCCCCACACTTCCTGAAAACCTCCCATGCAGATCGAAACCCCCCCCACCGAAAAGCCTTATGACAAAGCCGAGGGCGAGCGCCGTGGCCTGATCATCGTCAACACCGGCGACGGCAAGGGCAAGAGCACCGCGGCCTTCGGCCTGGCCCTGCGGGCGCATGGCCGCGGCAAGGCCGTGAAGATCTACCAGTTCATGAAGGTGCCCAGTGCCCGCTTTGGCGAACACCGCATGTTCGAGCAACTGGGCATCCCGGTGGAAGGCCTGGGCGACGGCTTCAGCTGGAAGAGCAAGGACCTCGATCACTCTGCCCAACTGGCCCGCGATGGTTGGGCCCGGGCGCGGGACGTGATCCTGGCCGGCGAGCATTTTCTGGTGGTGCTCGACGAGATCACTTACCCCCTGATCTATGGCTGGCTGCCCCTGGGCGAGGTGCTGACCACCCTGCGCGACCGCCCGCGCCAGGTGCACGTGGTGCTCACCGGGCGCCGCTGCCCCGAAGAGATCGTGACGATGGCTGACACCGTGACCGAGATGAAGCTGATCAAGCACGCCTTCCAGGCCGGCATCCCGGCCCAACGGGGCATCGAGGATTGAGCATGGCCAGCGACCTTCCGCCCCGGCAGGGCGATCCCCAATCAGCCCGTCCAGGCGCCGACACCTCGCCTGCCGCCCAGGCCTTTGCGCCTGCCGAGCGCGAGGCCGTGTACCGGGCCATCCATCAGCGCCGCGACATGCGCCACTTCAGCGGCGGGCAGGTGGCCCCTGAGCTGCTGCGCCGCTTGCTCGATGCCGCCCACCACGCCCCCAGCGTGGGCTTCATGCAACCCTGGCGCTTCATCCGCATCAGCCAGCCCGACACCCGGGCCCGCCTGCACGCCCTGGTCGAGGTCGAGCGCGTGCGGACCGCCCAGGCCCTGGGGGTGAGGCAGGAGGAATTCTTGCGCCTCAAGGTGCAGGGCGTGCTTGAATGCGCCGAACTGCTGGCCGTGGCGTTGAGCGACGGGCGTGAGCGCCACGTCTTCGGGCGTCGCACGCTGCCCCAGATGGACCTGGCCTCCGCCAGTTGCGCCATCCAGAACCTGTGGCTGGCGGCCCGTGCCGAGGGCCTGGGCATGGGCTGGGTTTCGATCTTCGATCCGCTGGAGGTTGCCCGCGTGCTGGGCTTGCCCGAAGGGGCCGAGGTGATCGCGCTGCTGTGCCTGGGGCCGGTCACGGCCTTCTACGAACAGCCCATGCTGGAGCAAGAGCGTTGGGCGCGCCGCGCCGCTTTGGGTGAACTGGTGTTCGACGAGCAATGGGGACGGCCCAGTGCCTTGTTTGCGGAGGGGCCTGGCCTTGAGTCTGATTGAACCCTGGGTCGGCCTGGCGCTGGCCGCGGCGGTGCCCCTGGCCCTGGGGGTGGATCGCCTGTGGGGCGAGCCGCCCACCGCCGTGCACCCGGTGGTCTGGATGGGGCGTTACCTGGGCTGGGTCGGGCATCGGCTGGCACCCCGTGAGGGTGTGGGCCCCGACCCCGAGGGCCGGCGGGACCTGCCGCGCCTGCTCGGCGGTGCCTTGCTGTGGTGCCTGGGCGCGTGGGCGTGTGTGGCTCTGGCCGGTGGCCTGCAAGCCTGGGCCCTGCAGCAGTCGGCCTGGTTGACGGCCGGGGTGCTGGGGCTGGCACTCAAGCCGCTGCTGGCCTGGCGTCTGCTGGGTGAAGAGGTGCAGGCCGTGGAGGATGCCCTGGCCGTGTCGCTGCCCGCCGGTCGTGCCCGACTGGCCTGGCTGGTGAGCCGGGATGTCAGCCAGCTGGGGCCGCATCAGGTGCGTGAGAGCGCGATCGAGTCCCTGGCCGAGAACCTCAACGACTCGGTGGTGGCGCCCTTGTTCTGGTTTGCCGTGGCCGGTTTGCCGGGGGCCGCGCTGTACCGCTTTGCCAACACCGCGGATGCGATGTGGGGCTATCCGGGCTGGCGCGGCGGCAGCGCTGGGCGCCACTATTGGGCCTGGGCCGGCAAATGGGCCGCCCGCGCGGACGATGTTCTGTCCTGGTGCCCGGCGCGGCTCACGGCACTGTTGCTGGCCTGGCCCGGGCGCTTGCGTTGGCATGGCGTGCGCAGTGAGGCGGCCAAGACCCCTTCGCCCAACAGCGGTTGGCCCATGGCGGCCATGGCCTTGCGCCTGGGCGTGCGCCTGGGCAAGCCGGGAGCCTATGTGCTGAATCCGCTCGCGCCGACACCTTTGCCGGTCCACACGCAGCGGGCCTTGTCCTGGGCCGGTACGGCGGTGGTGTGGGCGGTGGCCTGGGCGGGGGCGCTCAGTGGGGGCAGCCTGGCCCTGGCCTCGGCCTGGTCCCGCTGCCTGGGTGGGGTTGCATGAGTGCGCTGCCGCGCGTGCATGGCGGCCCCGATGCGCAGGGGGTGCCGCAGCACGACTTTTCCACCAACAGCAATGCGTGTGGCCCGTGCCCGACTGCCTGGCAGCAGGTGAAGTCGGCTGATGCCGCCCATTACCCCGACGCGGCGTATCAAGCACTGCGCGAGCGGCTGGCCATGCACCATGGGGTGGCCATCGATCGGGTGCTGCTGGCGGCCAGTGCCAGTGAGTTCATCTTCCGCTTCACCGCCTGGGCCTGGCGCGAAGGCCTGCGACACGTGCGTCTGCCTCGGCATGCCTATGGTGACTATGCCCAGGCGGCCCGGGCCTGGGGTCTGGCGCTGACGACGCATGAAGACGTTGCCGGCCCCGTGGCAGACGCTTCTCCGCGGCCCTGTCTGGCCTGGGCCTGTGAACCCGCCAGCCCTCTGGGCGCTGACCTGCCCGGGGACGCGGTGTTCGACGGCGCTGCCCTGGCGGTGCTGGACCGCGCCTACGAGCCCCTGCGCCTCAGCGGTGCCAGCGGGCTCTCGGCCGCCGGCCTGGCTCAGGCTTGGCAGCTCTACAGCCCCAACAAGGCCCTGGGCCTGACGGGGGTGCGCGGGGCCTATGCACTGGCCCCTGTCGGAGCCGAGGCGGCGGTGCCCGCCCTGCAGGCCTTGTGTCCGTCGTGGCCGCTGGGCGCCCATGGCGTGGCCCTGCTGCAGGCCTGGTGCGAGCCGGTCGTGCAGGATTGGCTGGCCGAATGCAGGCCTCGATTGCGCGCCTGGAAAGACCAGCAGCAGGCACTGTGTCACCATCTGGGCTGGCAGGTCCGGCCCAGTCAGGCCAACTTCTTTTGTGTGCAGCCCACGCCCGCCCACGCGGCCCGCCTGCCGGCCTTGCGCCAGCAGGGCATCAAGCTGCGCGATGCCACCTCCTTCGAGCTGCCGGGGTGGTGGCGCATGGGCGTGTTGCCCCCCGCATCCCAGCAGGCGCTGGCCCAGGCCCTGTCTTGACATCGGAACCGACATGACCCTTCAGAAAACAACCCCCGGCCCGGCGCATTGCGTCATGGTGCTGGGCACCACCAGCGGTGCCGGCAAAAGCTGGCTGACCACGGCCCTGTGCCGTTGGTATGCGCGCCAGGGCTTCAAGGTGGCGCCCTTCAAGGCGCAGAACATGAGCAACAACGCCCGTGTGGTGGCGGGGCCGGGCGGCCAGTCCGGTGAGATCGGCAGCGCCCAGTACTTTCAGGCCCTGGCCGCCGGGGCTGAGCCCGAGGTGCGCATGAACCCCTTGCTGCTCAAGCCCGAGGCTGACACGCGCAGCCAGGTGGTGCTGCTGGGCCAGGTCGACACCGCCTTGACCGAGATGCCCTGGCGTGGCCGCAGCGAGAAGGTGTGGCCCGCCATCGCCCGGACCCTGGACGACCTGCGCGCCGACCACGATGTGGTGGTGATCGAAGGCGCTGGTTCGCCGGCAGAGATCAATCTGCATGCCAGTGACATCGTCAACCTGCGTGTGGCGCGCCATGCCCAGGCCGAATGCCTGTTGGTGACCGACATCGATCGCGGCGGTGCTTTTGCCCACCTCTACGGCACCTGGGCCCTGCTGCCCGAGGACGAACGCCCCTTCATCCAGGGTTTCGTGCTGAACAAGTTTCGCGGCGATGCCAGCCTGCTGGCCCCCGGGCCCGAGATGCTGGAGCAGCTCACCGGCGTGCCCACCGTGGCCGTGGTGCCGATGAAGTGGCAGCACGGTCTGCCCGAGGAGGACGGCGTGTTCGACGACCGCAGCGCCGGTGTGAGCGGCGCGGTGCATACCCGCATCGCGGTGGTGGCTTACCCCCGCATCAGCAACCTCGATGAGTTTCAGCCGCTCAAGAATGTGCCCGGTGTGCGCCTGAACTGGGCGCGCAGCCCGGCCGATCTGGACGGTGCCGACTGGGTGATCCTGCCCGGCAGCAAGGCCACGGCAGCCGATCTGGCCTGGCTGCGCTCACAAGGCCTGGACCAGGCCGTGGCCCGCCATGCCGAACGCGGTGGCCGGGTGCTGGGCGTGTGCGGCGGCCTGCAGATGCTGGGCGAGGCCCTGATCGACACCCAGGGCATCGATGGCAACGCCCCCGGACTGGGCCTGCTGCCCCTGGTGACCACATTCGAAGCCGAAAAAACCGTGCGCCACACCGAGGCACGCTTTGCCGACGTGGCCGCGCCCTGGGCCGCCCTGTCACAGGTGGCCCTGCAAGGCTATGAGATTCACCACGGCCAGACGGCTCAGCACCCGGCCATGGCCGCGGCCGGTGATGTGGCGCGTGAGCTGATCCCCGGTTTGGCCTGGCAGAGTGCCAACGGGCGTGTGTTGGGCCTGTACCTGCATGGCCTGTTCGAGGATGCCGCGGTGCTGCAAGCCCTGTTCGGGGCCGATGCACCCACGCTGACGCAGGTGTTTGAGCGCCTGGCGGACCAGGTCGAGCAGTGCTTCGACCCGGCCTGGCTGCAGCGCAGCTGCGAACGGGCCCGGGCAGGGCATTGAATTTTGCCGTTACACTGTGGCGCATGTCTTTTGAACGCAGCCTCAACGCCTTCTTCACCGCCTGTGCGGTGTCGGCAGGCGCGTCCGTGATCGCACGGACCGGGGCATCGTGCATGGGCATGATGATTAGCACCATTACCACCGCGGCCCCCTAGCAGCGTTGGGGTGGCCGTACCGGCTGCCCCTGGTGTGAGTCTCCGAACCAACCCAGCCCGGCAGCTGGGTTTTTCATTTCTGGTCCGGAGAAACACATGTACCACGATCCCGAATCCCATTTTCCCGAGGGTGCCCTGGCGGCGGCCTCGTTGCCGGCCCTGCGCGTGGGCCTGATCGGCCTGGGCACGGTGGGCGCAGGCACTTTGCAGGTGCTGCAGCGCAACCGCCATGAGATTGCGCTGCGGTCCGGCCGGCCGATCCGTGTCACCGTGGCCACGGCGCGCAATCTGCAGCGCGCGGCCAGCCTGGTCGGGCCGGGCGTGCGACTCGTGAGCAATGCCCAGGCCCTGATCGCCGACCCGGAGGTCGATGTGGTGGTCGAGGCCGTGGGAGGGACCGAACTGCCCCGCCAGTGGTTGTTGCAGGCACTGGCGCTGGGCAAGCCCGTGGTCACCGCCAACAAGGCCTTGCTGGCGCACCATGGCAGTGAGATCTTTGCGGCCGCCTCGGCCGCCGGCACCTGTGTGGCCTTTGAGGGCGCGGTGGCCGTCAGCATCCCGATCATCAAGGCCTTGCGCGAGGGCCTGGGGGCCAACCGCATCGAGTGGGTGGCTGGCATCATCAATGGCACCAGCAATTTCATCCTGAGCGCCATGCGCGAGCGCGGCCTGGGCTTCGAGGCGGCGCTGGCCGAGGCCCAGCGCCTGGGCTATGCCGAGGCCGATCCGGCATTTGATGTGGACGGCGTGGACGCGGCCCACAAGCTCACCTTGCTGTCGGCCATGGCCTTCGGCACACCGGTGCAGTTCGAGCGCGCACATGTGGAGGGCATCCGCCACCTGCAGGCCCAGGACGTGCGACTGGCCGAGCGCCTGGGCTACCGCGTCAAGCTGCTGGGCGTCACGCGGCGCCGGCCCGAAGGGCTGGAGCTGCGCGTGCACCCGGCCCTGTTGCCGGCCGACCAATTGCTGGCCCAGGTGAACGGAAGCATGAACGGCATCCTGGTCAAGGGCGATGCCTCGGGGGTCACGATGTATTACGGGGCGGGGGCGGGTTCCGAGCCCACGGCGTCGGCCGTGATCGCCGACCTGATCGACCTGGCGCGCCTGCACGGCGGGCCGCAACAGCACCGTGTGCCGCACCTGGCCTTCCAGCCCGCGGCCTTGCGGCCTTTGCCGGTGTTGCCCATGGCGGCACTGCGTGGCGCCCATTACCTGCGCTGGAGCGTCGCGGACGAGGTGGGGCTGAACCCCTTGATGGCCCGCCTGGCGGCCGCACTGGAAGCCCATCGCATTCCGGTTCGCCGGCTGGAGCGGGTGCCTGGCGAGGCTGGGCAGGCGCCGGCCGTGGTGGTGTTGACCGGGCCGGCCCTGGAGGGCGACGTCGTGGCGCTGCGGGAGTCGATGGCCTTGTCTTTGGCCTCGGCCGACACGGTGGGGGGCGCGGCCTGGCTGCGCATCGAATCGCTGGCCTGATGCCACCTGGACGCAGGCGGGTGGCGTCGGATCGGGTCCGGGCTGGCTACACTCAGCGGCTCTCCAACCCAATCAACGCTGACCGCTGCCCCCGATGGACTTCTTTTTATTGGCCCTGTTCGCGGGCTTCGCCTTTCACATCGTCAAGACCCATGACCAACGCCGCCGCATCGGCTTGCTGGGCAGCGTGCTGGGTCAGTACCAGATCGAAAAACTGATGGAGACGGTGACCGAGGGTTACTTGCGTGCACTGGGGGAAAAGGATTTGGCACGGCGTGACCAGATCTGGCAACTGCTGGCCAGCGCCGAAACCAGCCTGAGTGACCAGTTCAGCCGCTTTGCCCAGGAGTTTGCCCGGCTCGATGCTTCGCTCACCCGGGTCAGCCGGTTCCCCGTCGCCTTGCCCTGGGTGGACCGACTGCTGCCGGCCTTCACCTTCGATCTGCGCGAACTGTTCAAGATCCACGCGCGCGGATTGGCCCAGGCGGCCCAGGCCCAGGGCGGCTTGTCGCAGCGCGATCGGGCCTATCGGCTGTCGGCTGAGTTGTTCCTCATGCAGCACAGCTGCCACTGGTTCTGCAAGTCGAAAGCCGTGGCATCGGCCCGCTTGCTGAGGCGCCACCAGACCTCGCACGCGCAGGTGCTGGCGGCCGTGTCGCCCGAAACAAGGCGCGCCTACCTGGCCCTGGTGGCGGGTTGAAACCCTGTTGCCGGGTTTCATCGCTACACTTCGCTAGGTATTAACCATGAGAAAGCCGAGCCTTCCATGATCGATGGGTTGCCTGTCACCCCCCAAACCTGGGAGAGCATCACCTCGCTGGGGTCCGCGGGCCTGATGCTGCCGGTTTGGCTGTTGACCTGGCTGGGGGTGTGGCTGGCCCGCGAGCGACTGGCCGCCGGGGTTTGGCTGGTGACCCTGGGGGCGGCGGTGGCCCTGACGCTGATCAGCAAGACCTTGTTCATTGGCTGGGGCATCGGCATCGCCGCCTGGGATTTCACGGGGTTCAGTGGCCATACGCTGCTGGCGACATCGGTGTTTCCCATTCTGTGCAGCCTGTTGCTCGCTCCCCAGCAGCGGCAATGGCGTTGGCTGACGGCTGCGCTGGGTCTGAGCCTGGCCGCGCTGGTGGCTGTCTCACGGGTGGTGTTGGGGGCGCACAGTGTCAGCGAGGTGGTGCTGGCCTGGTTGCTGGGGGCGGCGGTTTGCGTGTGCACGCTGCTGGCGCTGGGGCGCGTCAAACCTTTTCCGTTGCTGGCGGGCCTGATTCCTCTGGCGCTGCTTTTGCTGGCGGGGCGCGCGGCACCCCACCTGCCCACGCACGAATGGGAGGTGCGCATCGCCCTCAAACTGTCGGGGGCGGAGCGGCCCTACACCCGCGAACAACTGCAGCAGCAATCCGGCGCCTCTCGCGAGCGGGCCTGGCACAGGCCTGACCAGACCGATCAGCCGACACGACTGGCCATCCGCTGACACCGCGACGGAACCTGATCACGCCGCAGTGCTGCCCGCTGTACGAACAACAAAAAACAAAAACCGCTGGGCCCAGGGCTGCAGCGGTTTTTTTCTGGCCAGGCCTCACCGCGCGGGGTGAGGTCTTCTGAGGGCTCAGTAGCTCAGTTCACCGTGCGGCAGCATGCCGGCACGGTTGGCTTGAGCGGCAGCCTGGCGCACTTCGACGCGGGTCAGGGCCGACTTGACCTGGGGCAGCACCTTCGACTTGCTGTCCACGTCGGCTGCGTGCTGTGCGGCGACCAGGGCTTCGGCGTTCACTTCGGCGCGGGTGCGCTGGGCCACGGCAGCGGGGGTCTGGTTGTACTCGGCCAGGCCTTCAGCAAAGCTGGGGGCGGCGGCGAAGGCCGAAGCAGCGATCAGGGCGGAGGCGATGAGAGTGCGGTTCATAAGGGATTTCCTTTAGGTGTAATGCCGACTTGCTGAAATCACAAAATTGGGGCAGCGAGTCGATGGGTTGAACTTTATTCTGATTAGCACATGAGTAAAACGATGCCTTTGGAAAAATACTATTTCTGTTTTCGCAATAAATTGCACGTCTAGCACTGTTATGGCGCCGTCTGCACCGAATTGGTGACGTGCAGCACCAAAGCGGAATCGGGCCAATCCCGGCAGAATCACAGGCTTTTCAGAAGGCCTGAATGAACTCCTTGTCCCTGACCTTGCGCCTGCTGGGCCTGGCTGCATTCGGCAGCATGGCCTCGATGCGGGTGTGCGACCCAATGCTGGGGGTGCTGGGCCATGACTTTCAGGTCAGCACGGGCGAAGCCTCGCGTGTCATCGCCGCCTTTGCGGTGGCGTATGGCGTGCTGCAGTTGTTCTATGGCCCTTTGGGCGACCGCCTGGGCAAGATCCGGGTGATCAATCTGGCCACGGCGGGCTGTGCGGTGTTCAGCGCCTTGACCGCGCTGGCCCCCAGCCTGGACGTGCTGGTGCTGTCGCGTGCGGCCATGGGCGGTGCGGCGGCCGGCATCATCCCCTTGTCCATGGCCTGGATCGGTGATCAGGTGGGCTATGAGCAGCGGCAGGCCACGTTGGGGCGCTTCATGGGCGCCACGGTCACCGGCATGATGGCGGGGCAGTGGTTCGGGGGGGTGGCTTCCGAGTACCTGGGCTGGCGCGTGGCCTTCGGCCTGTTGTCAGCCCTGTTTGCTGTCGCGGCGTTCACGCTGTACCGCAAGACCGGTGCGCAGCGTGCCGCACACGCGCAGGCCTTGAGCCAGACGGCGCCTGTGCCCTGGCGCCGTTCCTTCCATGCCACCTTGGCCTTGTTGCGCCTGCCCCGGGTGCGCTGGGTGGTCACGGTGACCGCCATCGAAGGGGCGCTGGCCTTTGGCACCCTGGCCTTTGTGCCGAGTCGCCTGGTCAGCACCCTGGGCTTCAGTCCATCGACGGCAGGCGGCGTGATGATGCTGTACGGCGTTGGGGGATTGCTTTACAGCCAGTTTGTCACCCGCTGGTTGCGCCTGCTGGGCGAACGGGGGCTGGCCCTGCTGGGGGGCACCTTGATCGCTGTTTCGTTGTGGGCGCTGGCCTTCGTGCCGCTGGCGGCGGTGGCGGTATCGGCCTGCTTTTTCGCCGGGCTGGGGTTTTACATGCTGCACAACACCTTGCAGACCCAGGCTACGCAGATGGCACCGCATGCCCGAGGCAGCGCCGTCACGCTGTTCGCCTGTCTGCTGTTTCTGGGGCAAAGCCTGGGCGTGCTGGTGGTGGGCAGCACCGTGGACCATGGGGGGCTGGCCGCCGCCATGGCTGTGGCGGGCCTGGGCGTTCTGGTTCTGGCTTGGGCGGTCTCACGGCGGGTGGCGGGGCGGATGGTGGTGTCGGCGGCCTGAATGAAAAAAGCCCCGCCAAGCAGGGCAAGGGGGGCAAGAGGAGTGTTGAGTTGGCTCTGGCGTCTGGGCGTTGCGCGACCAGTTTCAGCGTCAGAAGCTCAGTTCACCGCGCGGCAGTTGCCCGGCACGGTTGGCATCGATGGCGGCCTGGCGCACCTCGGTGCGGGTCAGGGCCGACTTGACTTGCGGATGCACCTTGGACTTGGCGTCCACGGCCACGGCAGCCTGGCGGGCGGTCGCGATGCCTTCCAGGCGCATTTCGGCGCTGCTGCGCTGGGAAACGCTGGCAGGTGTCTGCTGGTATTCAGCCAGGCCTTCGGCAAAGCTGGGGGCGCTGGCGAAGGCGGCGGCGGCGATCAGGGCGGCGGTGAGGATCTGGCGGTTCATGGTGGGCTTTCGGGATGAGTTTGGATGGGAGGTTCGTGCTGGAGCGGCCCGCACGGGCCACTCGCCGGGGATCAATAGGTGCTGAGGTCGGGCACCAGGCCGGCGCGGTTGGCGGCGGCAGCAGCCTGGCGCACTTCGGAGCGGCTCAGGGCTGACTTGACCGGGGCGGCGATGCGCGACAGGGTGTCCGGATCAGCCGCGCGCTGGGCGGCCACCAGGGCCTCGGCATGGACTTCGGCGCGGCTGCGTTGCGACACCACCGGGGTCGGGCCCTGGTAGGAGTCGGCTTCACCGCCGGCAAAAGCCGGGGCGGCGGCGAACGCTGCGGCGGCAGCGGCGGAGACGAGGACATAAGCCATCAAAGAGCGGGACATGGTGAGTTTCCTTTCGTATGCTGAAAAAACGTTCCGGGCAGGTCGGGCCGGGGGCCTGGCTTGTCCAGCCTCGATGAAGCGTTGTTTCTGGCTCGCGGCTCATCGATGGAGTGACTGTAGGTGATCGTCTGTTGCAATAAAACAGCTTTTCTTGCAAATGAAAGTTCCCAAAACGGAAACAATCTCAGTAGAAAGCCGTGCACACACCGCCTTTAAGCCCCCGCTTTGGCGGGTTCAGTCGCTGTTGCGACAGGGGCGATCGGGGGGGCGCTCCTTATCATTTCGCCTCCTTTGCCGCCACACACCCATGAGCTCCAACACTGCCACCTCGCCTGCTGCCGCAGGCTTTCAATCCATTCCCGACATGATCCGTGCCCACGCGCTGGCCGAGCCAGGCCGGCGGGCCTTGCTCGAAGAGCAAGGTGGTGCCACCCAGGCCCTGAGCTACGGCGAGCTGGACCGGCTGATGGACCAGGTGGCGACGGCCTTGCAGCGCGACGGCGTGCAGCCTGGCCAGGCCATTGCCGTGTGTGCCAGCAGCTCCATGGCCTATGCCACGGTGTTCCTGGGGGCCTTGCGCGCCGGGGTGGTGGTGGCCCCGCTGGCGCCCGGCAGCACCCCTGAAGCCCTGGCCAGGATGCTGGACGACGCTGGTGCCCGCCTGCTGTTCACCGACGCAGCGGCCGCCGCCACCGTGGCCGAGGCCGGTCAGGGGCGGGTGGCGCGCATTGCACTTGATGGCTCGGCCGTGGGCATGCCCCTGGCCCACTGGCTCGCTGGCAGCGAAACCGCCCCGGCGCGGGTCGAGATCGAACCGGGCTGGCCCTTCAACATCATCTATTCCTCGGGCACCACCGGCACGCCCAAAGGCATCGTCCAGTCGCATGGCATGCGTTCGGCCCACGTGAGTCGGGGCGCGGTTTACGGCTATGGACCCGAATCGCTGACCTTGCTGTCGACCCCG
Organism: Curvibacter sp. GW821-FHT09D12; assembly: GCF_059416245.1. NCBI lineage: Bacteria > Pseudomonadati > Pseudomonadota > Betaproteobacteria > Burkholderiales > Comamonadaceae > Curvibacter > Curvibacter sp. GW821-FHT09D12. The sequence continues at coordinate 25,197 of NZ_JBWKOU010000025.1, read as the reverse complement.
CTGTACTCGAACACCACCCTGGTGGTGTTCTTTCCGACGCTGGCTTTTGGTGGCAGCGTGTTCCTGATGCCCAAGTTCGACGCCGCCACCTACCTGCGCCTGGCGCAACAGCACCGCATGAGCCACACCATGCTGGTGCCGGTGCAGTACCAGCGCCTGATGGCACGGCCCGACTTCGATGCCCATGACCTGGGTTCGACCCACATGAAGTTCTGCACCAGCGCGCCCTTCCATGCCGAGCTCAAGGCCGACGTGCTGGCCCGCTGGCCCGGTGGGCTGGTCGAGTTCTACGGCATGACCGAAGGCGGTGGCACCTGCATCCTCAACGCGCACGTGTCTCCCGACAAATTGCACACCGTGGGGCAACCGGCCGAAGGGCACGATATCCGCCTGATCGACGAAGCCGGGCAAGAGGTGCCTCCGGGCGAGGCCGGTGAGGTGGTGGGCCACTCGGCCGGCATGATGACCGGCTACCACGGTCAGCCCGAGAAGACGCGCGAGGCCGAATGGTTTGCACCCGATGGCAAGCGCTTCATCCGCACCGGTGATGTGGGCCGCTTCGATGCCGATGGCTTTCTGAGCCTGTTCGACCGCAAGAAGGACATGATCATCTCCGGCGGCTTCAACATCTACCCCAGCGACCTCGAGGCCTTGCTGCGCAGCCACCCGGCCGTGGCCGAGGCTGCCGTGGTGGGCATGCCCTCGGTCGAATGGGGCGAGACCCCGGTGGCCTTTGTGGTGTCGCAGGCCGGTGTCGATCCGGATACTGAGGCGCTGCGCCAGTGGCTCAATGAAAGAGTGGGCAAGACCCAGCGGCTGGCGGCCCTGCACCTGATCGACGAACTGCCCCGCAGCGCCATCGGCAAGGTGCTCAAGCGCGAGTTGCGCGACGCGTACGCTGCGCGTTGAGCGCCGCGGGCACAGGGTCTGAGTTCAGGGCTTGATCTTCGAGATCTTGGTGCCTTCCAGGCTCAGGCTGGCCATCAGGCCTTCCTGGTCGAACACGTAGGCGTAGGCGTCATTCTTCAGGGTGGTGGTGCTCAGGTTGCGCGCCACGCCCTCATCCACCAGCACCACGGTGGGGCCGACACCGAACTCCCAGCCTTGGGACTGGTGCAGGTATTTGACGGCCTTGTCGTTCATCAGAAACACCACATAGCCATACGACTGGGCGCCGGCCTGCCAGCCGAATGAGCCGGTGACCGAGTTGTAGAAGCCCTTGGGCAGACCGTTCTCGTACAGAACGCCTTCGCCATAGGCGCCGCCAAAAATCAGGCCGGCCTTGATGATCTTGGGGAACACCAGAATGGCCTTGGCGCTCTTGGCCAGCGCTTCCGAGCCGGGGCGGGTCTTGTACAACTGTTGCAGGCTGATCTGGGCCTGCTGGCTCAGCGCGCTGCCGTCTGCGGCCAGCGCGGCGGGGGCGCTGAATCCGGTGGCCAGCAAGGCCGCGCCGGTGAGGGCCAGGGTATGGAACATGCGACGGGTGGTGGTCATGGGTGTCTTCCTTGCTTCGTTCGACGGGGCTGGAAATCAGCGCCCTGGAGTCACCATAGTCAGTCCAATGTTCCAGAAGTGAACAAATGCGGCGGATGGCCGTTTTGGTTACAAATTAACTCCTCAATCTTGCTTTTTGGAACATTTGACGGGGTTTGGGCCACTGGGTGGTGGGCCTCATCGCCTGGCAGCGCCCGGCGCAAGCGCTCAGATCTCGGCGGGCGGTGGCATCCGGTAGGTGGCTGGCGTGCGGCTCAGCTTGATGGGGGAGCCCAGGCCGCGGTAGCCGCCGGGCAGGTTCACCGTCATGCCCCGGTGGGCCGTGTGAGGGTGGCTCAGGGCCTGGGGCACATCGAGAATCGGCGCGCTGGGCACGCCTTGCGCCATCAAGCGCTCGACCAGGCCCTCGCCAGCGTGCTGGGCCAGCAGGGGCAGCAAGGCCGCGCGCAGTTCGGCGCGGTGCACCGAGCGCTGGCCCGCTGTGGCGTATCGCGGGTCTTGCCCCAGCTCCGGCTGGCCCAGCACCTGGCACAGCTGCTGAAACTGCCTGTCGTTGCCCACGGCCAGGAACACCGGTGTGCTGGCGGTAGGAAAGGCGTCATAGGGGTAGATGTTGGGGTGGGCGTTGCCCGTGCGCGTGGGCACACGCCCATCACCGAACCAGTTGGCCGCGTGCGGGTGCAGCAGCGACAGGCCACAGTCGTAGAGGGCGGCCTCCACGAACTGGCCTTGGCCGCTGCGCTGGCGCTCTTGCAGGGCCAGCAGGATGCCGATCACCGCGTTCAGCCCGGTCACCATGTCGACCACGGGCAGCCCCACGCGCAGGGGCTCGGCGCCCACCTCCCCGTTCACGCTCATCAGGCCGCTCATGGCCTGGATGGCCGCGTCGTAGCCGGGCAGGCCGCCCAGGGGGCCGTCGGCGCCAAAGCCGCTGACACGGGCATGGACCAGACGCGGAAAGCGCTGGGCCAGCACTTCGTGGCCCAAGCCCCATTTCTCGAGCGTGCCGGTCTTGAAGTTTTCCAGCAGCACATCGGCATCGGCCAGCAGTGTCAGCAACTGGTCCCGCCCTTCGGGCAGACTCAGGTCCAGGCGCATGCCGCGCTTGTTGCGGTTCAGGCCCATGTAGTACGACGCCACGCCGTTTTCGAAGGGCGGACCCCAGGCGCGGGTCTCGTCACCCTGGGGCGGCTCGATCTTGAGCACGTCGGCCCCATGGTCGGCCAGGATCTGGCCGCAGTAAGGGCCGCCCAGCACACGTGAGACGTCGATGACGCGCACGCCGGCCAGCGCGCCAGGGGCCGGATGGGCTGAAGGATTGGGGGTGTTCATGGGCAAGGCCTGTCGGGGGTGGGTGGGGTGGATGGGGGGGTGGTCGGGTCGGGCTGGCGCTCGACCAGCTTGAAGGTGCCGGTGGCGGTGGCCAGCAGGCGGCCGCTGTCGTCATAGGCTTCGCCACGGGCAAAGCACAGGCTGCGGCCCCGCCGGTCGCAGCGGGCTTCGGCCACCACGTCGCCACGGCCACTGGCCAGGTAGTGCACGCTCAGGTCGATCGTGACCACGCCCCAGCGCAGCGGTTCGTGGGCGCGCACGGCGCAGGCCAGCACCGAATCAAACAGGGCACTGAGGGCTCCGCCATGCACGTCGCCGCGGCTGTTGCTGAAATCGGGCCGGTGCGGCAACCGCACCCGGGCCCGGTCGTCACCGATCTGTTCGCCGCGCAGCCCGAACAGGCGGGCCAGGGCAATCGGGTGGCCGAACAGGGTGCCGTCCTCGAAGGTGGCTGGCGCTTGGGGGGGCGTGGGGCCTGGCATGCGCGTTCAGTCCAGTTGCCCGCGTTCGCGCAGCCGGGCCACCCGGGTCTTCTCGCGGGTCAGGGTCTGGATGGCGTAGGCCCGGTACTCGATGGGGCCCAGGTAGTTGGCCCGCTGGTTGAGTTGCGCCATCACCTTCTGGCTGGGGGCGGAGTCGAGCGCTTTCTTGAAGGCGTCATGCAGCCGCTGGGCCCGCTCGGGGGGCAGGCCGCGTGGGGCGGCCAGACCATAGGGGGAGTCGATCCAAAGAGGGATGCCGCTGTCGACCAGGGTGGGCGTCCTGGCCTCGGTGGCCAGGGGCTTTTCGGTCAGCATGACCAGGTAGCGCAGTTTGCCGGACTCGATGTGCGGCATGGCCACGCCCGACAGCGGGGCCGCATCCAGGTGGCCGCCCAGCAGGGCTGCGGTGATGTCGGCATCGCCCTTGTAGGGCACCATGTTGAGCTCGATGCCGGCGGCGGCCGCGATCTCGTCCATCACGATGCGCGGCGTGCCAATGGCGCCGGCTGCGCCCACATTGATCTTGCCAGGTCGGCGTTTCGCGTCAGCCACGAAGTCAGCCCAGGTTTTCCAGGGCGCGCCAGCGGGCACGGCCAGGCCAAAGGTGTAGTCGGACAGCAGCAACAGGTAGCTGAAGGTGGTGGCCGGGTCGTAGGGCACCTTGTTGATGAAGGGCTCGCGGTACACCGAGGCCGGCAGGATGGCCAGGGTGTAGCCGTCGGCTGCGGCGCGCACCAGGGCCGCGGCGGCATTGGTGCCGTTGGCGCCGGGGCGGTTGTCCAGCACCACCGGCTGGCCCAGGTGCTGGCCTGCCACTTCGGCCAGCGCGCGCAGGTGCTGGTCGGTGGGGCCGCCGGCGCCGTAGGGCACCAGCAGGGTGACGGGCTTGGTCGGGAAGGCGGCGGTCTGCGCCAGCGCCGGGCCGGCCGTGGCGGCGGCCAGGGTCAGGCCCAGCCACTGGCGGCGGTTGGGGGTGCCTCTTGAGGTGTGAGAGGTGTGAGAGGGGGGTGAGGTCATGGTGTTGTCTCCCTGAAATCAATGGCCAGGTGGGGCACTCAATCGAGCTGCGCCCCTGAGGCTTTCACCACCTCACGCCACAGCGCCACCTCGCTGCGGATGAACTGGCCCAATTGCTCGGGGCTGGTCTGGGTGGCGATCTCCAGGCCCTGGGCCTCCAGGGTCTGGCGCACCTCGGCCTGGTTCAGCGCCTGCACCAGGGCTGTGTTCAGGCGCTTGATGGTGTCGGGCGGGGTGCCGGCCGGCACCACGATGCCGAAGAACACGCTGACGTCGAACGGGTTCAGGCCCTGTTCCTGCAGCGTGGGCACCTCGGGCAGGCTTTTGGAGCGGGTGGCCGAGGTGACGCCGAGGATGCGCAGCTTGCCGGCCTTGATGTGGGGCAGAGCAGTCAGCACATCGGTGAAGGCCATCGAGACCTGGCCCCCCAGCAGATCGTTCAGTGCCGGGCCGGTGCCCTTGTAGGGCACGTGCTGGATGTCGGTGCCGGCACGCATGTTGAACAGCACCCCCGCCAGGTGCGAGCTGGCGCCATTGCCCGACGAGGCATAGCTCAGCTTGCCCGGGTTGGCCTTGGCGTGGGCGATCAGTTCGCTGACGTTCTTGGCCGGCAGGCCGGGGTGCACCACCAGCACATTGGGCAGGTGGCCAATGCGGATCACGGGCGCGAAGCTCTTCACCGGGTCGTAGCCCATCTTGCTGTACAGGCTCACATTGATGGCCAGCGGGCCCGAAGTACCGAACAGCAGGGTGTTGCCATTGGGCGCGGCGCGGGCCACCACCTCGGCGCCGATGTTGCCGCCTGCGCCGGGCCGGTTGTCCACCAGCACGCTTTGGCCCAGCAGGGGTTTGAGCGCGTTGGCCAGGGTGCGGGCCATGGCATCGGTGGGGCCGCCGGGCGAGAAGGGCACCACCAGGGTGACAGGCTGGTTGGCGGACGGGTTGGTGCCCTGGGCGTGGGCGGGCAGGCCGCTCAGCAGCAGGGGGGCACTGGCCAGCAGGCTCAGGCGGTGCAGGCCTTGGCGGCGATTGAGGTGTCGGGTCATGGGGCTTGTCTCCTGTTGTTTTTGAAGCGGGCTCAGGTGTCAGGCCACAGGTTGACTCGGGCCACGCCGCCGTTTGCGGGCGTAGCCTCGAACAAGGGGCTGAGGTCAAGGTCGGCCGTGGTGGCTGTCGGGCCTTGCAGCGGGTTGTGCGGCAGCAAGCGGTGCTGCAGCACCAGTTGGGCCATCAGCATGCGGCGGGCCGAGCCGCTGCGGCTGGCCTCCCAGCCCATGGCGGCGGCGGCTGTCAGGTGGTAAAGCGCCGAGGCGGCCTGACGGGTCAGGGCTTCGTGCTCGCGCTCGGTGGCGGCCAGGGCCAGGGCGCTGGCCTGGTCCACCAGGCCCAGCAGCTTGGCCTGGGCCGCGGGGTGCCATTGGCTGTCGGCCACCAGTTGCCGCACATGGGCCTGCCACACCGGCAGCGAGCCCTCGCGGCGGATGGCGCGCATCACATCCAAGGCCACGATGTTGCTGGTGCCCTCCCAGATCGAGCCCAGGTGGGCGTCGCGCACGATGCGGGGGTCGCCCCATTCTTCGATGTAGCCGCAGCCGCCGCGCACCTCCATGGCATCACCCGCGACACGGCGTGCATCGCGGCAGGCGCGGAACTTGATCAACGGGGTCAGCAGCCGGGTCAGGGCGTAGGCGCCGGGTTCGCCTGCGTCGGCGCGGCGCAGCGCGTCGGCGGTCTGGAACACCATGCTGCGGGCCTCTTCGGCGGGCAGCAGGATCTTGGCCAGCTGGCGCTGCATCAGCGGCATGTCGATCAGGTGGCGACCAAAGGCCTGGCGGTGGCGCGCGATGTGCAGGGCCTCGGCCACGGCGCGGCGCATCAGACCGGCGGCCCGCATGCCGTTGGACAGGCGCGAGTTGTTCACCATGTCGGCCATCTGTGCAAAGCCGCGGCCCAGCTCGCCCACCAGCCAGGCCTTGGCGCCCTCCAGGCGGATCTCGCCACTCGCCATCGATCGGGTGCCCAACTTGTCCTTGAGGCGGATGATGCGGTAGGCATTGGCGCTGGCGTCCGGCAGCTCGCGCGGCAGCAGGAACAGCGACACGCCCTTCATGCCGGCCGGGCCGCCCTGGTGGCGTGCCAGCACCATGGCCAGGCCCGCGTCCGGGTTGGAGCAAAACCACTTGTCACCGTGCAGCCGCCAGGCTTGCGGGTCTTCGGGGTCGGGGCGCGCTTCGGTGCTGGTGGCCGCCACGTCCGAGCCCGCGCCTTGCTCGGTCATGAACATGGCGCCCTGGGTCAGGGCGTCGAGGTCTTGCGTCACCAGGCGGTCCAGGTAGCGCTGCACCAGGGCAGGGTCACCGTACTTGCGCAGGGTGCGGGTCAGCGAGTCGGTCATCGACAGTGGGCAGCAAAGGCCGAACTCGGCTTGCACGAACAGGTAGCTCAAGGCGTATTTGGCCGCCGCCGGCATGGGCTGAGGCCAGCCCAGAACGCCCGCGCGGTGAGACATGGCGGCCAGGCCGAATTCGCTGAAGGCCAGCCGCTCCATCTCGATGTAGTCGGGGTGCTTGAGGATGCGTTCGTGATCCAGCCCGGTGCGGGTGCGCAGTTGCAGGGTGGGTGGGTTCTGGTCGGCGCTGTGGGCCAACTCGTCGAGCCGGCCACCAGCCAGGGCGCCCAGGCGCTCCAGATGCGGCTGCAGGTGGGCCACCAGATCCGGGGGCAGGTACAGGGGCAGCAACTGCTGCAGTTCGGTGTCTTCGAGGTAGGCGTTGGTGCCGGCGCGGTCTGGCACCGGGTGCTCGCCGGGCGCGGCGTGGGGGGCTTGAGAGGCCGTGCTCATCGGGGTCACGGCTTGGGGCAGGCGGGCGTTCATGGGGCGGGCTCCAGGGCAGGGGATGCGGCATTGTTCAAACCCCGGACTATTGTGTCTAATATTGAATTTCACTGATCCGATCTAAAATTTGTATGGCCATTGAAATGCGCCACCTGCGCTACTTCCTGGTGCTGGCCGATGAACTGCACTTTGGCCGTGCGGCCCGGCGTCTGCACATCGCCCAACCCCCTTTGAGCTTCAACATCAAGCAGTTGGAGCAGAGCCTGGGGGTTCAACTGCTCGAGCGCAACAGCCACGGCGTCAAGCTGACCCCGGCCGGTGAAGTGTTCCGGCAGTCGGCCGCCCGGGTGCTGGCCGAGACCGAGACCGCCGCACAGCGGGCGCGCGACGTGGCCCAGGGGGTCACGGCCCGGGTGCGCATCGGCTTTGTCGGCTCGATGCTGTTTCGCGGTCTGCCCGAGCGGCTGCACGCCTTCCAGGCCGAGCATCCCCAGGTCCAGACCGAGCTGATCGAGCTGAACTCAGCCCAGCAACTGGAGGCCATGTCCCGTGGCAGCATCGATCTGGGCTTTGTGCACACGGCCCGCGTGCCACCTGACCTGAGCCGCTCGCTGTACATGTCCGAGCCCTTTGTGGCCTGCCTGCCTGAGGCCCACCCGGCCGGTGGCCCTCAGGGCCTGGATCTGGCCGCCCTGGCCAGCGAGCCGCTGGTGCTGTTCTCGCGCGGGGCTTCGCCTGACTACTACGAGCGCGTGCTCACCCTGTCGGGGCAACTGGGCCTGCAGCCGCGCGTGCGCCACGAGGTTCGGCATTGGCTCAGCGTGGTGGCCTTGGTCGGCAAGGGCATGGGCTGGGCCCTGGTACCCCAGGCGCTGGCCGGCAGCGGTGTGGCCGGGGTGGCCTATCACCTGCTGCCGCCCTCGGACATCCGGTCGGAGGTGCATCTGGTGTGGAACGAGCGCAGCATGCCAGCGGTGCTGCCGCTGCTTTTGGGGGCCCTGCAATCCTCTGAGAACCCGCAGGTCGCATAATCGCGCCCTTGGCCAGCGCTACCCACAGGGGGCAGGCGCTGGCATCTGAAGGGCTCTTGTGAGAAAAACATACAGTTTCCAGGCTGAAGGCCGCCACCCCGACCGGGTGCTCGAATCGGTCAAGCACGACATCCGCAAATACCTCAAGCGCGAGCGTCGCCGCGACCTGCCCGAGGGGGCTGATTTCTGGGATTTCGACTGCCGCATCGGCGCCGACAAGGACAGCGCCGAAGGGGTGTTGCTGTCGGGCCTGATCGCCCAGGTCGATGCCATCGCCAAGGGCGGTGCTGCCCAGGCCTATGTCGAGGTGCTGGCCCGCGCGGCACAGCGCCCGCCCCGCCCTGAGGGCTGGGTGTCCAAGCACGAAGCGGCCTTGGCAGAAGGTTTGGCGGCTGGGCTGGACGAGCACGGCGATGATGGCGAAGATGACGCCGACGACACCGAGCAGGAGCAACAGCCATGATCCTCACCGACATTGCCATCGAACACGTCTACAAGGGCCGCAAGGTCACCGAGCCGGCCACTTTCACGGTGCACCCCTTTGCCGAGCCGGACGGTGAACATGCCGGCCTGTTCGAGGTGATGCTGAGCCTGCGCGGCTCGGGTGAAGACAAGGTGCGTTCGGGCTGGGTCACGCTGGATCAGCTGGCCGAGCTGTACGCCCGCGAGCTCATGGTCAAGCGCGGGCTGCGACTGCGCGTGCGCCCGCTGGCCGATGGCGTCTACCCCGACAGCTTTCCGGGCAAGAAGGTGCCACGCAGCTGCATTGCTGCGGGTTCGGATTTCGAGCGCCGCGTCAAGGCGGTGGATCGGGCGCACCCCGTGTCGGCCGGCCTGCGCGCCCAGATCGCGTTGTGGGACGCCCCCCCCGAAGAAGAGGCCTGATCTCTCACGCGGCCCATTCAGGCTGTGCGCTCAGACAATCGGCTGGGCCAGCCGCGCTTGGGGCCAGCCGAAAAACCGGGCCACCTCCTCGCGCCGCGCCAGCGTGTCGGCCTCGCCCAGTGCCATCAGGGCGTGGGTGTAGGGCGCCTCGAACAGCAGGTAGCTGGCCAGGGCCGAGCCCTGGGCCTGCGGGCCGGCCTTGCTGACCCCCGCTCCATGCAGCAAGGTGCGCACCGGCCCCGGCAGGGCGTCCAGGTGGCGGGCGGCGATGTCGTCCAGGCGCTGGCTGGGCGCGATCACCAGGCATTCCACCGGGCGCAGCGGCGTGCTCTCCAGGGCCTGCGCCGGCAGCAGCGACAGGGTGCGGTTGATGCGCGCCAGGCGCTCGATGTCCACCGCCATGGCGTCCAGGAAGATGCTCGACATGGCGTGCCCGGCGATCTGGGCCAAGCTGGGGTAGCGCCGGTCGGGCAGGCGCTGGGCTGCGGGTTCGTGCATGCGGCCGGCGCCGATGACCAGCATGCGCTGCGCCCCCAGGTGGATGGCCGGTGACAGCGGTGCGGTCTGGCGCATGGTGCCATCGCCATACCAGGCCGAGCGGCCTTCGCTGAACAGGCGCTGGGCCGGAAACACGAACGGAATCGCCGCCGAGGCCAGCAGGTGTTCGTGCGACAGCGCCGTGGGCACGGCCAGGCGCTGCGAGCGCACCCAGGGCTCAATGGGCTGGGTCGAGTTATAGAACGTGACGTGCTCGCCCGTGCTGTAGCTGGACGCGGTCACGGCCAGGGCCTGCACATGGCGGCGGGCCAGCATGGCGGGCAGGCGGTTCATGGGCACCACGCGCTGCAGCAGGCCGACCAGAGGGCTGTTGTCGAGCAGCGAGCGCGGCCGAAAGCGCCGCCAGCGCGCCAGTGCCCAGCCGATCGACAGCATGGTCAGCCATTGGGCCCCGTTGCGGGCCACGCCGAGCATGTCGGCGCGGTACACGTCTTCGGCATGAAAGTGCTCCCACACCTCGGTGATGCGGGCCACGGCACCGTTGAAGTCGTCGGCGTGGCAGGCCAGGGCGGCGCTGTTGATGGCACCGGCCGAGGTGCCGACGATGATGCCGAAGGGGTTGACCCGGCTGTCCGCCTCGCCCACGGCCTCGCGGCGCAGGGCGGCCAGGGTCTTGAGCACGCCCACCTGGTAGGCAGCACGCGCGCCACCTCCGCTGAGCACAAGGGCCGTTCGGCTGGGGTCGATCATTCGGTGTGTTTTTCGGGGGCAGGCACCCCATTGGCACCTCTCGACCTGCAGAATAGCCCAGTTATCTGGCTGTGAGGAGGGTGGCAGCCCTGCCTCGGGACTTGCCCTGTATTGCGGGTCGCGCGCGGGAGCTGGCGGCCAAGCGGCCTTAAAATCCCGCAGCCCGATTCAGTTCGGTCCCAGACATTCAACCGGAAGCCCGAGCATGAGCCTCAGCAAAGTGGTGCTGATCATTGATGACAACGAAGACATCCGACGCCTGCTGCGCATGACGCTCGAGTTCGAGGATTTCGACGTGGTCGAAGCCAGCCATGGAGCCGAGGGTCTGGAGATGGCCCACCTGCGTCGCCCCGACATGATCATCTGCGACGTGATGATGCCCGGCATGTCAGGGCACGAGGTCTGCCAGGCCGTGACCATGGACCCGGAGCTCACCGGCATCCCGGTGCTGATGCTGTCGGCCCTCGACAAAAAGGTGGATGTGGACCAGGCCCGTGATGCCGGGGCCCGCGGCTACCTGACCAAGCCCTTCTCTCCGACTGAACTGATGCACGCCGTGCGCCACCTGGTCGGTGCCTGAGCTTCAGAGCCCGCCCACCGCTTCTTGCGGGCTGTGGCCCGGCATGGCCTTGCCCAGGATGAAATCGATGCAGGTGCGCACTGCCCGCGTCTGGTGCCGGTTGGGCATGTACAGCAGGTACATGCCGGTGCCGAAGATGCTCAGTCGGTATTCGTCGAACAGGGTCTGCACCTCGCCACTGTCCACCGCGTCCTGCACCACGTAATCGGGCACCAGGCCCACCCCCAGCCCGGCCAGGATGGCGTCGCGCAGGAATGGAAAATGCTCGGAAATCAGCGTTGGCTCCAGCGTGACCTCTTCGCGTACCCCCTCCAGATAGGCCCGCAGGCGCAATTGCCGGCCGACCACCCCTGAGGTGATCAATGGGGCGGTGCGCAACTGCTCCAGCGAAAGCGGCCGGTCGTGTGCCTGCAGCCAACTGCGGGAAGCGCAGGCCAGGTAGCGCACCGGGCCCAGGTCGCGGGCCACCAACTGAGGGGGGGGCTCGGGCATGACGCGGATGGCGATGTCCACGCCGTCGCGCACCAGGTCGTCCACCCGGTTCTCAAACATCACGTCCAGCACGATGCCGGGGTACAGGCGCTTGAATTCGATCAGCCAGGGCGACATCACCATCTGCCCGTAGCCGCTGGGCACGCTCAGGCCCACGCGGCCCTGCAGACCCTGACCCAGGGTGTTGATGGTTTCGCGAGCGGCCAGCAATTCGTTGACGATGCTGCGACCATGCTCGTACAGCCGCATGCCCACTTCGGTGGGCTCCACCCGGCGCGTGGTGCGCCGAACCAGTTGCACCCCCACCGATTTTTCCAGCTGACTCAGGTGGTAGCTCACATTGGCGCGGCTCATCTTGAGCTTGCGCGCCGCCTGGCTGAGGTTGCCTGAGTCAATGATCTCGACCAGCAGGGTGAGGGAGCCAAGGTCCAGGCTGTGCATCGGATGAGTGGTTGTCAAAAATGGTTTGACAGTCTGTCAATGGTTCATGGGATTGTCAAGAATGACTGTCGCCACAACAATCGCTGGCTGTGGCGAATTCAACTGCTTGAGTTCTGCCAGCCGTCTGCTTGCCATTCATTGCCTCCGGAGACAAAAACCATGACCGAAGCCGTCAAGACCACCCGCAGCGGCGCTGTGCTGGTGGCCACTGTGGACAACCCCCCCGTCAACGCCCTGGGCGTGGCGGTGCGTGCCGGCCTCAAGGCCGCCATCGAGGCCGCCGAAGCCGATCCCGCCGTGCAGGCCGTGCTGATCGTGGGGGCGGGCCGTGCCTTCATCGCCGGCGCCGACATCCGCGAGTTCGGCAAGCCGCCGCAGGCGCCTTCGCTGCCCGAGGTGTGCCGCACCATCGAGCTGTGCAGCAAGCCGGTGGTGGCCGCCATCCACGGCCCGGCCCTGGGGGGCGGGCTCGAAATCGCCCTGTCCGCGCACTACCGCGTGGCCATGCCCGGCAGCAAGCTCGGCCTGCCCGAGGTTCAGTTGGGCCTGATCCCCGGTTCGGGGGGCACCCAGCGTGCGCCGCGCCTGGCCGGTGTCCAGGCCTCGGTCGAGCTGATGCTCAGCGGGCGCCACATCGGCGCCGATGAGGCCGTCAAGCTGGGCCTGGTCGACCGCGTGGGCACGGCGGCCGATGCCCTGGCCGAAGGCATGGCCTACGCCAGCGAACTGCTGGCCCGCCAGGCCCCCGTGCGCCGCAGCTGCGACGCACCGGCCCTGGCCGACAAGGCCACCGCCCAGGCCCAGCTCGACGCCTTGAAAGCCGACACCGCCAAAAAGAGCAAGGGCCTGTTCTCCCCCCTCAAGATCATCGAAGCCGTGCAGGGCGCCCTCGACCTGCCCTTTGACGAAGGCATGAAGCACGAGCGAGAGCTGTTCCTGCAGTGCATTGACAGCCCGCAACGTGCGGGCCTGATCCATGCCTTTTTCGCCGAGCGCGAAGTGGTCAAAGTGCCCGAGGCCAAGGCCGCCCAGCCGCGCCCCTTCAACACCATCGGGGTGGTGGGGGGCGGCACCATGGGTGCGGGCATTGCGGTGTCGGTGCTCGATGCCGGCCTGCCGGTCACCATGGTCGAACGCGATGCCGAATCGATTGCGCGTGGCCGTGCCAATGTCGAGAAGGTGTACGACGGCCTGATCGCCAAGGGCCGCATGAGCCCTGACGCCAAGGCCGCGGTGATGGCGCGCTTCACAGGCAGCACCACCTACGACGCGCTGGCCCAGGTCGACCTGGTGATCGAGGCCGTGTTCGAGGAGATGGGTGTCAAGAAGGCTGTGTTTGCCGAGTTGGATCGTGTCTGCAAACCTGGCGCCGTGCTGGCCACCAACACCTCCTACCTCGACATCGACGAGATCGCCGGCAGCGTCAGCCGCCCGCAGGACGTGGTGGGTCTGCACTTCTTCTCGCCGGCCAACATCATGAAGCTGCTTGAGATCGTGGTGCCGGCCCGGGTCAGTGCCGATGTGGTGTCCACCGCCTTCGCGCTGGCGCAAAAACTCAAGAAGGTGCCGGTGCGCGCCGGCGTGTGCGACGGCTTCATCGGGAACCGCATCCTGGCGGTGTACCGCACGGCGGCCGATCACATGATGGAAGACGGGGCATCGCCCTACCAGATCGACCAGGCCGTGCGCGATTTCGGCTACCCGATGGGTCCGTTCCAGGTGTCTGATCTGGCCGGTGGCGACATCGGCTGGGCCACGCGCAAACGCCGCGCCGCCACCCGCGACCCGAAGGCCCGCTACGTGCAGATTGCCGACCGCATCTGCGAGCGTGGCTGGTTCGGCCAGAAGACTGCGCGGGGCTACTACCTGTACCCCAATGGGGCCCGCGTGGGCAGCCCCGACCCCGAGGTGCTGGCCATTGTGGACGCCGAGCGCGCGCGCGCCGGCATCACGCCGCGCGCCTTCAATAACGAAGAAATCATGCGCCGCTACATGGCCGCCATGGTCAACGAAGGGGCCAACGTGGTGCATCAGGGCATCGCGCTGCGCCCGCTCGATGTGGACGTGACCTTTGTCTACGGCTACGGCTTTCCGCGCTTCCGCGGCGGCCCCATGAAGTACGCCGACATGGTGGGCCTGCCGCAGATCCTGGCGGACATCGAATCGTTCGCCAAGGAAGACCCGCTGTTCTGGAAACCCTCGCCCCTGCTGGTGGAGCTGGTTGCCAAGGGCGCCAACTTCGACTCGCTCAACAAGTCCGAATAAACCTTTTCAAAAGAGACACACCATGCGCCAAGCCGTCATTGTTTCCACCGCCCGCACCCCGCTCACCAAGTCGCACCGCGGCGAGTTCAACATCACCCCCGGCCCCACGCTGGCCGCCTTCGCCGTCAAGGCCGCCGTGGAGCGCTCGGGCATCGACCCAGCCCTGATCGAAGACGCCATCCTGGGCTGCGGCTACCCTGAGGGCATCACCGGTCGCAACATCGGCCGGCAGGCCGTCATTCGCGCGGGCCTGCCCTTGTCCATCGGCGGCACCACCGTCAACCGTTTCTGTGCTTCGGGCCTGCAAGCCATCGCCATGGCGGCGGGTCGCATCGTGACCGAAGGCGTGCCGGCGATGATCGCGGGTGGCGTGGAAAGCATCTCGGGCATCAAGAGCCGCGACGATGCCCAGCTCACACTCGACCCCTGGATCGTCGAGCACAAGCCCGAGCTCTACCTGTCGATGATCGAGACCGCCGACATCGTGGCCCAGCGCTACGGCATCAGCCGCGAGGCGCAGGACCGCTTCTCGGCCGAAAGCCAGCGCAAGACCGAAGAGGCCCAACTGGCCGGCCGCTACGCTGAAGAGATCGTGCCTTGCACCACCACCATGGCCGTGGTCAACAAAGAGACCAAGGAAGTCACGAAGCAAGAGGTGACCGCCACCGCTGACAACTGCAACCGCCGTGGCACCACCTACGAGGCCCTGGCCAAGCTGGCGCCGGTCAATGGCCCCGACAAGTTCGTCACCGCGGGCAACGCCTCGCAGCTGTCCGATGGCGCTTCGGCCTGCGTGCTGATGGAAGCCGCCGAGGCCGAGCGCCTGGGCCTGCAGCCCCTGGGGGCTTTCCGAGGCCTGGCCATTGCCGGCTGTGAGCCCGACGAGATGGGCATCGGCCCCGTGTTTGCCGTGCCCAAGCTGCTGGCCCGCCATGGCCTCAAGGTCGAAGACATCGACCTGTGGGAGCTCAACGAAGCCTTTGCCTCGCAATCCATCTACTGCCAGCAGAAGCTCGGCATCCCGGACGAGCGACTCAACGTCAACGGTGGCGCCATTTCCATCGGCCACCCCTTCGGCATGACCGGTGCCCGCCTGACCGGCCACGTGCTGCTGGAAGGTCGTCGCCGCAAGGCCAAGTGGGCCGTGGTCACCATGTGCATCGCCGGTGGCATGGGTGCCGCCGGCCTGTTCGAAATCTTCTGATCCCGGAGCCCCCATGGACCTGAATTTCACCCCTGAAGAAGAAGCCTTCCGTGCCGAGGTGCAGGGCTTTCTGAACGACAAGCTGCCGGCGCGCCTGCGCGACAAGGTCAAGGCCGGCCTGCGCCTGACCCGGGCTGACTCGGTGGAGTGGCACACCCTGCTCAATGAGCGTGGCTGGCTGGCCAATCACTGGCCCACGCAGTATGGCGGCCCAGGCTGGAGCGCCGTTCAGAAGTTCATCTTCGAGCACGAATGTGCCGTGGGCGGTGCGCCGCGCATCGTGCCCTTCGGCGTCAACATGCTGGGCCCGGTGCTGATCAAGTACGGCAGCGAGGCCCAGAAGCAGTACTGGCTGCCGCGCATCCTGAACGGTGACGATTGGTGGTGCCAGGGCTATTCGGAGCCCGGCTCGGGTTCGGATCTGGCCTCGGTCAAGACCACGGCGGTGCGAGCCAAGGACGAAACGGGCGATCACTACATCGTCAACGGCCAGAAGACCTGGACCACGCTCGGCCACCACGCCAACATGATCTTCTGCCTGGTGCGCACCGACCGCGACGCCAAGCAGCAGTCGGGCATCAGCTTCCTGCTGGTCGACATGAACAGCCCCGGTGTGGAGGTGCGCCCCATCATCACGCTGGACGGCGAGCACGAGGTCAATGAAGTCTTCTTCACCGACGTCAAGGTGCCGGTCGCCAACCTGGTGGGCGAGGAGAACAAGGGCTGGACCTACGCCAAGTACCTGCTGACCTACGAGCGCACCAACATCGCCGGCGTGGGCTTCAGTGTGGCGGCACTCGAGCGCCTCAAGCGCATTGCGGCCAAGGTGCAGCGCCAGGGTCGTCCGCTGATCGAAGACCCGTCCTTTGCCACCCGCCTGGCCAAGGTCGAGATCGATCTCGAGAACATGAAGACCACCAACCTGCGCGTGATCGCTGCCGTGGCTGGTGGCGGTGTGCCAGGGGCCGAGAGCTCGATGTTGAAGATCCGTGGCACCGAGATCCGCCAGGAGCTGACCTCGCTCACCCGCCGGGCCATGGGCCCCTACGCCTTGCCCTTCATCGAAGAGGCCATGTACGAAGGCTATGCCGACGAGCCCGTGGGCCCGGCCGAGGCGGCCCAGGCGGCCGCCATCTACTTCAACAACCGCAAGCTGTCGATCTTCGGCGGCTCCAACGAGATCCAGAAGAACATCATCTCCAAGATGATCCTGGGCCTGTGAAGCGAGGGACACCGCGATGAACTTTGAACACACCGAAGACCGCCGCATGCTGGCGGACACCCTGAACCGCTTCATCACCGAGCAGTACCCCTTCGAGGTGCGCAATCAGGTGGCGGCCAGCGAGCAGGGCCTGAGCACCTCCGTCTGGCAGCAACTGGCCGAGATCGGCGCCCTGGGCGCGCTCTTTCCTGAATCCGTGGGCGGCTTTGGCGGCGCCGGCTTTGACGTCAGCGTGGTGTTCGAGAGCCTGGGCCGCGGCCTGGTGGTCGAACCCTTTCTGGGCACCCTGATCGTGGGCCGCGCCCTGGCTGCGGCCGGCAGCCCGGCCCAGCAGGCGGCGCTGGCCGGCCTGATCGATGGCAGCACCGTGGCTGCGCTGGCCCATGATGAGCCGGGCAACCACTATGAACTGTCGCGCGTCGCCACGCGTGCCACGGCCACGGACACCGGTTGGCAGTTGGACGGCGCCAAGGCGGTCGTGCTGCAGGCTCAGGCGGCGCAGTTGCTGCTGATCAGCGCCCGGGTGTCGGGCGATATCGAGTCCGAAGACGGTATCTCGCTGTTCCTGGTGCCGGCCGACGCGGCTGGCGTGCAGCTGCGCGGCTATGGCCGCATTGATGGCGGGCGGGCCGCCGAGCTGACCTTGCAAGGGGTGCAAGTGGGCGCCGACGCCTTGCTGGGTGCCGCAGGGCAGGGCTTTGCCACGCTCGAGCTGGCCATCGGCTGGGGCCTGCTGGCCTTGTGCGCCGAGGCCGTGGGGGCTATGGACGTGGCCAAGCAGTACACGCTGGAGTACCTGCAGACGCGTAAGCAGTTCGGCGTGCCGATCGGCAGCTTTCAGGCGCTGCAACACCGCATGGCCGATGTGCTGCTGGAGATCGAGCAGGCCCGCTCGGCCGTGATCAACGCTGCCGCAGCCATGGAGGCAGATCGCGTGACGCGCGAGCGCGCGCTGTCGGCGGCCAAGTTCAGCATCGGGCGCATTGGTGCCCGGGTGGCCGAAGAGGCTGTGCAAATGCACGGCGGCATCGGCATGACCTGGGAACTGCCCCTGGCCCACTATGCCAAGCGCCTGGTCATGATCGACCATCAATTGGGCGACGAGGACCACCACCTGCAGCGCTACATCGCGCTGGGCCGGAGCGTGGCATGAGCGCCGCCACCGGTCCCATCCTGCTGCAGCAGCGCGAGGGCGCTGTGCTGGTGCTCACGCACAACAACCTGGCGGTGCGCAACGCGCTGTCGCCCGAGTTCTATGCCGCCCTCACCGCGGCGCTCCAGCAGGCGGCCGCCGATGATTCGGTGGGCGCCGTGGTGCTGACGGGCGCTGGCGGCATGTTCTGCTCGGGCGGCGATCTGCGCCAACTGATCAAGCGCCGCGAGTTGCCCGAGGCCGAGCGCCGGCAGCGCCTGGAGGGGCTGCATGACCTGATCCGCACCCTGCGCGACTGCCCCAAGCCCGTGGTCGCCGCGGTCGAAGGCGCAGCCGCCGGCGCGGGCCTGTCCATCGCCCTGGCCTGCGATCTGCTGGTCAGCGCGCGCGACGCCATCTACTCGGTGGCCTATGTCAAGGTGGGTCTCACGCCGGATGGCGGCGCCACCGCCTTCCTGGCCGAGTTCGTGTCGCGCCAGGTGCTGACCGAGCTGTGCCTGACCGGCGAGCGCATCACGGGTGAGCGCCTGCACGCCCTGGGTGCGGTCAACCGCCTGACCGACGCGGGTGATGCGCTGGCCCAGGCCGTGCACCTGGCCCGTCAGGTGGCAGACGGCCCCCTGCAGGCCAATGCCGCGATCAAGGCGCTTTGCCGCTCCGCCCCCCAGGCCACGCTGGAGCAGCAGCTCGATTTGGAGGCCCAGCACATGGTGCGGGCCCAGGGTGGCGCAGAATCGCTGGAGGGCATCGGTGCCTTTCTCGACAAGCGCAAACCCGACTTCGTGAAACTGCGCCAGCCCGGCTGACCTCAACGATTTGACGGAGACAAGACCCATGACCGCTTCCCCCTCTGGACTGCCGCTGGCCGGCGTCCGTGTGCTCGATCTTTCCCGCGTGCTGGCCGGCCCCTGGTGCGGCATGGTGCTGGGTGATTTCGGCGCCGAGGTGATCAAGGTCGAGCACCCCAAGCGGGGCGATGACACCCGCGACTGGGGCCTGCGCATTGGCGAGACCGAGACAGCCTATTTCAACAGCGTGAACCGCAACAAGCGCTCGGTCACGGTCGACCTCAAGACCCCCGAAGGCCAGCAGATCGTGCGCGATCTGGCCTTGCAATGCGATGTGGTGATCCAGAACTTCAAGTACGGCGATGTTGAGACCATGGGCCTGGGCTATGAGCAGCTCAAGGCCCTCAAGCCCGATCTCATCTACTGCTCGGTATCAGGCTATGACCGCACCGGCCCCGAGGCGGCCCGTCCCGGCTACGACCTGCTCGTGCAGGGCGAGGCCGGCCTGATGGCCCTGAACGGCGAGGCCACCCAGCCGCCGCTGAAGTTCGGCGTGGCCGTGGTTGACATGTTCACGGGCATGTACTCGGCCCAGGCCGTGCTGGCGGCCCTGTTCGAGCGCCAGCGCACGGGGCAGGGCCGGCACATCGAGATGGCCTTGTTCGACAGCGGCCTGATGATCACCGCCTACTACGGGCTGGAGGCCCTGCTGCAGCAGAAAGACCCGCCGCGCTTTGGCAATGCCCATCCCTCGATCGTGCCCTATGGTGTGTTCGACGCAGCCGACGGCCCGCTGGTGATCGCCGTCGGCAACAACGCGCAGTTTGAGCGCTTTGCCCGCGACGTGATTGACCGCCCCGACATCGCCAGCGACGAGCGCTTCAAGACCAACCTGGGCCGTGGTTCCAACCGCGACGAGTTGGTACCCCAGCTCCTGGCCGAGCTGAAGGCCCGTCCGCGCAAGCTGCTGCTGGAGCGCCTGGCTGCGGTGGGCATTCCCTGCGGCGAGGTGCTGGGCCTGCACGAGGCCCTGACCTCCGAGCGCGCGGTGCGTGGCGGCCTGGTGACCGAGCAGCCCCACCCCGTGGTGGGCAGCATGGCGGTGCTGGCGCCCCCGTACCGGCTGGATGGTGAACGCCTGCCGGTGCGTCGCCCCCCGCCCGTGCTGGGCGAGGGCACGCAGGACGTGCTGAGCGAGCTGCTGGGGCTGGATGCAGCCCGCGTGGCCGATCTCAAGGCCCGCGGCGTGCTTTGAGCCCTGCGCCGGTCCATTTCTGATTGCAACAAAGGCGGGCGGGGCCCATGGGGCCCCAGCCTGTCGACGGAGACTGTTTGATGAGCAAAATTTCTGCTGGCGCTTCGGGCGCGGGCCTGACCCTGGGCCGTCGTTGGGCACTGGGCCTGTTGAGCGGGCTGCTAGCCGCCCATACCCTGGGGGCTGTGGCCCTGGCGCAAAGCTTTCCGAGCCGCCCGATCAAGCTGATCGTGCCCTTCCCCCCCGGCGGGCCCACCGACACCGCTTCGCGCATCGTCGGTCAGCGCCTGGCCGAGCGCCTGAAGCAGCCTGTGGTGGTCGAGAACCGCGCCGGCGCGTCGGGCTCGATTGCCGCTGCGGCCGTGGCCAAGAGCCCCGCGGACGGCTACACCCTGATGATGCTGGCCACCCCCACGTTGCTGGCGCCGCACCTCTACAAGAAGGCCGGCTACGACATCGTGAAGGATTTCAGCCCCGTGGCCACCGTGTACGACCTGCCCATCGTGATGGTGGTCAACCCCACGGTGCTGCCCGATGTGAGCACCTTGGCGCAACTGATCGCCAAGGCCAAGGCCCAACCGGGTCAGATCAACTACACCAGCTCGGGCGCCGGCAGCTTCGGCCACCTGAGCATGGAACTGCTCAAGCAGCTTGGCGGTTTCGACATGCAGCATGTGCCTTACAAGGGCGGCGTGCCGGCCATCACCGACTTGCTGGGCGGCCAGGTGCCGATGATGTATGCCGACTTGGTGGCGGCCTTGCCGCACATCCGATCGGGCAAGCTGCGCGCCATCGCGGTGGGGTCGCCTCAGCGTGTGAGCATGCTGCCCGATGTGAAGACCGTGGCCGAGCAGGGCATCAGCGGCTTTGACGCGGTGTCCTGGGGTGGGCTGATGGCCCCGGGCGGCACCCCCAAAGAGGTGGTGAACCGCCTGGCCGACGAGGTCAAGGCCATCCTGGCCGAGAAGGACACCCAGGACAAGCTGCTGCAGGCTGGCACGTTTGCCCGCTTCCAGGCTCCGGACCAGATGGCGCAGCGGGTCCAGCAGGACGACACCAAATGGGGCAAGGTGATTCGGGACAAAGGCATCGCCCTCGAATGAGCCTGGCAGCACCCCGTTGTGAACGGGGTCTCGCAGACGACTGACGGTTGACGCGTCCGGCCGTAACTTGCCGGGTGCGGTCTTGCTGCTCCCCCTGTCACCCTCTTTTCGCCCGTTCCCATGCCCCTGATCCATCCGCCTTTCTCCCAAGCCCATCCGGTCCAAAGCCGGGCCGACATCCTGCGCATCGAGCAGGCCCGTCCGCTGGCCGAGGCGCTGCCCGTGCGCAGCACCTACGAGATTTTCTGCAACTCGGCGGCGGCCTTTGGCGACAAGACCGCCCTGACCTTTCTGCGCACCGCTGACCCAGCGGACCCCAGCCAGCCCCCGATCCGCTGGAGCTACCGCCAATTGCTGGCCGGCATCCACCAGACAGCCAACGCCCTGCACAGCCTGGGCCTGCAGCCCGCCGATGCGGTGGCCGTGCTGCTGCCCGGTTGCCTGGAGTACCACCTGGCCCTGTGGGGCGGTGGTGCGGCAGGCATCGTCCAGCCCCTGAACCCGCTGCTCAGCGACGACAAGCTGGTCTCTCTGCTGCAGGCCTCCCAGGCCCGCGTGCTGATCGCCTATGGGGTCGATGGCGACTCGGGCTACTGGACCAAGGCCCAGCACCTGCTGGCCCGATTGCCTGGCCTGCAGACCGTGCTGCGGGTGCCACCGCATGACGAATCGCAGACCCCTGATCTGCCGGCCGGTGTGCAGTGCTTCCGGCGCTGCATCGAGGCGCAGCCCGAGGACCGCCTGGTGAGCGGACGCGAGATCGAGCCTGGCGACATCGCCGCCTACTTTCACACCGGGGGCACCACCGGTGCCCCCAAGCTCGCCCGTCACAGCCATGGCGCCCAGGTGTTCTCGGCCTGGGCCAGCATCCAGGTCCAGGGCATGGGGCCCTCCGACGTGACGATCAACGGCTATCCGCTGTTCCATGTCGCCGGCGTGTTGGCCGGTGCGCTCACCGCCTGCTCGGCCGGCGCTGAAACCATCATTCCCACCACCACCCTGATGCGCAACAAGGCGGTGATCCAGAACTACTGGAAGCTGGTCGAGGCCTACCGCACCACGGTGCTGTCGGCCGTGCCGACCGTGCTGGCCGCCTTGGCCAACGTGCCGCTCGCGGGGGCCGACATCTCCTCGCTGCGCTACGGTCGCACCGGGGCGGCACCCCTGCCGCCCGAGCTGGCCGCGCGATTCGTGCAGCTGTTCGGCATCCAGATCCATGAGTCGCTGGGCATGACTGAAATGGCGGGCATTTCCACCATCACCCCGCCCGGGGTGGTGGGGCCTGCCGGCTGTGTCGGCTTCGCGCTGCCCTTTGTTCAGATGCGCATCGTGCGCCTGGATGCCCAGGGCAATGCCAGCGACGAAGAGATGCCGGTCGGGCAAGCGGGCATGATCCTGTTCAAGTCGCCCAACCTGTTCTCGGGCTTTCTGGACCCGTCCGACACCGCCAAGGCCTTCACCCCCGATGGCTGGCTGGCCACCGGCGATGTCGGTTTTGTGGACGAGCTGGGGCGTCTGCACATCTCGGGGCGCTCCAAAGACCTGATCATCCGCGGCGGCCACAACATCGATCCCAAGGTGATCGAGGATGCGGTCGCAGCCCACCCAGCCGTGCAGCTCAGTGCCGCCGTGGGGGCCCCCGATGCCTATGCCGGCGAATTGCCGGTGGTGTACGTCACGCTGGTGCCCGGCCAGAGCGTCACCGAGCAGGAGCTGCTGGCCTTTGCCGCAGGCCGCGTGGACGAAGCCCCGGCCCGGCCCCGCCACATCACGGTGCTGGAGCACATGCCCATGACCAATGTGGGCAAGATCTTCAAGCCCGACCTGCGGGCGCTGGCGACCCGCAGCGTGATCGAGGACCTGGCGCGCCAATGCGCGACCGAGGCCGGCCTGGCCCAGGCGCCCGCGCTGCGCATCGAGCCCTCGGCCGATGGCTGGCGGGTGGCCTCTGCGGATGGCGCGGCCCCGGAGGCCTGGGCCCTGGCCCTGGCCGCCTCGCTGGAGCGCCTGCCCGTCAAAGTGCGCTGGCACGCCGCCTGAAGCCTTCGCCGCAAGAATTCAAAAAAGGAGACACCATGAAAGACGTGAACCACACCACCCGCCGCCACTGGCTGGCGCAGGCCGGCGCCGCCGGATGGCTGTTGGCCGGGGCCATGCCCGTGCGCGCCGCCGAACCCTGGCCGACCAAGCCGGTCAAGATCATTGTTCCCTTCAACGCCGGCGGGGCCACCGACACGGTGGCCCGCGTGATTGGTGAGAAGCTGTCGCAACGCCTGGGCCAACCTGTGCTGATCGACAACCGCGGCGGTGCCGCGGGCATCCTGGGCACCGATGCGGTGGCCAAGGCGGCGCCGGATGGCTACACCCTGGTGCTGTCGCTGAGCACCTCGCTGCTGATCAATCAGTTCCTGTACACCAAGATGCCCTACAACGCCCAGCGGGACCTGGCCCTGGTGTCCCTGATCGCCAATGCGCCCACGGTGCTGGTGGTCAATGCGGGCCTGCCGGTGGGCAACGGTGCCGAGCTGATGGCCTACATGGCCAAGAACAAGGGCAAGCTGTCCTACGGTTCCTGGGGGGTGGGGTCTCAGGCCCACCTGGCCGGGGCCTACATGAGCCAGACCCAGGACGCCGACATGTCGCATGTGGCCTACAAGGGTGAGGCCCCGATGCTGCAGGATTTGATTGGCGGGCAGATTCAATTGGCTTTTGCCAGTGCCCTGGGCGCCAAACCCCACATTGAAACGGGTAAGCTCAAGGCCATCGGCGTCACAGGAGAGCAGCGCATGACCGTGCTGCCCAACGTGCCCACACTCCCGGAACAGGGACTCAAGGACGAGGTGTACCGCACCTCGGGCTGGGTGGGCATGGCAGCACCGGCCAAAACCCCGGTGGACATCGTGCAAAAGATTTCGGCCGAGGTGCGCGCAGTCTGCGCGCTACCCGACGTGAAGGAGCGCATAGCGTCCATGGGTTTCATGGCGGTAGGCAACACCCCTGAACAATTCGGTACATTCTACAAACGCGAATTTCCCGTCTGGGAGCGTCTGGTCAAGCAGTCTGGCGCCCAGCTCGACTGAACACAGCATTCATTGAAGAGGAAGCAACATGAAGATTCTCGTCCCCGTCAAACGCGTGGTGGACTACAACGTGAAGGTCCGGGTGAAGTCGGACAACACGGGTGTGGACATTGCCAACGTGAAGATGAGCATGAACCCCTTTGACGAGATTGCCGTCGAAGAAGCGGTGCGCCTGAAGGAAAAAGGCGTGGCCACCGAGGTGATCGCGGTGAGCTGCGGCGTGGCCCAGTGCCAGGAGACCCTGCGCACGGCCATGGCCATCGGTGCCGACCGGGCCATCCTGGTCGAGACCGATGCAGAACTGCAGCCCCTGGCCGTGGCCAAGCTCTTGAACGCCCTGGTGGCCAAAGAGCAGCCTGGCCTGATCATCCTGGGCAAGCAGGCCATTGACGACGACGCCAACCAGACCGGCCAGATGCTGGCGGCTTTGGCCGACCTGCCCCAGGCCACCTTCGCCAGCAAGGTCGAAGTGGCGGGCGACAAGGTCAACGTCACGCGTGAAATCGACGGCGGCCTGGAAACCCTGAGCCTGTCGATCCCGGCCGTGATCACCACCGACCTGCGCCTGAACGAGCCGCGCTATGTGACGCTGCCCAACATCATGAAGGCCAAGAAGAAGCCGCTGGAGACCGTCAAGCCCGAAGACCTGGGTGTGGACGTGAGCCCGCGCCTGAAGACCCTGAAGGTCAGCGAGCCGCCCAAGCGAGGTGCGGGCGTGAAGGTGGCCGACGTGGCCGCCCTGGTGAACAAACTGAAAACTGAAGCCAAGGTGATCTGAACATGACCGCACTCGTAATTGCAGAACACGACAACGCGACCATCAAAGGCGCCACCCTGAACACCGTGACCGCAGCCATCCAGGCTGGTGGCGACGTGCACGTGCTGGTGGCGGGCCACAACGCAGGCGCTGCCGCTGCAGCTGCTGCCCAGATCGCCGGTGTCAGCAAAGTCATCCACGCCGACAGCGAAGCCCTGGCCCACGGCCTGGCCGAGAACGTGGCCGCCCAAGTGCTGGCCATGGCAGCCAACTACAGCCACATCCTGTTCCCTGCCACCGCCGGTGGCAAGAACGCGGCCCCGCGCGTGGCGGCCAAGCTCGACGTGGCGCAGATCAGCGAAATCAGCAAGGTCATCAGCGCCGACACCTTCGAGCGCCCGATCTACGCGGGCAACGCGATTGCCACCGTGCAAAGCGCGGACGCCACCAAGGTCATCACCGTGCGCACCACGGGCTTTGACGCGGCGGCGGCCACGGGCGGCAGCGCCGCGGTGGAAACCATCGCAGC
>NZ_JBWKOU010000024.1:0-75502 GCF_059416245.1 Curvibacter sp. GW821-FHT09D12 | reverse complement strand
CCAAGGGGAGTGATTGGTGGGTTGGATCCTCAGGCGGCGGCGCAGGGTTGGGTAGATGACTTGCCAGGACGCTTACGGGTAACGGGAGGTTGATTGCTGAAGATACTCCACGTATCCACCAAAGGGAGTGATTGGTGGGATGGTTCCTCTGGGGACAGCGGCAGATTGGGTAGATGACTCGGCTAGGCGCTTACGATTGAGTTGCCAGGGAAACGTTAAACCTGGGTGTATCACGGCTGATATAGATTGCTTAAGAGAGGATGCCCAACCGCTTACAGAAAAAAGGCGATAGCTCAGTTTCAGCAAAAATCCGGCCTACCGACTTGGGGCAACGAGAACGAGGAATATTTCGCTGTCTTCAGTACGGATTAACTGAAGAAGGCACGGTGGTGAGTCTGGTCAATCTGTACCATTGATTCCAAACTCCACGGCACACGGTGTACCGCGACAGCGCCAAATTACAACCCGAGGCTCATCAAAATTTGGCTCAATAAATCAAGGCAATACCTGTCTTGATACGCACCGAAGTCCCGCAGGCTTGCACAAATGGAAATTTGACTACTTTTCTGCGATGCCGGAATTTTTCGATACGGCCTCCCTGGTAGTCGAGGCCGTTAGAGAATTTCTTCAGCCTGCTGTATCTCTCCGAGCGCCAAAAAAAATCAAAATAGCATTAAAATTTATGCAAACAACATTACAGAAAACTCTTTGTCTGATAAAAGTATATCAGATATTTAACACCACTGAATGAAGACCAAATCAAAATCAACATCGGCCCCGCTGCCACCTTGCATGACTTCCTGGTCATCACGTACGCAGCATTAAAATATAGAGCAGAAGTAGCAGCAATTACACCCCAAATATAATTCCCAGAATAGATAAAGGCACCACCCCTCACTTCTGCCAATAGAACAAATGGGATTATTGTTGAAATCGACACAATCCATCCAGCCCCCATAACAAAAAATGACTCTCTATCGAAATCGTTAAAAATCAACAGCGATAACATCAGAGAAGCAGGGAAAAGCCAACTCCTCAGAAGATCAAAAAAAGGATGAGCCGTATAAAAACTCCATGTAGCAAAAGGAGCAATTACAGTAGTAATTCCATGCCATGATCCGGAAAGTAGCTTACTGTATATCCACAAAACATCGATTAGAACAAACAAAAACACCGCCAAGAGAGCCACCAATTCGGCCATCTCGATTCGCTTTGTTTTAAAATTATAAAACGAACCGAGAGCCCACATCGCCAATATGCCGGGAGCAATCCCTGGCTTCGCCAATACCGCCAACATAGAAAATGCCACACCCGCGATAAGGCGACGAAAACTCGGCTCAAAAAAGTAGCGTCCAGTATAAAAAACACAAGGGATGGCAAGCATATTTGCAACATATTGAGTTGCCGACATGAACGTATTTGATGGAATGTCTCCCAGATACTTTGTAGACATCGAAAATCCAGGAGAAAATTTGGCATACCATGGAACCATCACAGGTGCCGCAACAAACAGCAGCACTGAAACCAGCAACTCAACACCAATACCTTTCCCTGAATCAGCAAGCATTCCTTGAGTCATGACCCCTTTTACGAAGAACATCATCCCTAACAGCAAATACCCACATGCGATCAGCACATTTTTATCATGACTGCCTAAAAATATGACGCTCTCCACCATGTACCAAAGAGAATAAAACGCCCCATCTGATTGCAACTCCAGCATAAGCGTTGAGTGATGAATTATTTCTGTCAGCACGCCGCTTTCCGCTTGAAAAGCGGCAATTGCCGCGTTTATCAAAAAACAAACAATACCGGCCATCAATAATGAACCAGTTTTAATTTCATTCTTGAAATCTGCTTGCCACTCAAAAATAGATATTTTTTTCATTTTAAGATTATGGACAACATTTAAATTAAAGCCTAACAAACAAAGCTACCGATGGGCTAAGGGGTAAAAAATACAATCGATATGAATTTTAAATGAAATCGATCCACAGGTGGCCAATCCAAAACTCTTAATCCGAAGTTTTTCAAAAATCAGCACTAACTCATCAACTGCACTGTGGCTCAGCAAATTATTCAATTTTCCTTAAAGATCAAAGACATGACTGGATTCGTTGCGAGTGGGCGTCACACTAGATGAAGACAACGAACCTAACCATGCCTGAACTGTGGCTACCTCTTGAAGTTGGAGTACATATTTGATCTTCAAGCTACAGATATTTCCAGCACCATCAGCCAGCGACTCTCGTACTGCAGGGAACCCATGTAAGCCAATGCAAACGTGGCCAGGAACAGTTGTAAAACCCAATCCCATCTAGAGTTCCCTGCCGAGCAGGCATTCCAGTTGTGAACATTCAACCGAGAACACACACTGTTTACAAGTGGCACATAGGCTATTGGTTGGAGTCCTGACCCAACAATTTCCCTTGCGGCTCCCTATCAACAAGGCATCGTTCATCGGACTACAGACCATCACCCAGAGATTGCGAAGGTCCAAGACTGCGGGCAGATACATCCAACCCTCATCCGTGACGATACAGGTGATGCCCCACTTCATGAGCGATTGGGTGCCTACGGATTGAACTGTCGCTGAATCACCGACAAGCGACGTCTGATGTGGCTCATAGTCACGAATTTGCGCTTGGTCATAACGTGGATACCGTGTTGTGGCATCCACTGATCCCCACGTCTTTGCCGACTCGGATACCCCTGAGTAACCGCTCCTTGCGCATGCATGGCCAGTTGAATCAATCTTGACCTGCGTATGAGTGGCTAGCATATGGGCGAACACAGCCTCATAGCTGTAAAACTGCGCGGGCCCACCGTGACCAGTCTTGCCGGCACCGTCCCAGTTTAAATATCAGCCGGAACTGCCATACGAGACCTCGCACATCAACATGCTCTGCCAGCGTCCGTTGCGACATCGAGTGAATACACGCACGTACTGTGGAGCACATCATGTGCAAAGTACGCCGCCGCTCTTTCCCAGTATCACATGCCATCTTCGGGCGCGCCACATCGATCTTCAGTCAAGCATTCTCTGCCTGATCAAGGCTCACCATTGCTGCAAGTTCGCTGTTTGCGCAATTCCTCAAGCTGCTCGTTGGCATCACAAGCTTGCGCTGAGTATAACCAGAGGCTTGGCTAACATCACAGGCGGCCATCCTACCTTGAATTGCCCAAAAGCTTCCTGATTGAACTTCAAAGCGAATTTGGCTTTGCCCATCACTCCACCGCTCATCTCTACTTTCTTTTCCTGGAGATCTTTGTGCTGCACTTTGAACTTAGAGAATGACCTCATGACACAACTGAAAACGAAGCCTCGGTTTCTAGATGTGTCCGTGGTAGTAGGCTAGGCAGTCGGCCATGCCTCCCTGAAACTGAATACGGCCATCTGCCATCACAAGCCCCTTGTTGCAGAAATTCTGCAAAATTGAATCGCTGTGTGATGCCAACACCAACACTTTTACCTCACGCATCAATCGCTCGAGCCGAACCTTGGCTTTTTCGAGAAAGCGAGCATCACCAACACCAATCATCTCATCCATTAACAGTATGTCAGGGACAGTCGACGTCGCCACGGCAAAGGCAAGACGCAGCAACATGCCCGAGGAGTAGGTGCGCACCGGAAGGTGTAGATACTCATTGAGTTCAGAGAACTCCTCGACATCAGGAATCATCTGCCGCGCTTCGCGCTTGGTACGTCCCATCACGATACCGCGCGTGATGATGAAGTCATAGCCATTGGCATCAGGATCCATACCTAGCATGAGGTCAATTAATGACGACACGTTGCCCTCGCAATGAATGAATCCGGCGGTGGGTTCATACACCCCAGACAAAACTTTGAGCAAGGTCGATTTACCTGCCCCATTTCCCCCAATCAAACCAACCCTATCTCCATTTTGCAAATGTAAGTTGATGCCGCGTAGCGCATGTACTCGCAGATGTCCATCGGCGTCGTTCTCCACTCGTTGTGTACCACTGGCCTTTCCCAGCAAGGTGTTCAACACACCACGAGAACGAGAGGAAAAAATCGGGAAATCCACCCCGACATCAGCTAACTCCAGATAAGCCATATTTCAAAGCCAGTAGACCAGCCTGCGCCGACTGGTGAGGAAAATGGTGAAGAAACCCAATAACAGAAACCCAATAACAATCAGAACCGAAAGGTAATGATGGAGTTCTGGTACCTGCCCCATCAAGGGAGCACGCAGCAACTCTAGATAAGCCGCCAGGGGATTAAGGTAAACGATTAGCTGGGCACGCTCCGACAACTGCGATGGCTTCCACATTACCGGGGTGACAAACATCGAAATTTGCATTAAGCTGGTCACGATCATCGGCACGTCCCGAAAACGTGCACAGATTGCGCCCATACACGACACCATCAAGACGGCCGAGAACAGCGTCAGCACAGCATCAAGCGCAAACACATCGAGACGCACATGCCAGAGATTGCCATACAGCATTAACACTAGCAACATCACCGGCAGGTTGTGCGCCATGTTGATAAGGTTGCGCCACACCACGCGCAGGACGAAGGCAACCTTCGGGTATGGCGTCTGCTTGAGAAATGCGTCAGCAGCAACGAAAGTCTGGCAACCCTCGGACACCAGGGACGATAGAAACAGAAACATGATGTGGCCAACACAGAAATACACAAGGTACTCCCGAAGATCCATTTTGAAGACCTGAGCACCAATCATGCTGAATGCCACGATGAACACTGCGGTGTTCAGCGAAATCCAGATCGGCCCCAGGTAAGAGCGCCGATACTGCTTCAAGACATCTTCGAGCCCAAGGTGGATCCAAAATCTCCAATGCGCCAAGGAAGCTCGGATGTCGCGCCACAGCAATTGCAACTGCGATAACGGTACGGGCCTGTCATTCATAACCAACATACATTCCAACATCAAAAATCGCTTTTATGTTTGCTCTTGAGGACGCTGCGTGCCCTCACGTACGCTCAAGTGGAGCATCTCCAGTGTGCTCTTCACCGCCCGGACCAAATCGAAGCGCAGGGCATCGGACTAAGGACGAACTGTCGGGCAAACCAACGCATCATGCGTCGACAGCAACATGCCATCAAACCCAAGCATCCGAGTATCGGCCGACAACCCTGCAGCACGATCACATCGAGGATCTACGCCCGGTTGGAAGTCAAAGCCAGACGCCCCACCGACAAGCACTGGGCCAACTGCAGCCAACGACCAATGTCCAGAACTACCATGAGCAAAGATTTGGAACACCGGTACGGGCCAGCGAGCACCACGTTCAGCACCGGCTCAATTCCCACCTCCCGATCCACGAGCAACAAGGCCACACCGCCCCGATCTGGTACATCGACGATCAGAAGTTTGACACGCGACCGATCAAATATCTGCAAGTGGCCCTGAAGATGCGTATGCGGCATCTGCATGCCAACAAACAACAGGCAAAGCGTGCCATCGCCCCAAGAGCCCTCACCGTCATCGGCACCGCACAATGCCCTTTCGTCCACCGTGGTGATCTTACTCGCTGCCCCTGGGACCAAAGGTGGAAGATCCTCATCCACGGCTCGCCACAACCGCACAATCACCGCCTAGAACAGTCGCACCGTGTACAACACGGCAGTACTGATTAAGGCACAACGCGGCGCACGGCGAGAGGGCCTAACTGAAGCCAAAGACCATCAGGAACAGTCGCAGGCGTCTCGTTCCCCTGTAAGTCAATCGATGCATTGGCAATGAATACAAGCCGGGGCGCTCATCAGCTCCAAATTAGAACAAGCGCCGGAGAGACGATGTCGTGGGCGCACGCACCCAAGTACACCGGTCACTCGAAACACGTTCGACCTACCCATCAAGGCAGCCTTCGGAGGTCGCCAGCGCTCGTGCAAAATCAGCCCTGCGAAGTACCTTGACCCACACGGGAATTGGCTCCGATATGGACCGTGATTTTCAGGTGCAAGACTCTCCGTGCACAGAGCGCGGGCACCGGCCGAAACTCCAAACATTCAGGGAATTTCATCCCACAATTGAAGGCTTTAAAACATTTGGAAGGACAACATGTATGTTGCCCAAAACGCATGGCCTTGAGGTACTGATGCGCCTGCGAACACTCAAGGGCCATGCGCCGCCGAATTGCTTCAACGGCAAAACACCGTGATTTCGCAATCCTGCGCCGCCTCCGCCACACATGGCAGCACCCATCCCTCAGCCTTCTCCTCGCGGCTGAGGCCCGGCCATTCAATGCGGTAACGCACCTCACCCGCCACCAGCCGGCACATGCAGGTACGGCATGTGCCGTTGCGGCATGAACTGAGCAACTCGATGCCGGCACGCTCGGCCGATTCAAGCAGTGATTCACCCTCAGCCGCCGTCCACTCCGCATCCAGATCAGGACAGCGGATGCGCCACTCGGTCATGGCTCAGACCACCATCGGTGTCACTGCGCCATCCATGGCCAGGATGGCGCCGGTGACGTAACTGGCCTTGGGCGAGGCCAAAAACACCACGGCGTTGGCAATTTCGTCCGGGGTGGCCAGTCGCCCCAGGGGCAGCTTGGCGCGGGAGCGTTCCAGGGCCTCTTCCGGGCTGATGCCTTGCAGACGGGCCTCGGCATTCAGGCCTTCACGCAGGCGTTCGGTCAGGGTGGCGCCGGGGTTGACCGCGTTCACTCGCACGCCCCGCGGGCCATAGGCGGCTGCCAGTCCGGCGCTGACCAGCATCAGCGCGGCATTGGCCGCACCGCCGGGCAGGTGGATGGGGCTGGCCACCTTGCCGCCCGCGCCCACCACGTTGACGATCACGCCCCGCCCGCGCTGGGCCATGCGCTTGATGGCCGGGTCAATCATGTGCAGATAGCTGAAGTACTTGGCCTGCATGGCGTCGTGCCAGGCCTGGGGGGTCAGCTCATCGGGTGGGGTGCGGCGGGCGGCGCCGGCTGAATTGACCAGCACATCGACCGGGCCAAAACCTGCCTCAGCAGCGTCCAGGGCCCCCAAGGCGGCGGCGGCATCGCACAGATCGGCCGCCACCGTGGCCACACGCTGCGCATCGCCGCCCAAGGCCTCCAAAGCCTGCGCCAGCGTCTGCGGGTTGCGAGCGACCAACGTCACACGGGCCCCTTCGGCCAGAAAACCCTTGGCGCAGGCCAGGCCAATGCCTTTGCTGCCACCGGTGACCAACACATGTTGCGCGTCCAAGCCGAGTTCCATGCTCATCTCCAGAGTTGTCAAGAAATGCGGGCAGACTAACGCAATCGCCGCCATTGGGCGCAACCTCAGGAGAAAACCCCATGCCCGATTCCGCCACCCCCGCCATCCGGACGGCCCTTCAACGCCTGAGCGCCGGGCTGGGGCTTGCCCTGCTCGCCCTGAGCACCCACGCCAGCCCCGATCTGGTCGGCGACGTCAGCACGGCCTTCAAGCTGATCGGCCCCAACCACAAGATCGTGGTTGAAGCCTATGACGACCCCCAGGTGGAGGGCGTGACTTGCTTTGTGTCTCGCGCCCGCACCGGCGGCCTTTCGGGGGCTTTTGGCCTGGCCGAAGACAAGGCCGAGGCCTCGATTGCCTGCCGTCAGGTGGGTCCGATCACGTTCAAGAAGCCCTTGCCGCGAGAAGACGAGGTGTTCTCGGAGCGCATGTCCATTCTGTTCAAGCGCCTGCGCGTGGTGCGCATGGTGGACATCAAACGCAACACCCTGGTCTACCTGACCTACTCGGATCGCCTGGTCGAAGGCTCGCCCCAGAACAGCCTGACGGCGGTGCCGGTGGATCGGGCCCAAGCCATTCCGCTGAAGTAAGCCCTCAAGCCTTCATTGCAGCGCGGTGCCGGCGCGCCGGCACCAGGCGCAGCATCTCTTCGCGCAGCAGCGCCACCATCTCGGTGGCGGCGGGGCTCAGGGCCCGGCCGCGGCGCGTGACCAAGCCGATGGGGCGGCGGATATCGGGCCGACACAGGCGCCGCTTCACCACCCCGGGCAAGGGGGCCACGGCCGCCGCCCATTCGGGCAGGGCCGCCACGCCCAGGCCGGCCGCCACCATGGCCTGGATGGTGGCCAGGTGCTCCACCTCGTAGCGCGGCGCAAAACGCAGGCGGTGCTCCAACAGGGCGGCGTCAGCATATTGGCGCACGCTGGTGGGCTGGGGCATGGAGATGTGCGCCAGGTCGGCCACCTCGGCCCAACCCAAGGCCTGTCGGCTCGTGGCGAGGGCGTGCTGCGCGGGCAGCAGCAGCACAAAGCCGTCCGAGGCCAAGGGCTGGTCATCCAGATCGGCGTAGGCCGGGTTGGCGGCCGTGAGCGCAAAGTCCACCTCGCCGCGACGCACCAGATCAAAGGCCGGGCCCGACAAGGTATCGATCACCGACAGCCGGATGCCCGGGTACTGGGCCGCCAGCCGGGCCATGGCGGCGGGCACCACCGTGGCCGCCAGCGAGGGCAAGGCCGCCAGCGTGACTTGCCCCACCTGCAATTCGGCCACGCTGCGCACCGCCCGCACGGCCTCATCGGTCTGTGCGCGCAGCACCTTCACCTGCTCAAAAAACACCTGCCCGGCCAGGGTGAGCTGCACGCTGCGCGTGGTGCGATCGAACAGCCGCGTGCCCAGAGACTCTTCCAGCCGGGTCAGCACGCCCGACACCGCCGACTGCGACAGGTGCACCTGATCGGCGGTGCGCCGAAAGCTCAGGGTGTGCCCCAGGGCCAAAAAGACGTCGAGCTCGCGGATGGACCAGTTGATCGGCAAAGCTGCACCTAGCTGAAAAATCTACAGGATCTGCGCACATCACGTTCTTTCAGCAATTGCTGAATCACGGCCTCTTTGGCCACCAACTGCTGCCACAGATCCGCGACATAGGCAGTGCCACGCCGCTGGCTGTCGAGGATGCACTCACTGATGGCCGCCGCCGCCTTCAGATAAAAGTCATCACGGAAGAAAAATAGATTGCCCCACTGAGCCTCGGCATAAGCCCCCGGATTCAGTTCCAAGAACTCCACCTCGCTGTTGGGGATTCGTTTGGTAGCTAAAAAGTGCCGGTAGCCCACTGACTGCATGTGAGCCACCAATGGGCCCGGAGCGCCATCTGGCCACCCATGATAGAGCCCGGGAGAGAAATACTCACACACCAGCACTTCAGGGCGCGTGTCTCCAAGACCTTGCAACACAAATAGGTCGTTGCCTTCCGTGTCAGTTTTCAGGATGCCGACCTCCTGAGCCACTTCGCCTTGTCGCACCAAACTTTGCACGGATCGGCATGACACCCGAAATGATTTGGAATGCTTGAACTCCTTCTCGCCGTCGGTCGGCACCAACGAGTGGAAATAATCCAGTTCCTGTCCCATCTCGTCAGTTGCAACGAAAAAGTCACGTTCAGCGTCCTCGTGCGCTACGGCACAGGTGTAAAGACCAGTGCCCGGGTAGCGCAACTGCAACTTCCGCAGCTCGCCCTGATATTTGGGCATGGGCTCGATCAACACACCCTGCAAGCCCTGCTCCAGCAATACGCCCGCAAACAAGCCACGCTCGGCCCCGATATCGATGAATTCGCGCCGATTGAGAAATGGCAAAAGCCGTATCAGCAGATCGATCTCGGAATCCTGGGACAAAAAGTCTGTCGCCATTACACCCTCTGTTGTGGTCCACGGCGACGCCGTGACGTATTCAGCCGACCGGCACAAAGAAGCCGGAACCTTTCATGATTGCGTCCGTCGACGCTGCAATTCAAACAGTGATGAGAGCCGACCTCACAGCAAGCGTTTCGCACTCATGTTTGATTGATTCCCTCAACTGATCAGTTTATTGAAAAAATCGTCTGGACGGTGCAATGCCCTCTTCCTAGACTGCGCTGACTTTCTCAATTCAGCGGCGCAACCTCAGCCCCTAGACACCATGAACCCTGACTTGCTTTTACCTGCCCACCCCCGCCACACCCATGCCGTGGTGGTCGGCGCCGGCACCATGGGCGCCGATGTTGCCACCGTGCTGGCCCGGGGCGGCTGCCGCGTCACCGTGAGCGACCCCAACCTCGTCCAGCGGCAGGCCCTGGCCCAACGGGTGCGACAAGGCCTGCAGGCCCTGGAGCTGGGCCACCGCGTCGAACGCGTGCAGGCCGTGGCCAGCCTGCAGGACGTGGATTGGCATGACGTGGTGCTGGTCATTGAATGCATTCCCGAAAAGCTGGACCTGAAACAGGCCCTGTTCGCCGAACTGGTGCAGCGCGCCCCCGCCCACGCGGTGCTGACCAGCAACAGCTCCAGCTTCCCCATCAGCGCCATTGCGGCAGGGCTGCCCACGGCCGAGCGCATGCTGGGCCTGCATTTCTTCATGCCAGCCCACCTGGTGCCCTTGGTCGAGGTGGTGCATGGCCCGACCACCGACGAGGCCCAGGCCACCCGTCTGTGCCAGTTCATGCGTGGCTGTGGCAGCGTGCCGGTGCGGGTGCGCAAGGACAAGCCGGGCTTTCTGGCCAACCGCCTGCAGCACGCGCTGGCCCGCGAGGCCTTTGCCATGATCGACGAGGGCGTGGCCACGCCGGAGGACGTGGACGCCGCCGTGCGCTTTGGCTTCGGCTTTCGCTACCTGGCGGCCGGCCCGGTGCTGCAACGCGACCATGCCGGGCTGGACGTGCACTGCGCCGCCGCGACCACCATGTACCCCTCGCTGGCCGCCAACACCGAGCCAGCCCGGGTGCTGCGCGAGCAGGTGGCCGCCGGCCGCCTGGGCATGAAAGCCGGGGCTGGCTTCTACGAATGGCCCGAAGAGCGGCGACTGGCCGAACGCCAGCGCTATGACACCTTGCTGCAGCAAGGCCTGGCCCTGCTGGCCGCCGAGCTGCCCCCCATTGAACGTAACTGAGCCCCTGCTCACAGCCCTGACCGGAGAACCCCATGCCCAGCACGCCACTGATCATCACCTCGGCCCCCAACGGGGCCTACAAACTGCACAGCGACCACCCCGCCGTGCCGCTGACCCCCTCCGCCCTGGCGGTCACCGCACGCCAGTGCCTGGATGCCGGTGCGGCCATGCTGCACCTGCACATCCGCGACGCCCAGGGTCACCACAGCCTGGACGTGGAAGGCTACCGCGATGCCCTGAGCGCCGTGCGCGCCGCCGTGGGCGACCAGATGGTGCTGCAGGTCACCAGCGAGGCCGCCCGGGTCTACCACGCCCCGGCCCAGATCGCCATGGTGCGCGAGCTGCGGCCCGAGGCCGTGTCCGTAGGCTTGCGCGAGGTCGATCAGCCCGAGATCGGTGAGCAAGGCCTGGCCGACTTCTTCAGCTGGCTGGCCCGCGAGCGTGTGATGACGCAGGTGATTCTTTATGACAATGCCGACCTGTTGCGCTGGCAATCGCTGCGCGAACGCGGTGTGGTGCCCGAGGCGCCCTGGTTCCTGCTGTTTGTGCTGGGGCGCTACACCGCAGGGCAAACCTCCAGCCCACGCGACCTGGTGCCTTTTGTGCACGCCCACACCGGGCCCGAGCCCTGGGCCGTGTGCGCCTTTGGGGCCACCGAACACGCCTGCGTGACCGCCGCCGCCGCCCTGGGCGGGCATGTTCGAGTGGGCTTCGAGAACAACCTGCAGCTCAAGGATGGTAGCCGGGCCCCGCACAACGCGGCCCTGGTGGCCCAGGCGGCCGAAGCGGCCGCCAGCCTGGGCCGCCCGCTGGCCACGGCACGCCACATTCGCGAACTGTTCGCAGGCTGAGCCCCCACAAGACCAAGACCGGAGACAAACAACATGCAACGCCAACAATTCACTCGGGCCCTCGGCGGCCTGGCCCTGGCCGCCCTGGCCACGCTGTTCAGCACAGGCACCCAGGCCCAGGAGCCCTGGCCCAACAAGACCATCCGCTTTGTGGTGCCCTACCCGCCCGGCGGCCCCACCGATCTGATGGCGCGCCTGCTGCAAGGCGAGATGCAAACCCGCCTGGGTGTGTCGGTGATCGTCGACAACAAGAGCGGCGCCGGCGGCAACCTGGGCAGCGCTGAAGTGGCCAAGCAAGCGCCCGCCGACGGCTACACCCTGCTGCTGGCGGCCAGCGGCCCCATGGCGGTCAACCCG
The DNA here is from genome assembly GCF_059416245.1 of Curvibacter sp. GW821-FHT09D12. Lineage (NCBI taxonomy): Bacteria > Pseudomonadati > Pseudomonadota > Betaproteobacteria > Burkholderiales > Comamonadaceae > Curvibacter > Curvibacter sp. GW821-FHT09D12. The sequence continues at coordinate 63,448 of NZ_JBWKOU010000024.1, read as the reverse complement.
ACGCTGTACCGCAACATGCCGTTCAACCCGCTGGCCGACCTGACGCCGGTGATCCAGCTGTCGGCCTTCCCGCTGGTGTTGGAGGTCAACCCCAAGACGGGCATCAAATCGGTCAAGGAATTGATCGCCGCGCTCAAAAGCAAACGCGCCACCGAGCTGGCCTTTGCCTCGGCCGGCAACGGCACGCCCCAGCACCTGGCCGGCGAATTGTTCAACACCCAGATCGACACCAAGATGCCGCACATCCCCTACCGCGGCGCGGGCCCGGCCTTGAACGACCTGTTGGGCGGCCAGGTGAACGTGATGTTCGACATCCTGGGCAGCTCACTGCCCTACATCCAATCGGGCAAACTCACCGCGCTGGCCGTCACCACCCCCAAGCGCGTCCCCACCCTGCCCGATGTGCCCACCATGGCCGAAGCCGGCATGCCCGGCTACGAAATGACGGGCTGGCACGGCATCGCGGTGCGGGCCGGCACGCCGCCTGCCGTGATCGACAAGCTCAACAGCACCCTGAACGCGATCTTCAACCAGCCCGAGTTCCGCAAGAAGTGGGAGGCCATCGGTACGCCGGTCGTGGCCGGCAGCGCCGCACAGTTTGGCGAACTGATCAAGAAGGAGTCGGTGCGCCTGGGCAAGCTGGTGAAAGATTCAGGGGCGACAGTGGACTGAGGCTTGGCCCACAAAAAAGCCCCGGGGCCTGCGCGCCGGGGCTTTTCTCTGAGGAGCCGCTTCAGAGCTTGAAGGCCACCACCTCTTGGCGTTGCTCGCCCAGGCCGCTGATGCCCAGGGTCATGACATCGCCCTTCTTCAGGAACACTGGTGCCGGCTGGCCGTCCTTCTTGACACCCATGCCCACGCCAGGCGGGGTGCCGGTGGTGACGATGTCGCCCGGCTCCAGGGTCACGAACTGGCTCAGGTAGCTGATGATCTTGGCCACGCTGAAGATCATGGTCTTGGTGCTGCCGCTTTGCATGCGCTGGCCGTTCAGGTCCAGCCAAAGATCCAGGCGCTGCGGATTGGGCACTTCGTCGCGGGTCACCAGCCAGGGGCCGACGGGGCCAAAGGTGTCGCAGCCCTTGCCCTTGTCCCAGGTACCGCCACGCTCGATCTGGAACTCGCGTTCACTCACATCGTTGACCAGCACATAGCCGGCCACATGGTTCAGGGCCTCTTTTTGCGACACATGGCGTGCCTGCTTGCCAATCACCACGCCCAGTTCCACCTCCCAATCGGTCTTCTTGGAGCCCTTGGGCAACATGACTGGATCGTTAGGGCCCTGCAGGCAGCTGATGGCCTTGGTGAACACCACGGGCTCTTTGGGCACCGGCAGGCCAGCTTCGGCCGCATGGTCGGCGTAGTTCAAGCCAATCGCAATGAACTTGCGCACGCCGGCCACCGGCGTGCCAAAACGCGGCTTGCCACGCACCAACGGCAACTTGTCAGCCTTGACCTTGGCCAGCTTGGCCAGGGCGGCGTCGCTGAGTTGATCGGGCCCCAGGTCCTTGAGCACGCCGCTCAGGTCGCGCAGCTTGCCTTCGGCGTCAATCAGGCCGGGTTTTTCTTTGCCGGGGTTGCCGTAGCGTACGAGTTTCATGGTGTCCTTTATGTGTTGCGGGTAAGTCTGCGCTCACAGCGCAAAGCCCATTATCTGCATGCAGTGCGTCTGGGCAGGACAGGCTTGGCAGCTTAAGATCGTAGCCCCACTCGCCCCCGGGAGCCAACTCCCTGGACAGTATTTGTACGAACGACCTCCGATGATCCTGCACCCTTCCATGCGCGTTGTTTCTTTCATCGCCAGCGCCGGCCTCGGGCTGGTGGGCCTGCTGAACACTCAGCCTGTACAGGCCCAGACCCCACTACCCAAGCCTGCAGTCTGTGTCCAACCCACGGCAGAACAGCCTGTGGTGGTCGATTTGATCAACGCATCCTTCGATCTACCGGTAGCCCACTGGTTCGAGCACTGGGTATCAGTCGAGCACGCATCGGCCGGCAATTACAGTTTCGTGCTCGATGCCAAACAGCCTTATTCCAAACCCAACAGCGCACGCATCCGCCAGGAGCAGCCGGAGGACTTTGGCACCCTGCAGCAGATGGTGGAGGTCAAGCCTTGCTGGCGGCAAAAGAAAGCGCGCTTCTCGGGCATGCTCCGCGCCGAGGGACTGACCGGCCAGGGCGGAGGGTTGATCCTGCAGGCCTTCGACGGCGGCGGCTCGATCCTGCTCTGGAATCACATGGACGACTCGCGCATCAAGGGCAGTCAACCCTGGAAGCGCTACAGCGTCGAGATCCAACTCCCACCGACCACCTACTTCCTGCGCGTTGGCTTCATGCTGCAGGACGACGGCAGCCTGTGGGGCGATGACATGAAGCTCGAAATCATTGAGTGAGACATCGGCCAGGCAAAGACCATGCCACGCCGCGCTAACGCGGCGGAATCATGCTGCTGGCAATAGCAACTCCATCGCACCCTCCAACTGCTCCGAGGGCAGCCGCTTGAAACCCGTGCGCGCATAGCGTTGCAAGCGCCCCTGGACGAAAGCAGTCAACACGGCCGCCTGAGCTTGAGACCGCGCCGAGGGCCTGGCCAAGCCTGCGGCCTCGGCCTGCGGGCGCAGGCATTGGCGAAAGGTCAGCTCCAGGCGCTCAAAAAACTGGTTCATGCGCTGCTGAAGCCGCTCATGCTCCAGCACCAAGGCATCGCCGCACATCACGCGCACCATGCCCGGGTTCTTTTCGGCGAACTGCACCAGCAGGTACATCACCCGGGTGGCCTGGCGGCGTCCCAGGGTGGCTGGATCGGGGTTGGCGCTGGCTTCGCGTTCGATCATCTGCTTGGAGAGCGAGAACACGGTCTGCTCGATGAAATCGATCAGGCCTTCGAACATCTGGGCCTTGCTGGCGAAGTGGCGGTACAGGGCCGCCTCGCTGACCCCGATGCGGGCCGCCAGCGCCGCCGTGGTGATGCGCTCGGCGCCAGGCTGCTCAAGCATGCTGGCCAAAGTCTGCAGGATCTGCACCCGGCGCTCGCCTGGGCGCGGTCGTTTGCGGGTGGCCGGGGCATCGGGCTCACTGCCGACCGGATGGGCGTCGGTTTCGGGTGCGGCAGGGAGTTCGTGCGGTTCAGTCATCGGCATGGAAGATGGGCTCGAACGATTCTCGCACACCGGCCCAACGCGACCGCTAGGCCGTCTGGGCCGGCAGCACCAGCCTGACCAGCAGACCACACTGCCCCGGGCCGCTCAACAGCTCCAGGCTGCTGTGGTGCACGCGGGCGATTTCATGGGCGATGGCCAGCCCCAGCCCACTGCCCTCGCCCTGGGTGCCGGGCACGCGGTAAAAGCGCTCGGTGACCCGGTGGCGTTCAGCCGGCGCAATGCCCGGCCCATCGTCCTCCACGGCCAGATAGGGCAACGATGAGTCCCCCACCTCCAGCAGGCCGCAGCGGATGGTCACACTGCCACCGCGCGGGGTGTAGCGGATGGCGTTGTCGATCAGATTGCCCAGCAACTCGCGCAGCAGCCACTCATGCCCTGTCGTGTGAGCCGGCTGGGCTGCCAGCCCCAGGTCCAGGCCGCGCGCCGTGGCGGTGTCCAGATGGGCTTCCAGCAACGACTCACACAGGGCCAACAGGTCCACCCGCTGCATGGGTTGAGCCTCCATGGCGCGCGCATCGGCACGCGACAGGGCCAACAACTGGTTGGCCAACTGGGAGGTGCGCCGAGTGGCCTGGCGCAGCTTGTCGAGCTGCTCGGCATTCAGGGTGATGCTGGCGGGAGTCGAATCGGCTGCAGCCCCGCTGAGCCGCAAGCGCTGCTTCGTTTGCAGCACCTGGGCCCAGGCCTCCACTTGAGCCTGCAGGCCAGCCAGCGGGGTGCGCAATTGGTGAGCGGCATCGGCAATGAAGCGCCGCTGACTGGCCGACTGCGCATTCACCAGATCAAACAGCCGGTTGAGCGAGGCCACCAGCGGCCGGACCTCGGCCGGAGAAGCTTCGACGTCAATGGCACTCAAATCTTGGGGCGATCGCTTGCTGACCGCCTCTGTGAGTTCCGTCAGGGGCCGCAAGGCGCGGCCCACGGCCCAGCTCACGGCCAGGGCGGCCGCCACCATCAGCACGCCATTGGGCAGCAGCACACGCAACAAGGCACTGAGCCACTGCTGGCGGGGATCTGAGCCATCGGCCAGCTGCACCATCAGATCGCCCGCGCGGGTGTGCATCCGCTGCGAAACAATGCGGTAGGTGACGCCGTCGTACTCGGTGCTGTGAAACTCGGGTTCGGCAGTGGCCACAACGGCACTGGGCAGCCACAGGTCGCCATGCAGCAGGTGGCCTTCCAGATCATTGATGCTGTAACCGGCCAAGCCGCCACGGCTCTTGAGGAAATCCTCCACCGGTGGCGCCAGCAACAACACGGGCGGGTCGCCAGCCTGCACACCCGGCGCCAACACCGAGTCAGCCAGCAAAGGCACGTAGCGCAGCAATTGCCGGTCGTGCTGCACGGCCGCGCTGTCGGCCGAGCGGTAATCCACCCAGACGTTGACCAGGCCCAAGACAAACAAAGGCCCCAGCAGCAGCACCAGCAACCGGTTGCGCAAGCCTGAGGCCATGGGGCTCAGACCTCCTGCTGTTCGAGCCGGTAGCCAAAGCCCCGGATCGAGCGTAGCGCCAGACCATGCGGCTCCAGTTTGCTGCGCAGGCGCGAGATGTAGACCTCGACCGCGTTGGGCGTGATTTCCTTGTCCCACCCGGTCAACGCTGCCAGCAGCTTGTCTTTGCTGGCGGGCTTGGGGGCGTTGATGAGCAAGTACTCCATCACCGTCCACTCACGCGGACCCAGTTCGATCACTTGCTGCCTGACCTGGCCTTCCACCACGCTGCGCACCGTGGCTCGGCGACTGGCCGTGTCCATTTCAAGCGGGCCGAAGCTCAACACCGCCGAGGTGGCGGCCTGCGAGCGGCGCAGCAATGCGCGCAGACGGGCCAGCAACTCGGGCAGTTCGAAGGGCTTGACCATGTAGTCGTCGGCCCCCAGGTCCAGGCCCTGTACCCGGTCTTGCAGCGCGTCGCGGGCGGTCAGGATCAACACGGGCATGGTCCGGCTGGCCACGTCCGACAGGCGCAGACGCCGAGTCAGGTCCAGGCCGCTCATGCCCGGCAAACCGATGTCGATGATGGCGGCGTCAAAGGTTTCGTCGCGCAGCACTTCTTCGGCCCGCTCACCACTGCCCACCCAGTCGACGGCATAGCCAGCGTCCGTCAGGCCCAGCTTGATGCCGCTGGCCACCATCACATCGTCTTCGACCAGCAACAGTCTCATGGCGATGCCATCCTCAACACAAGGGGGGATGCGCCGCTCAATGCGAGCGGATCATGGTGCCGTAGGCCTGATCGGTCAGGATTTCAAGCAGCATGGCGTGCGGCACGCGGCCATCGATGATGTGCACGGCATTGACGCCGCTCTTGGCAGCATCCAGGGCCCCCGCGATCTTGGGCAGCATGCCACCCGAGATGGTGCCGTCGGCAAACAACTCATCGATGCGCTTGGCCGTCAGATCGGTCAGCAGTTGACCCGACTTGTCGAGCACGCCGGGCGTGTTGGTCAGCAGCACCAGCTTTTCGGCCTTGAGCACGGTGGCCAGCTTGCTGGCCACCACGTCGGCATTGATGTTGTAGCTTTCGTTGTCCTCGCCAAACCCGATCGGGCTGATGACGGGAATGAAGGCATCGTCCTGCAAGGCCTTGACCACGCTGGGGTCGATCGAGACGATGTCGCCCACCTGGCCCACGTCGTACTCTTTGCTGGGGTCTTGGTTGTCGAGCATCTTGAGTTTCTGGGCGCGGATCATGCCGCCATCCCGGCCGGTCAGGCCCACGGCCTTGCCGCCGGCCTGGTTGATCAGACCCACGATGTCCTGCTGCACCTCGCCGGCCAGCACCCACTCGACCACCTCCATGGTCTCGGCATCGGTCACCCGCATGCCCTGGATGAACTCGCCCTTCTTGCCCAGGCGGTTCAGGGCCGTCTCGATCTGCGGGCCGCCGCCATGCACCACCACCGGGTTCATGCCGACCAGCTTGAGCAGCACCACGTCTTCGGCAAAGTCAGCCTGCAGGGCCGGGTCGGTCATGGCATTGCCACCGTACTTGATGACCAGCGTCTTGCCGTGGAACTTGCGGATGTAGGGCAGCGCCTGGGCCAGGATCTCGGCCTTGTCGCGCGGGGCAATGGATTGGAGTTCGGTCATGGTCTGAACTGGATGAAGGTGAAAACGCTGGCGGCCGGGGCCGGCCTGCAGGTTGGCGATAGACGCTGGCGCACAAGCACCCCAGCGACACAGGCGAATTGTGCCGCATATGGCGCGCAGCTCAGCGCCGCAACCAGCCCGGCACCTTGAAACGAACAATGGCCAGATAAGCCAGGACGTAGGTCACGACGAAGAGACCGCAGAAGAACATCAGCACGGGGGTGTTCTGCCAGAACAGCACTGCCGGGAACACGGTCAGGGCGGTGAAACCCCAGAGATAGGGTGAAGTGCGGTTGTTGCGCGTGAGGATTTGACGGGCATGGTCGTCGTGGATCACGCGGCGCACGAGACGACGATAGATCAACTGATGAAAGTGCAATGCATCCGCAACGCTGGGCGAGCCCCCACGGACCAGCTTACGATAGATCGAAAACACGGTTTCCCACACTGGATAAATCAAAAGCAATGCCGGGAACCAAGGCGACACCGTGGGGTGGCGCTCGACCAGGGTGACGCAGGCCAAAGCAATGACCCCGCCCCACAAATAGGAGCCTCCATCGCCAGCGAAGATCAAGCCGCGCGGATAGTTCCAAAACAAAAAACCCGCCGTAGCGCCTGCCAGCGCCATCATCTGTGCAGCCATGGCGCGGTCGCCCACCTGCAGCGCCACATGAGCCAAAGCAAGGCAGACCAAAAAGGCCACGGTGCCAGCCAGGCCGTTATACCCGTCGATGATGTTGAAGGCGTGCGGCAAACCAGCAATGGCCAACACAGCCAGTAGACTGCCAGTCCAGGGCCAGGCGAGCAAGATCGCGTCCAGCCAAGCTACGCCAAGTCGCGGCACGCCAACATCGAGAAATAAACAGGCCAAGACACCCGATAGCAAAGTGGCCAGTAAGCGGTAGTGCACCGACAGGCGCTGAGTGACGTCTTCCATCTGTCCCACCACCACTGCAGGTAGCAACACCAACAGCCAGGACAGCACATACCAAGTGTCCAGATATAGATTCAGGGTGACAAGTCGGCTATCGATCAGCGCACCAACAATCCAGGCCACGCCCAATCCGGCCCCAACAGCCAGTCCCCCCAGCCGTGAAACGTCACCAACGTGAAAGCGCTGCGGCTTGTCGTCGCCATAGCGGGTGCGCCCCAATCCCAGCCGACGCCCCACGATCAGGCCGCCGCAAAGCAAGGCGACGACGAACGCCAGCGCCGTCAGGACAACCATGCACGCTCCAGCACCGGAAAAGCAGGCCGCTTTCTCGACTCGGCCCACGGCCGGCATCCCATCAGGGTCACCAGAGTCAGCACGCTCAGCGCACGCCGCGCAGCGATTCCTGGGCCTTGATCGCGCGTTTAAGATTGTTAAAGTGCTCACGCGAGTATAGGTGGGCGTAAGCAATCGGCACTGCACCTTCAGCTTGCAGCGTGGCCAGCATGCCACGAGGCTTGAGGGCAGCAAATGCGACCTCATCCAGTCGGTGCAAGCCTTGCACGGGGCTGGTTACGCCATTATGGGTCGTCATGAGCTCCCAGGGCACGATGACTTTGGCCGCAACCAGAGCGTCCACGGCACGCTGTGTCATGGCTCGGCTCTTTTCGATACTGACTAGGAAGTCCATGGTCTGCTGCAGCGCCACAGAAGGCGCACCATCCGCACCGAAAAAGGCCTCCCCCTGTCCCGCGGGCGCGAGGTGCGGCCCCTTGTCGGCGGTGCAGAGCACGTATTCGTCCTCATCCGACCCTGTGTCCTGTGCGGTTTCTGTCTTGGCCAGCGTAAATGGGTAACCGCGCAACAGCGCCGGCACGTAATCGCCCAACCACTGGCCCTGCGGACCGACGAGCAAGTTGGTGCCCGGTTGAAGTGACATGATCGCCACCAATTGCCAACGCCCCGAGTTCTGGACAAAGGCCAGCGGCAGGCAGGCCGCCACTTTGAGCAGCTCGGCCGCAACCACGGGAATCATGTCGTACCCGGCAGCGTACATGTAATTGCCCGGACGCTTCCAGGATTTCCCTGCGAACGCTTCGGGAGATACAGCTTTCAGTGCCTGCATGAAGAACCTTTTCTTATCAGACGGGGATTTGAATGGGAGAGGCGCGGCCTGTGCCGGCGCATGATCAGTGTCCGGATTCTAGTTCGGTGGCAATGTGCGCGCGCCAAAATCGGCAAAACCTGGCCCACGCGGGGCGCAGTACCCCTGCCAGGAGCCGGACTGACGAGCTCGAACGGTCATAATTCTGGCATGTTAAGCAGCCCCCCATCGCTCCATGTCTACGCCCGCGAAATCAACCAGCAGGATCGTACTTCGCTGTCGGTATTGAGCGAGTTGGTGCGCCCCGGCGCCCTGATTCTGGATCTGGGTTGCGGCAACGGCGCCCTGGGCCGTCACCTGAGGGCGCTGAAGGGTTGCTGCATCGATGGCGTGACGCTCAACGAGCGCGAAGCCGATCTGGCCCGCCCCGACTACCGCCGCGTCGAGGTGGCCAACCTCGACGACTGCGAACTGCCTGATCTTTTCGCCGGCCAGCGCTACGATCACATCATCTGTGCCGACGTTCTCGAGCATCTGCGCCAGCCCGAGCGGGTGCTGGCAGCATGCCGCGAGTTGTTGGCCGACGATGGACAGGTACTGATCTCCATACCCAACGCAGCCTATGCCGGCCTGATTGCCGAACTGATGGAAGGCGAGTTTCGCTACCGCGAGGAAGGCCTGCTCGATAGCACCCACCTGCGCTTTTTCACCCGCCAGTCGCTGGTCCGTTTCATGGGCCAGAATGACTGGGGTATTGAGACCCTGGAAACCATCGTGCGGACGCTGCCAGCGTCTGAATTTAAAACCTGCTTCGACCGCCTGCCGCCAGCCGTTGCTCGCCACTTGCTGGCTTTACCTGATGCGCTGACCTACCAATTCATCGCCGCAGCCCGCCCCGGTCGCCCCCATGCCACGCTGCCTCCCCCCACAGACGAGCCAGCACAGGCCTTGTTCAGTGCCTGTCTTTACCTGGGCGACACCGCCGGCTACCAGGAAGATCGCAAGGTCGAAGCAACCGGCCGCATTGGCACCGAACTGCAAACGCTGCGCTTTGAGTTGCCCCCCGGCCTGTCGATCACCCGGTTGCGCCTGGATCCGGCCGACCGCCCGGGTTTCCTGCACCTGCACCAACTGTGCCTGCGCGATGCATCGGGTCATCCACTGTGGCAATGGGTGGATGGACACGACAGCCGCAGCGTGCTTGAACAGGGCCGTCACAGCGGCTTGCTCCTCGGTGGCCCGCAAGCCCACACCAGCACAGTAGCACTGCTTTACACCGATGACCCCTGGCTGGAGTTACCGGTGGGCCCGGCAGAGCTCGCAATGGCCAGCCACCTGGAGGTCAGCCTGGGTTGGCCGATGTCGGCCGACTACCTTGCCATGGCCGAACACACCAAACTGGCGCTGGACGCTCACGAACGAGAGACCCAATTGCTGCGCCAGCGCCTGGAAAGCTGCGAGCAGACGCTGCAGCAGCGGCGCGAAGAATCCGAGCAGACTGAGCGGGAAAACCAGCGTCAGGCGCAGTTCCTGCGTGAACGCAGCAGCGACCTGCAAAACCAGAACCTGGTTTTGCTCAACCTCAAGACGAAGCTGCTGCATGACAACGAAGCACTGAGCCGGCAGAACCGAGAATTGCAGACCCAGAGCCAGCAGCTTTACGGCTACCTGCGCGGCATGGAACAGTCGCTCGCCTTTCGCCTGACCCGCCCATTGGGCGTGCTCAAGCGCCGCCTCAATCAGGCCCTGGGTAGGCAAGAGCCTGTGCCCAGTTCCCCGTCGTCCCCTGCGCCAGCCGTCGAGGCGCAGACTCAACCGTCCGCGCCCAAGCGGCGCACCGTCGACATCGTCGTGCCGGTGTACCGAGGCCTGGACGACACCCAGCGCTGTCTTCAATCGGTACTGGCGTGGCCGCAGCAAACCCCGTGGCGCCTGGTGGTAGTCAACGACTGCAGTCCCGAGCCTGCGCTGAGTGACTGGCTGCGCGAGTTGGCCAGCCGCGAGCCTCGCATGCTTTTGCTGGAGAACCCGCAGAACCTCGGCTTCGTGGCCACAGTGAACCGCGCCATGGCACTCCACGACGATCACGACGTGCTGCTGCTCAACAGCGACACGGAGGTGGCCAACGACTGGCTGGACCGTCTGGTACGCCATGCCGACCAAGGCCAGCGGGTTGGCAGCGTCACGCCGTTCTCGAACAACGCCACCATCTGCAGCTACCCGCGTTTTTGCGAACCCAACGAGTTGCCCATGGGCTACGACACGGCCCAGCTCGACGCTTTGTTCGCACGTGAATGCGCAGGCCAGGCCGTCGACATCCCGACCGGCATCGGTTTTTGCATGTACATCAGCCGCGCCTGCCTGCAGGAGGTGGGACTCTTCGATGTCGCCAATTTCGGCAAGGGCTATGGCGAGGAAAACGACTTCTGCTGCAGAGCCTCACGCGCCGGCTGGCGCCACCTGCATGCACTTGATACCTTTGTGTTGCACACCGGAGGGGTGAGCTTTGGCGAAAGCAAGAACGCACGCGAACTGGCCGCCATGCAAACCTTGCGGCGACTGCACCCCGATTACGAGGCGGCCATCCACGATTTTCTGGGCCGCGATCCAGCACGCGCCGCGCGCCAGGCAGTTGACCGCCTGCGCATCCTAGCCAGTGAACGGCCTGTGCTGGTGTCTGTGCTGCACAAGCGCGGCGGTGGCACGCTTCGCCACGCGAAAGAATTGGCTGAGCACTTGCAGGGGCGGGCCATCTGTCTCCAATTGGCCCCGGAGGGTGAGCATGAACTACGACTGAGCTGGCCCGCAGTCGGCGAAGGCCTGTCGATCCGCTTTCTGGTGCCGCAAGAGTTGCCCCGCTTGATCGACGCGCTGCGTTGGCTCAACGTTTGCCACTTGCACTACCACCACGTGTTGGACCACGACCCCGCCATCCTCGAATTGCCCCGCAGCCTGGGCCTGAGCTACGACTTCACTGCACACGATTTCTACAGCATCTGCCCACAAATCTCCCTGACCGACGCGCAAGGCAGCTATTGTGGAGAACAAGGCGCGGAGCAATGTACACGTTGCCTGCAGAAGACCCCGGCACCCGACGGCGTGGACATTGCCCAATGGCGCAAGAGGTTCCAGCCGTTTCTTGAAAATGCACGTTATGTACTGGCGCCTAGCCGCGACGCGGCGGCCCGCCTGATTCGCTACGCCCCCACGGCACAGGTGAGGGCCGTGCCGCACACCGACCTGCCCCATGGCGAGGTGCTGCCACTGCCCGTGCCCGCGGCCCTGGATGCCGCGCGTCCGCTCAAGGTGGTGGTGCTGGGCGCACTGAGCCAGATCAAGGGCGCCGATATCCTCGAGGCCGTGGCACTGGAGGCCGCTCGCCGTGGCCTGCCACTTGAATTCCACCTGCTGGGCTATGCTTATCGCCCACTGACCACCCAGCCACGTGCCCGCCTGACCGTACATGGCGCCTATTCGGAAGAAGACCTTCCTGCCCTGCTGCAATGGCTGGCACCCGATCTGGCCTGGTTCCCAGCCCAATGGCCCGAGACCTACAGCTACACCTTGAGTGCAGTGCTGCGCGCTGGCCTGCCCGTACTGGCCCCCGAACTGGGCGCCTTTCCGGAGCGACTCCAGGGCCGGCCCTGGAGTTGGCTGCAGGACTGCCCAGCGACGGCTGAGCAGTGGCTGGAACAGCTGCTGCGGTTGCGCGAGCAGGCATTCCTCGGTGGCCGAGCGCCTAACCCACCACGACGTCACCCAGAGCTGGACGGACTCGATGTCACTGCTGAGTTCTATCTTCAAGACTATCTGAACGGCCTTGGTGAGCCCGCACCGCCCAGCCCACCCGACCTGCTGGCAGAGTACGAAAACAACAGACACTCCAGCCCACCAGGCTGACCCAGGCACACCCGTCCTACTCTCCCGTCGGCTCTGCCATGAACCTCCACCTCGACCCCCACCTTCCCAGTCTGCGCGAAGCGCTGGAACACCAGAAATGCGGCCGCGGCAAAGACGCCGAAGCGCTGTACCGAAAGATCCTCAAGAAGGCCCCCGAGCATGGCTTGGCACTGCAGTTGTTGGGCGTGCTTCTCTCCCAGTCAGAACGTGTACGCGAGGGGGTAGACTGCCTGGAGCGCTGCGTGCGCGCGATGCCACAGGATCCCAGAGCCTGGAACAATCTGGGCAATGCCTACAAAAGTGAACGCCGGTTGGAAGACGGCCTGCGCGCCTGCGGGCGCGCTCTGGCGCTGCAACCGGGCTATCTGTCGGCGCTGCACACACAGGCCAACATCTTGCTGTTACAGCACCGTCACGACGAAGCTCAGGCCAGTTTTGATCAGGTCCTCCAGCTGGAGCCCGACAATGTGGAGGCCTGGACCGGCAAGAGCCAGGCGTTTTTTCTGGCCAGCCGCTACGAAGATTCCCTGGCCATGGCCCAGCAAGCCCTGCTGCGGCAGCCCGAGCACCTTGAAGCACGGCTGCAGCGGGCCGAGGCCTTGAACGGCCTGAAACGCAGCTATGAAGCAGCCCTGGACATGGCCGCCCTGCTGCAGAGCCGCCCCGACGACTTCCGAGTTCTCACCGAGCTGGCTTGCTCCCGCTGCATGAGCTGCGACTGGACCGATGAAGGCCCCCACTTGGCTCAGCTTCGTGAGCGCATCCTGGCCGGCGAATCCGTGTCGACCCCTTTTGCACTTCTAGCCTTGTATGACGACCCCGCACTGCACCAGCGCACGGCGCGCAGCTTGATCACAAAATATCAGCCCCCCGCCAATTTCAGGCCTTCATCGCATAAGCGCGTGGCAACGGCAGCCAAAATTCGCTTGGCTTATGTGTCTGCCGACTTCCACGAACACGCCACAGCTTTTCTGATGGCTGAGCTGTTCGAGCTGCATGACCGCAGCTGCTTCGAACTTGTCGCGATCTCCTACGGGCCCAACGACCGCAGCCCTATGCGCACCCGGCTCGAAACTGCGTTCGACCAATTCCACCATGTGCCCGACCTTTCTGACGAGCAGATCTGCGCATTGATAGGACAGCTCGGCATCGAGATTGCGGTCGACCTGAAGGGATTCACGGCGCACTCGCGCAACGGCATCTTTGCGCTCAAACCCGCGCCTGTGCTGGTCAACTACTTGGGCTATCCGGGCAGCCTCGGCTCGAGCGTGTATGACTACATAGTAGGCGATGCGCTTGTCACGCCCTTCAACCACGGTGATTACTACGATGAAAAGATCGTGCAGCTACCCTACAGCTACCAGGTCAACGACCGCTTGCGCCCCATCGCCATCAATACACCCACACGGGCTTCGCAGGGCCTGCCCGAGCGGGGCTTTGTATTTGCCTGCTTCAACAACAATTTCAAGATCCGCCCTGGTACCTTCGACATCTGGATGCGACTGCTGGAACAGGTCGAGGGCAGCGTGCTGTGGCTGCTGCGTGACAGCAGTGATGTCGAAGCCAACCTGCGTTACGAGGCGCAGCGCCGCGGTGTGGCGCCATCGCGCCTGGTCTTCGCGCCGCGTGTGAACCTGCCCGAGCATTTGGCCCGGCATCGCCTGGCCGATCTGTTTCTCGACACCCTGCCCTGCAACGCCCACACCACCGCCAGCGACGCGCTTTGGGTCGGTCTGCCAGTGCTGACCTGTCTGGGCCAGGCCTTTGCGGGGCGCGTGGCCGCCAGCCTGCTGCACGCCGTGGGCCTGCCAGAGTTGGTCACCGAAACGGCGGCCGACTACGAGGCACGCGCCTTGGCGCTGGCCCGCCAACCTGAGGATCTGGCCCAATTGCGCGCCAAACTGCTGGCACAACGCGACAGCACCCCTTTGTTCAACACGCCCTTGTTTGCCCGGGGGCTCGAAGCGGCCTACGGCGAGATGTCGCGCCGCCACCGCGCCGGTCTAAGGCCCACTGCCTTTGCCGTGCCTGGCCCAAATGGCGACTGAACACACCCGGGTCGGCCTGTCCAGGGTCGGCGCCCGCAACAACTTTGACGCCGTGCGATTGCTGGCGGCCGCCATGGTGCTTTACAGCCATCAGCTTGCCCTCAGCGGACGACCAGAGAGCACGCCGTTGGTGTTCGCCACCTGGGGTTATCTGGGTGTGATGGTGTTTTTTGTCATCAGCGGCTACCTCGTCAGCGGCAGTTGGGAACGCGACCCAGATCCGTGGCGCTTTCTGCAACGTCGCGCCTTGCGCATCTGGCCGGCGCTCGCATGCGTCACGCTGCTGAGCAGCCTCGTCCTCGGGCCTCTCCTGAGCCGCCAGCACTGGACCGCCTATTTCGCCAACAGTGAGACCTGGGCTTATCTCGCTACGGGGGTATTCTGGATTCAGCAGACCCTGCCCGGTGTGTTCCCTGACAACCCTTTCGCACGCGCCGTCAATGGCTCGCTTTGGACCATCCCCTACGAGGTGGGCTGCTACCTTGGTCTGCTTCTGTGCGGCCGCCTTGGCTTGCTGCAGCGGCGTGGCCCCTTGCTGCTGGTCTGGCTGGGGACGTGGTTGGCTTTGGGATGGATTTTTTCTAGCCCAGGCCCCTACCCACGCATCTGGTCGCTAGAGTTGGGCTGTTGCTTTGTTTCAGGTGTGTTTCTGCAACACCTGCGCCCGCTGTGGCAGGAGCGGATTGGCCCAGTCCTCATGAGCGCCGCGCTCCTGGCCGCCGGCCTGCACGCTCTGGGCTTGACCATGCCTGCCGCGCTTTTGCTCATACCCGTGTTGACTTTGGCCTTTGGTACGCTCAGTTGGCCCGTTCTGAACCAAGCTGGACGCTGGGGCGACTTTTCCTATGGGCTCTACATTTACGCTTTTCCTGTGCAGCAATGCGTAGTCATGCTTTGGGGGCCCGATCACCCACTGCCCGCTCTTTTGCTGCTCTCGCTGCTGTTGAGCCTTGGTTGCGCCGCCCTCTCCTGGCACGTGATCGAAAAACCTGCGCTTCGCTACAAACCTGGGGCGGGCGTCCGGGCTCTCGAGCGCCCTGGCCTCAGACAGGACGACGCAACAGCAGAATGATCTCGTTGGTCAGCAGATCGGCCTCACGATGGCTGTTGCGCAAGGCCTCAGGGATTTCAAGCGCCATGCGACGCCGCTCCTCTCGAGCCACCTCAAAGCCCGCCTTGCGCAGCAAGGCGACCAGTTCATCAGCGGTCAAGCGGTTCAGCGCCAGATATTCATCAAACACGAACTTCTTGTAGCCCTCGGGGCCAAAGGCCTCGAAGCCGAAATCACGCTCTTCAGCATTGATCTCGCCCTGGTGCGCAAGCACACGGTCCCAGAGCGCAGAGTCAGGCAACTGCAGATGGTGCCAGGGTTCTTCCACATAGCGCCGCAAATGAGAACCATAAGGCGAGAAGTACAGGGGTTCAATCTGCAAAAAGAAATAGCCCCCCGGTCGGATCAGTTGGAACAAATCGAGGGCAATCGGCTCAAGTTGGTCGCGCTGGATGTGCTCGAAGGTAGACCAACTGATCACCCCGTCGACTTGACCACGGCCCGACAAGGGCTCGGAGGGACGAATGGTCTTGAAGTGCAGGCCTTTGGGCAGGCGCCGCAGGCCCAATTGTTCCCTTGCGATGTGCGGCAGACGCCGGTATTCCTGCCGGATATCCACGCCCTCGATGTGGCGGGCCCCATGGCGCAGCATCAAACTCAAGTCGGTGATGCCGTCACCGACACCAAAATTCAGAAGCCTTGCCTGGCTCAGGTCAAGCACCGAGCCCAGCCATCCATGCACCATGTCGGCCGCATAGCCAAAATGAGCTCTGAACCATTCGTCGTGGATCTGGTCGGCCGACCATGGCCCCGAATCGCGCCAGCGGCGCCACAGGAAATCAAGAAGGGACATGGTGATGAGGGCGCACCGGCGCCATGGAAAATTGATCAGAGCGCTCGCGCATGACGAGGCCTATTCCCAGCGATGAGGCAGATGAACCAGCCCCGGCATCAGCGTCGGAGACACAAAGCGGAAATGGAAAAACTGGAACCACTGGTCGTACACAATCAGGCCGCTTTCGTCGAATACATAGGCACTGATCACGTAATCGCCACTGTGCAGAGGCAGGTTCGGAAAGGTCAGGATGGAACGCCACAGCCCGTTGCCCAATGACACCGGATGAGCGCCCTCTTCGTGGGTAGCCAACGACGTGATTCCCACGCCCTTGGACTGTTCAATCATGAAGCCCACATTGGGCCGCTCGTCACCACGCCCGCGCACCACGATGGTGGCCACCAAGTCCTTGCTGTTGAGGCGAGGCATGTCCTCACCCTCGACCAGGTTGGCCAATTCGACCGATACCACATGGGCCTGGGCCGGATCTGCAGGCGGGGGGGGTGGGCCAGTTGGGGCCGCTGCGGCCTCCGCTTGCGGCTCGGCCACGTCGGGCTGGCCTTCGTCCAGCAATCTGCTGTGCACCAGGTAGGATCCCAGAACCTCTTCGGTTTCGCCGAACTGGCGCACCCGACCTTGATGCAACCACAATGCACGATCGCACAGGTGACGGATATGGTACGGGCTGTGCGAGCAAAACAGAATCGTGCATCCCTTGGCCCTGAAGGCCATGATGCGGTCGATGCATTTCTTTTGAAAGTGCTGATCACCGACGGCCAGCGCTTCGTCGATGATCAGCAGATCGGGCTGCACCGCCGTGACCAAGGCGAAGGCCAGACGCACCGACATCCCAGAAGAATAGGTCTTGACCGGTCGGTCCATTGCATCTCCGAGTTCGGAGAACTCAATGATGCTGGGTTCCAGTTCAGCCATCTGTTCATGCTCGATACCGATCAGATTGCCGGCAAAGTACAAATTGTCACGACCGCTGAATTCCGGGTGAAAGCCCGCCCCCAACTCCAGAATCGCGGTCACGCGGCCCACCCGCTCAATCGTGCCACGGGTCGGCGTCAAGGTACCTGCCAGCAGCTTGAGCAATGAACTCTTGCCTGCGCCGTTGTCGCCGATCACGCCGATGCACTGCCCCCGCACGAGGTCGAAGGTCACCCCTTGGATAGCCCAGTGGCTGCGGTAGGTGGCCTTGCTGCGCAGCAAGGCGGCCAAGCGCTGGCGCGGCGAAGCGTAAAGCCGGTATTCCTTGCCCAAGTCACGTACGCTCAGTACGTTTTGTTGTGTGCTCACTTGCTCGCTCATAGCCAATCCACCAACTGATCACGGCTGCGCTTGACCAGCACATTCAAAGCGGCACCCACCAACAACGTCCAGCTTCCCACCGCCACCCACACGCCGGGCTCTGGCCAGGCGCCCTGCAGCAAAATCTGCTGGTAGGCCAGCACAAAAGCCGTCATCGGATTGAGCCACAGCAACCACCGCCAGTTCTCGGGGAACAGCGTGACCGGGAACAAAACCGGCGTCAGATAGATTCCTACGGAGACGAGAAAGCCTACAAACTGCACCGTATCGCGCAGGGCCGCGGCGAGAATCGCCAGTGTGTACGCCAGCAGAAAGCTCAGCAGGACCTGCAGCAACAACAAGGGAAGCAAGGCCGTCAGTGCGGCGGCAAAGCCGTGCAAAGGTGCATAGGCCAAGCCCATCAACAGCAGCAGCGGGCCAAAAATCACACTGCTGGCCAAGACCGACTTGACCACAAAAAACACCGGCGGCATCGGATTCTTCTGAAGCAAACCACCCGCATCAAGCAGGCTGTTCATGCCCCGCATCAGCGCGTCACAAAACGCCATCCAAGGCAAGGCCCCCACCACCAAAAAGGTGCCAACGCCCGTGCTGTGCGCCCCGCTGCCTTGGCGCATGGCGAACACCACGTCGAACACCAGGTAAAAGGCGGCCACTGAAAACAGGGGCTGAATGTAAAGCCAGAAAATGCCGGCAGCCGTTCCGGCATGACGGCCAGATATCTCGCGGCGCGTCAGCACATTCACCAAGGCGCGCGCGCGCCAGATGGACCGAAACTCGTTCCAGACAGTCAGCATATAAAGTGAAAAAAGGGTTCAGGCACCAATGGAAAGAAAATGGGCCGGCTCGATCTCCGGCCCGCTTTCATCCAGGCTAGCCTCAGGGCTTTTGTGCCGCAGAGAAGGCGCGCACCGCCTCGGCATCGGGCTTTGCACCCTCGAGGATCTTCTGAGCCGCAGCAGAACGTGCATCCTGCAAGCGCTTGGCAACCACCTCTTTGCGCAGGTTGTCGCGCACCTCTATGAAGGTACTCACACCGGGCTCACGACGCTCATCCAGCTTGAGGATGTGGTAGCCAAACTGGGTCTTGACCAAGCCACTGAGTTCCCCCGGCTTCTGGAGCGCAAACGCGGCTTCCTCAAACTCTGGCACCATGCGGCCCTTTTCGAACCAGCCCAGGTCACCACCGCGTTGGGCACTGCCCGGATCTTGCGATTGCGCCTTCGCCATTTCATCAAACTTGGCGCCAGCCTTCAACTCAGCCAGCAGTTTGTCGGCGCGCTCGCGCGACTCGTCCGAGGTGCCTTGGATCAGGATATGGCTCACATGCACCTGACCGCCATGCTTGAAACGGTCTGGGTTGGCGCGATAGACGTCGCGTGTGATGCTGTCAATGGCAGCCTCATTGTTCGTCACCGAAGCATCAATGCGTTCCAGCCAAGCATCCGACAGCACCTTGTCCTGCACGATGCGGATCGCAGCGGCCAGCTTGGGATCATTGTCAAGCCCTGCTTCGCGAGCCTGAGCCGCCATCATGCGGCGCACATAAAGGTTGCTGCTCACTTGGCTTACAGCATTCGCATCAGACAGCACGGTGGCACGCGATTCTGGTGGCACACGCAACCAGGCATCGGCTTGCATGTCATCGCTGTTCACTTGCAACTGCTTATCGCCACGCAAAAGAATGCTTGCCGTCGACGCGGCAGCCCCCTGGGCCTGCGCGGCCTGGGCCCCCAACAACAAAGCCGCCAAGGCGGCCGAGGAGACGAGCAACGGATAACGAGGGGCCATGGTTCGATGGGTCATTGAAAACTACTCACTCTTTCAGCAAATTCCATAAAAAAAGGCGGGGATGAACCCCGCCTTTTCTGATCGCGCTAGCGCGAAAAAGTGCCGCTGATTAGTTCAGAACAGCTGCCACCGAGCGGTGCGGCAGGGTCAGGCCGTAGTTCACGTTCGGGGTCACAGCAGTGTTGCTGAGCTTGATGAACGAAGAACCCAGGATCGGCAGACCCAGAGCAACCGGGGTAGAACCGGTGGTATTGCTGGTGGTCACGACGCCCCAACCGTTGGTGTAGCCAGCGGTGGTGGTTTGACGGGCCAGGTTGGCACCCAGGGGCGAAGTGGCGCTGAAGCTCAGCACGCTGGTTTCGCCGCAGAAGCGGTAGGTGGTCAGTTGGCTGGGCGAGAACACAGCGGCAGCCGAAGCAACCGACTCTTCACGGCTCCAGAAGGATTGACCGTCGGCGTTCACGCAGATCTGACCGCTCACGACTTTGGTGTTGTCCTTGCTGAAGTACTGAGCAGGAGTCGTAGCAGTCGGGATGGTGGTGGTGCCGCCATCGTTGCCAGCGCCGACGTACGAGTACACCGGAGTCGGGGTGCTCACGCCATTGGTGGTGGTGCTGTAGTCCAGAGCCACGCTGTAACGACGGGTGGGCATCGAGAACACCCAGTCAGTTTGAGCAGCGATGCTCGGGTCACGAGCGTACTCATTGGTGATCGAGGTCACAGCCAATTGGCCAGTCAGCGTAGCGGCTTGCTTGCGAGGACCGGTCAGATCACCAGTGGTGGTGGAGGTCAGGTACGGGGTCGACAGGTCAGGCAGGTCGTAGTAAGCAGCAGCGATCACAGCGGCGGTCGTCACGGTACCAGCGCCAGTCGAAGTCTTGGCGGTCACAGCCTTTGCAGCGGAAGCCAGGGCCGGGTCAGCGGTGTACAGCTCAGGGCTAGCCACAGCCGAAGGCAGCTGCGGGTGGAACACGAAGTTGCCACGGCCGTTAGCCACCAGAGCGGTGTCAGAACCCGAGAACACGGTGGTGTTGCCGGTGTTGATGATGTACCAGTCGCCCAGCAGGCCGCCGGTCGGAGTTGCGAAGCCAACGGCTGCTGCAGCAGCTTCAGCGGTGTAGTTGGTCAGCAGGGTTGCGTCCAGAACAGCGCTGTCGCAAGCCGGGGTTTCGGTTGCGGCGACGTGCTTGATGGTGCTGTACAGAGCGCTCTTGGAAGCGGTGTTCGTGCCCACGGTGTAGACAGAAGCCGACGGGATGTCAGCCATGTTGAAGATTTCAACATAGCCTTCGCGGGTGTTTTCAGCGATTTGAGCGGTGGTCAGGTTCGGGTTCAGACGGCTGGTCACGAACGGTTGAGCCACACCCTTGGTCAGCTTGGGGTAGGTGCAAGTGTTGTCGTAGGTGGTCAGGGTGGAGATGCCATCCGAACCTTGGGCCACAGCAGCGGTCCACACGTCACCAGGCGACAGCAGAACTTGCAAGTCCATGATGTCGTCAGAGTTCGAAGCGCCGCGGAAGCGAACCTTCAGAGCCTTGCCGTTGCTGGTGTCGGTGTTCACGATGTGAACCACAGACATGTTGCCGGCTTGGGTGGTGAAGTAAGGGACGATCAGCTGGTGACCGACACCGCCTTGCGACACGGTGAAGCTAGAAGCGTTAGATGCACCCAGAGTGGTAGCAGTAGGGGTGCTAGTACCGACGATGACGCCAGCCGAAGCAGCGCCAGCGAAGCCCAGGCCACCAATCATGGCAGCAATACTCAGGGCCAAAACATTTTTTCTCATATCAAACTCCAGTTAAAAAGTTGGTAAGCGCAACTACCACGATTGATTACGCGAGGAGATGGTAGCACAGCAGTTTGCGCCCAAGCCAGTTGCAAAGCAGGCATGAATATTTGTGTTGATTAAATGCAACACCGCAACCAAAGTCGCATTCTCAGTCTACCTCAAGCAAAGCCAGGCACATACATTCCCCTCGACTCAAGGCGCTTCGTAGCGCCACCATTGGCCACCTTCAAGCAGCCAAGTATCTTCAAGATGGGTGGACACGATGCCCGAGGCGACACCCGGAATCATCGGTACCACATCCAGGCGGACGGTGGCCTTGCATTTTTCGGCTTCACAGGCCACGCGAACGACTTGCGCCCCCTTGAGCCCCGCACCCGAGCCCACAGTGCCCCAGAACTGGTCCACCGTGTGCAGGCTGCGGTAGCCGGGCGTGAGGTAAGGATAGGCTTGATCGATCTTTCCGGCCACGCGGGCTTGCCAGTAGGCCGTGGCACGCTGAGTCACCTTCTGCTCAGGCGGCTCGGGCTTGAGGATGGCACAGCCAGTCATGACAGCGGCAAAACCGGCCAAGACCAGCGTATGAGCCGCCAGGGCAGCTAGGCGGCGTACGCCAAAGGCACGACGAACACTACTAATAGACATATTGCGGATTTCCTGTTGACAGATCATTTCGCAGGTTGAGAAGAAGCCGGCGCCGTTGTCAATGCCGGCGTAACCGCAGCAGGGACTGGAGCCGGTATGGCATAACCGGTGGCGGGTACACCTAATTTACTGGGAGTGGTGAAAGGGGTCGCACCGCTAGACTCAACCATGCGCGAAAGACCCCTCATGCGATCACGCAGTTCGGCGCTGACGTCGCGGATCTCCTGATCGGAGCGAACAACCTTCGGCGTGATCACCACCAGCAGTTCAGTTTTTGCGGCATTACGGGTCTGAGCACCGAACAGCCCGCCGATCAAGGGTAGGTCACCCAGGATCGGTAAGCCCGAGCTACCCTTGGTGCTGTTGTCACGAATCAGGCCACCCAACACAATGGTTTCGCCCGAGCGCACGGCCACCTTGCTCGAAATCTGACGCTGCATGAAGGCACGCTGCCCGGTTGGCACATCCACCTGCCCAACATCGGTGACCGACTGATTGATCATCATGGTAACCATGTTGCCGGCATTGACCGAGGGCGTGACGCCCAAGCTGACCCCGGTGTCCTTGTATTGATAGGTCGAAGTTACAGCCGTCGAACCAGAGACATAGTTGGTGTCACCCGTTTTAACGGGCGTTTGGTCGCCGACCAGAATATTGGCCGTATGGTTGTCAAGCACCATCAGCGAGGGGCTGGAGATCACGTTGACCAAGGATTTATCGGCTAGCGCATTCAATACAGCGCGCACATCGCCCGCGCTGTTCTTGAAGGTGTACGAGAAACCCGCAGCCGCCGCACCCAAGGTGCCACCAGCCACCGTACTGAGTACGCCCAGACCGCTGGAACCATTGCTGCTTTTGTTGCTGAAGGCCCACTGCAGGCCGTACGAGAGGTTATCGGTCAGCGTGACCTCAATAATGCTGGCCTCTATCAGCACTTGGGTCGGCGGAATGTCCAGGCGCTTGAGCGTGGACTCAATCTTGTTGAATTCACGTCGCGAGGCGTAGACCAAAATAGCGTTGTTGATCTCATCGGCAATCAGACGGACGCCCGACACCAAGTTGACTGCTGTCACCGAGGCACTCTGAGCTTGGTTCTGGGTCTGGTTCAGCCCCCCTGAAAACGAAGACGCACCTTGGCCGGACAAACTGGTGCTACTGCTGCGGTTAAGTGTGCTGCTGTTAGTCAGGGAAGAGGTCTGATTCAGGCCAGGCGCAACACCGCTGGTACCTGTATTGCCGGTCTGACGCCCGTCACCGAAAATACCACTGAGCACAGTGGCCAAGTGGCGCGCATTGCCGTTTTGCACTGGGTAGACGAACAACTGAGGTTCCGTGCTGTTGTCATTGGGACGGTCCAGGCGCTCAATCCAAAGGCGAGCCTCATCAAGATAGGCCGCCCGTGGGGTGACCACCAGAATGCTGTTGAGACGTTCAATCGGCAAAATGCGCAGCGCGCCAAACAACGGATTACCCTCACCCAAGCCCACTGGCGTACTGCTGGCACGGCCAGCTGCGCTGCTGCCGGTGTTTGCCGGTGCCGTCACACCGGAAGCTAAACCGGCAGTCGACGTCGCCGCAGCCGCAGCCGCGGTAGCTCCCGGGGTCATCATGCGCAAAGCAGCCTCGACTTCAGCGATCGACGCATATTTAAGGGGGAACACACCGACTGACATTCCCTTGAGCAGATCGACGTCAAATGTGGACACCAGGTCCAACCAGCCCTCAGCCTGCGTGCGGGTACCAGCCAGCACCAGCAGATTTCGGATGTTATCGACCCGAATCAACGCATCGCTGGGCATCAGCGGCTTGAGGATGGCGGCCATCTCACCCGCTCCAATGTATTGCAGCGGCACAATGATCACGCCCTGCCCTGGCGGCAGACTGCCCTTGTCGACCTGCCGGGCCGAGGTCCCCATGCCCTTGACAGCATCAGGCCGCCCCACCTGATAGGTTCCGCGCACATCGCGCACCATCAGGATGCCATTGGCCTGCAGTGCACTTTCCAGCAGGAACACCGCTTGGTCGGGCGACACCGGCGTGCGTGTAGTCAGTGTGACGGTGCCCGCCAGCGGCGGGTGCAGGGCGTAATCGACCTTGAGCACGTCGCCCAGAATGACCCGCACCACATCGGCCACCGGGGCCTCCTCAAAGTTGAAGGTGATGGGTGCACCAGTCAATGCAGGCACAGGCTTGGGCGGCGCAATCACACGGTCATTGCCACGGATGATGCGCGGCTCGCTGCCACTGGCGTCGCTCCTGGCAGCGTCGGCCTTACCGGTGGCGGGCGTTACCGGGGCCACGGCGGGTGCCGTAGACGGTGCCACAGCGGGCACCATGCCCGCCGCAGCCGCAGTAGCGGGCGCGGCCAAAGCAGCTGGCGGAACTGGGGCCGGTGCATCAGATACAGGGGTTGCGGGCACACTCACCGGATCCCCCGTGTTGGTCGAACCGGCTTCTGCCGAGGTGGCGGACTGGACCGCCGCCAATTGCGAGACCGCCAAGGCAACAGCAGTGAGAACGTATCGGTATCGAGTCATGGAAACTACGGAGCTAGCTCGGTTAACGGGGGTTGGTCTGACGCGGGGCACCAAAGACAGGGCGCAGCGCCGAAGCCTGGGGAGTGACAGCCGGTGCGGCGGCATGCGCGTCGGGGGAAGAAGGAACACCGCCGGGCGCTCCCGATGGTACAGGAGCAGACGGAGCGGGCGATAGCGCTGCACGGGACAGACCAGCGTAGGCGGTCATCTTGGCCTTTTGCAAAGGCACAACCCTGGTTTCACCATTGCGAACAAACGTGGCATTGCGGCCCTGTACCGCCGTCAGCGTCCACCCCTCGATCTGCGCATTCAAGCGCACACGGCGATTGTTGCCAGCCACATTGATCATCACAGTGCTGGCTGGTCCTGCATCAACGATGCCGCTGAGCACGGCCGACGCCAAATGATCCACCGGGGGCGGTGGGGCCGGCGGTGGCGGCGGGGGAGGCGGACGCCGTGTGACTGAAAACAGAGGCCGATCGAGCAAGGCCATGAATTGATTGGTATCCGCCGGTGCGATCGGTGGCAAGGCCGCAATCAATTTAGAGAAATCAGATTTCTGAGCCTCAGGCGGCACCCAGTGCACGTTCTTCAACTCGCCCTCAGGCGTCAACCATTGCCAAGCCATAGGCACGCACAAGGCACCGTTGAGCAGCCACAAGCAATGCAATACGTATCGCTTCATGAATGCACCCTGAATGCGCTGAACTGGAACTGGACCGAGATCCTAGGAGGCACCCCCGGCGCTGTCGGAACAGGAAGAATCATGTGCAGATCAAGCTCGTTGAGCACGATGACCGGCGACTGCCCCGGCAGCACCGCCAGTGCGGTCTGGAAGGCTTGTTGCGTGCCCTCCACCTGGAACACCAGCGAAATACGATCAAACCCCTTGTCAGCCTTGGCCGGCAACACCTGGCTACTGATGACCTGCAGCCCGGCGCTGTTGAAGATGTCACGCACTTTTTGCTGCGCAGCGCTGCCGGCCTGGTTAGCATCTTGCTCGTCGCCATAAGCATACTGTTTGACAAGGCCACGCGCCGTCTCCAGCAAGCGGTCCATGTCGGCGCCCTGAGCTTCGAAACCTATCAAACGGCTGTAACGAGGGGTGAGTGCCTGCAGCTTTTCTTCAGCCCACTGGTATTTCTGGAACACATATAGGCCCATGCCGGCCAGAGGCAGTAAAACGAGCGCGAGCGTGCAAAGGACAATCGCGACGTCACGGAATTTGATATTCTTCATGGCGTCTTGGGGGTCGGGGGCGCAGGTGCCGGAATGGTTGGCGAGCCACCGAAGGTCGGCCCTTTGCCAGCCGGCACAGCCACTGGCTTAGGGGCCACCAACTTGGGTGGGGTGGTGGCGGGTGGAGCCGTCGGAGCAGAGACGGTCGCCGCCGGTGTCGGCACCACCGTCACCAATGGGGCTGCACCTGACACTGGCGCGGCGTTGGACGCAGCTGCAGCTGCGCCAGCGGGCAAGGCATTCGCAGGCGCTGCCGCAATGCCAAACTGCTCAAGGTCGACAGCGAACTCGATAATGAAGGTCTCTTTGTTGTTGGCCCCACCCACCCGAGTGGCGGGAGAAGGTGCACGGACTTCCTTGAACCCGCTTTGACCACCCAGAGCCTGCATGACGGTAGACGAATTGGCGGTCTGGCCAGTGAGGTTGAATTTTCCGCCCTGATACTTGAGCGCCAGAATGTAAGTGTCGTCAGGTAACAGCACGGTCAGCTTTTCAAACACGCGCATGAAATCAACCTGACTGCCGAGCAAATCGTGGAGCGCATTCACTTGCTCGGCACTTTGCAACATGGCCTCGCGCTGCTTCACGAGCAACTTGGTTCGCCTCTGTGCATCCTCATAGGCGTGGTCTGCCTCCAGCGCGCGCATGCGCAACTGCAGCACGGGGGTCACGGCACTTGCCAAGGCCAGCAATACCGCGCTCGCCAACAACCCATAGGCCAAATGGCGGCGCCGGGAGGCAAAACGAACCCGAGCAACCTCACCGTAGCCAGCAAGCACCACAGGGGCGCCCGCGTCAATACGCACCCAAAGTTCAGGCTGTTGGTCCGGCGACAGACGTGTTGATTGACTGTCCAGATATTGCGCGATCTGCCGACGCGAAGCCAACACGACCTGCGCCTCACGGCCGCCCCCCTCGCGAGGCGAGAGGCGGAAGCCCCAAACCAGATCGGCCGCCGCGAAGGGGCTGACGCCGTGGGCTTCGAGCGCAACAGCACCGGCCACCTCGTCATCGGGAACCTGGGGCAGGACCAGCGAACGACACAGCACGTCGTCGAGTGGCAGCTCAACAGCCACAAAGGGCTGCTTGCCAGACTTGGAAGTGGCCAGCAGGACCTCGCCCAGCCAAACTGACTCGTCGCCATCAGCCTGCAACAGACGGATGGGCACTGGAGGCGTGAGCCAGGACATTACAGGCCATTCGTGCAGGCGCGACCAGGGCCGACGAATCTCGCGCCAGAGCGAAGCGAGATCGACCCCCAGGAAACGGTCATCAGAAGAAAGGGTGGACATGGTTCAACTAGGGGTTCTTGCGGGGAATTGACTCAAACCCTTGGCTTGAGTAAAACGTGCGCCAGGGCAAGCCATCGGCGCGACGAACCGTCATGTCGACGTGGCGCGACACAATCGCCCAGCCACCATCGGCCAATGGCACACGGGCACGCACGCGAAAGCGCCGGATCGGGCTCTGGTCCACGAACGCGGTGTCAAGGGATGATGTATCGATGCCGGCATCACCTGCAGCACGGGCCGCCTGTATCCGCTCGCCCACGCCCGCGTTGCCTCCAGCCAGCACGTTCAAGACGCCCGCCGGTGCAGCCATGGGATTGATTTTGCCGCTTCCCCTGAGGTCTGCCGTTACGAGCGCGGCGATCTTAGCATAGAGCGCATAATCGATTCCAGGAACCCGCAGCAGATCTTCGGGCGCATCGAAACGCTCAACAGCGCCCCCCGGGCCAGGGGTGCTACGCTGCTGTACCACTGCTTGGGCCAGTTGATCCGCCAGACCAGGCACCCCGCCAGCGACAGCGAACAGCTTTGCCAACAAGGGCAACGGCGCGCTGTTGATGTCTATCAGGCCGTTGAGCGGCATCACCTCGATCTGTACCGGCACCCCCTGATAGGACAACTCAACCGTCATCGTGCGGAGCAACGGCTCAGTACGCAGGGTCAACTCACGCAAGGCAAGTTGTATTGCGCCATCACCTACGGCGCCAGCCACCGTACGCTGACGCTGCAAGCCCATGCTACGAGCCTCCTCACGCACCGACAGGGTCAAACCCGCAACGATGATGCTCAGCGCTGCCACGATCCACAAGACCATGACCAACACCACGCCGCGCTCGCGCGCCTGCCCGGACAGCAACGTGACTCGACTCATCGTGCCGCCCCGCCACCAAACACAGGGCCCGACATGGACGGATCGCTGCCCACCAGCGCCCGCATCGCCACCACCATGTAGGGCCAGTCACCGGTCGACGTCCGAATCGATACACGCACCCTGTCGGGCAGATGATCGACCGCTGTCCATCGAGGGTTCCAGCTCGGAGGCTCGACTTGTGAATCGAGGTATTCAAGGCCAAAGCCCTGCACACCTTCAAGCAGAACGCTTGAGCTTGCGCCCTGCCACTCAGGCGCATTGGCGGGACCGACCCAGGGCGCGTACTGAAAGGCCAGCGCGCTGCCATTAGGTGTTGAGCTCAAGAACAGGCGCAGATGATGACGCCCGCCCACGCCATGACGAGCCGGCAGCACGCCAAGCCAACTGATTTCAGTTGGCTCACCGCGAAAGAAATAGGGTGAATCACCAGCCTGCTTGATGAGAGGCGTCTTCTGAACAGAGATGCGACCCAGTGCCTCTCGCAAAAAACTGCTGACCAGTCGTAGCTCGTCGGCCGACTGCAACTTGCGGTCCACCCGCTCTTCAGTCTGGGCAGCCGTGCGCAGAGCCGACACCAAAGCCAGCATGACCAGCGAGAGCAGAGACATGGCTACCAACAACTCGACCAGGGTGAAGCCGCGACAGGGCTGAGCGCTATGCAGAGGACATACCGTCGAATTCATTGCCGCACCCCATCCAGCAACAACTTTCGCTCGGGCCGCAAGGTCTTGAATTCGATCTGGCGCGTTTTACCGCCATCGGGCCATTCGATCAGCACGTGCAGTTCATGCATCGGGGGGACACGCGGGTCATCACCAGTGAGCGGATACAGCACGCTACTGACATGCCAAGCCATGCCACCCGAGACACCGCTTTCGTTCCAACCCTGAGGTGGCACAGCATCGTTAGTCGCCAGCAGCGACTGAGCCAGCAAGAGCGCACGCTGGGAGCGCTCCATGCTGTCAGAGCTACGCGCATTGCTGCCGCTGGCGCGGTAGAGCATGGCCAACGAGAGTGCCGCGATCGAAAAGGCGACCAACATCTCGAGCAGAGTAAAGCCGCTCTGGCGTCGCCTCATGGCGCCAGTGCCTCTTGGGTAATGCGGCCCGACAGCCAGTCGACACGCAAACGCACACCTTGGCCCGATGCGCGCAGAATATCGATACTGCCTCCGGTGGCTCCGCCGTCGGGTAGGAAGCGGATGGCAGCCTCCTGCTGGGCGCTCAGCTCGGTCCCGGCCACAGTGGCACGCACCTGAAGCGATTCAGGGATCGGCAGCGCCAAACCCTCGGCTGCCCGATAGGCTCGGTGCTGCAAATCGATCACAAAGACCGCATCACGCCCTTGAGCCAAGGCGGTGGAGCGCGCACTTTTGAGACCACTGAGCATGCTGCGCAATGTGTTTCGGTATTGGGAGGATTCGCGCATGCGGTCATAGGCAAGCGGCACCACGGCCACCAGCAAGCCCATGATGGCAAACACCACGAGCAGCTCGACCAGCGTGAAGCCGCGCTGCGATCGCATGCGTCAGAAAGTGAGAAAAACGGATTACTTGGTGTTGCGGACGTCGGCGTTCTCGCCTTCGCCACCAGCCACACCGTCGGCCCCGAAAGAGAGGATCTCGACCCCACCACCGTTGAGCGTATATTGATACGGCTTACCCCAAGGATCGGTCGGCACGCCACCCTTCAGATAGGGACCATTCCAACCCGCTGCATTGCCCGGCTTGTTGACCAACGCATTGAGGCCTTCTTCGGAACTGGGAAAACGGCCCACGTCCAACTTGAACAACTCCAGCGATTTATCCAGATCGGCGATTTGCACACCTGCGGTCTTGGTCTTGGCACCGCCGAGTTGACCCAGCACACGCGGCCCCACCAGACCTGCAAGCAGAGTCAAAATGGCCAACACGACCAGCAATTCGATCAGGGTAAAGCCCTTGGCGGAACGGGTTTTGCGGCGAGTAAGAGAATTCACGATGGACAAATCCTTGAAAAATGAGCGATTTTAGAGGTCTACCCTGCCAGATCATTGATAGACAAAATACCGAGCAGGATGGACACAATGATCGAGGCGATCATCAGGCCCAGAACGATGATCAGCAGCGGCTCAACCAGGGTCAAGCCTCGCTTGATACCAATCTCCACGTCCCGATTCAGAATCTTTGCCAACTCAAGCATCATGGGGCCAATCCGCCCCGTCTCTTCCCCAACTCTGATGAGGTTGATGGCCAAAGGTTCAAAGATTTGCGTCGAAATGATGGCGTCGACAACCTTGCTGCCTTCCTTGACCCTGGGCGCTACATCCGCAAGGGCTTGACGCAAAACAGCATTGGTGACGGTCTCGGTCGCGATATGCAAGGCCGTCAGGAGAGGCACGCCGTTGCCCAGCAAGGTCCCAAGCGAACGCGAAAACAAGGTCAATTCATACTTGAGCATCAAACGCCCAATGAGGGGCACGCGCAGCAAGCGCGTCTGCCACCAAAGGCGTCCACGCGGCGAACGTAGCCACCGCGTCACAGCAGCACCCACAATGATTGCAAGCAAGCCCATCAGCAGCCCATAACTCTTGAATACATGGCCCAACTCCATCACCAATCGGGTAGGCAAAGGCAATGCATCACCCATGTCGGTGAATAGCTTTTCAAACTGAGGCACGACAAAGCCAAGCATGGCAATCAACGACAACACAGCCACGCCGAGAAGAATGGCTGGGTAAATGGTGGCAGACACAACGCTTTCACGCAGAGCGCGAAGCCGCTCCATGTGCTCCACAAGCCGCTCCATCACAGAAGACAGTTGCCCACTGACTTCGCCAGAGCGGATCATGTTGATATAGAAATCGCCGAACAGTTCGCGGTTCTTGCCCAAGGCCTTACTGAACGGCGTGCCGCCCTTCACATCTTCGAGTGTCCGTTCGGTCAATGCCGCTACTGACGGCTTGTGACTCATGCCGATCAAAACGCGCAAGGCATTATCGAGTGCGAGTCCCGCCCGCAACATAATTGAGAGTTCCGAAGTGAGCAGCAGGATATCAGACTGGTTCACTGGCCCACGCCCCAAACGCTGCTTTCCACCCTGCTTAGACAGCAGCCCGGCCAGGCTGCCACGAGTTCCCGTCGGCACGAGCGAAGGTGCCTCACCTTGGCCGGGTTCACGAATACTCAACGGCGTCAAACCACGAGCACGCAACTGCTTCTGAGCCAGCGCCACCGTGGCCACATCCATACGCCCTTCATGAATTTTTCCGCTAGCGTCAGCGGCACGCCAGACAAAATCAGGCATCTCCCTGATCCTCCGTAACGCGCAACAATTCGTCCAAACTGGTAACTCCAGCAACAACCTTGCGCAAACCGTCTTCATGCAGCGTCAGCATGCCAGACTGAATTGCGAGTGCATGGAGTTGGCTCGCATCCTGCCCCGCCACAATTGCTCTTCGCATGGGCTCGTCCAGCACCAGCAATTCGTGAATGCCAGTACGACCCTGGTAACCCGAGCCCCGACACTGCGGGCACCCCACGGCGCGATAAATCGGCTGATCAGGTGCACAGAAACGATGCAGCCCGGCCGTAGCCAGCACCTCGGCAGAGGGAAGCTCAGGCGACTTACAGTGTTTACACAACGTGCGCACCAAGCGCTGAGAAAGCACGCCATTGACCGAAGAGGTGATCAAATACCCCTCGACCCCCATGTCCTTCAGGCGAATCACCGCACCCGCTGCTGTATTGGTGTGCAGGGTAGAAAGCACCAAGTGCCCCGTGAGCGCAGATTGCACTGCAATTTGTGCCGTTTCCCCATCGCGCATTTCACCGATCATGATGATGTCAGGGTCTTGCCGGAGGATGGACCGCAACGCGCTGGCAAAAGTCAGATTGATCTGCGGGTGCACCTGAATCTGGTTGATGCCCTCGAGTTGGTACTCCACCGGATCTTCGACAGTGATGATTTTCTGAGTCGCCGAATCCAGCTTGGACAGAGCCGCGTAGAGTGTTGTCGTCTTGCCCGACCCCGTGGGCCCAGTGACCAGCACGATACCGTGCGGCTTGGCCAACAAGGCATTGAAACGACTTAACGTATCGCCTGCAAACCCCATACTCTCGAGGCTGAAGCGCACACTGGCGCGATCAAGCACCCGCATCACCACACTTTCGCCATGCACCGTGGGCACAGTCGAAACCCGCAGATCAAGCTCACGCCCCTTGACTCGGGTCTTGATGCGCCCATCCTGCGGCAAACGTCGCTCAGCAATGTCCAGGTGCGCAAGCAGTTTGACGCGTGAATTGACCGCTGCACTATGCTTCGGCGGTACGAGTTCGCCCGCATGAATGACACCGTCCACGCGATATCGAACATGCAACCCGTCATCGAATGGTTCGAGATGGATATCTGATGCTCTCAGGTCAATCACTCGCCCGATGATGGCGTTGACCAACCGGATCACTGGTGCTTCACTGGCCAGATCCTTGAGGTGCTCGACAAAATCGCCAGCCAGGCCCTCATCCTCAAATCCATCAGGCGCCTCATCACCAGTCTCATCTGTCACGACGGGCTGAGCCAAGGCGCGCTCGATATCACTTTCCAGGCTGATAAAAGGCCGGATCGTCAGCCCGGTGGCCAGACGCAAAGCCTTGAGCACAAAGGCATCCTGAGGTACCGACATGGCGACCTCAAGCACCGTTCCTACTAAACGCAACGGGCAAACTTGGTGAGTGGAGAGGAATTCTGGCAACAACCCTTCAACCTCAGGCAGGGCACTGGGGAATTCGTCAGATCCCGCCACCGGCACATTCAGTTGTTGAGAAAGCGTCCGCAGCACGTCCAACTCCGACACCAGGCCGAGTTGGACCAAAACGCGCCCGAGCATATTGCCCATTTCGAGTTGAGCCTGCAGCGCACGCTCCATGTCGCGAGCGGACAGCCGACCAGCCTGAACCAATAGTTCACCCAAGCGTGGTCTGCCTATAGTCACGTCCAGGGCTGGCTCTTGGGAGGCAAAGGCTTCTGTGATCATGGGAGAAAATGAGGCATATGGTGTAGAACCGAGAAACCGGAAATACAGCAAGTGCGTGATGTCGGTGATGCGCGATTTTGCCTCATCAAGCACGCAGACCTGTAAAGTCACACACCCAGCGCGTAGATAGGCACAGGCCACACGGCCAAGAGCCGCACTCGCTGCCTGCAACCCGATCCGAATCCAGCATGCCGCAACACCGACAACCATCAGCACAATCCGGATCACCCATCCCATGGGTTGTCGGAGTGATGATCGCTGCCCTGCTACTGACCGCCTCATGCCTGCTTCGTGTCGCTGATGACGCGGGTGCGCTCGGCAAGCATCGCCCTTTGCTACTTGCCCCCATGCTCAGCGGTTTGGATCATTGCCTGCAAAACACGACCGCCGAAAGTCCAGAACTTGCGCTGCCCGCAACTTGCATAGGGCCCGAGGGGTCGGCTGCGGCACTCGTTCAAGCCAGTCTGGACACGCTCGGCCCAATACAAGCCTCGGGACTAACCTTGGGGTACAGCCTCAAGGCGCCACTGCTCGACTTTCTGCGCCGGGATGGCACCGACTGGCACGTGGACAAGGCCGCGGTGCAGCGACTCATCAGGACCATTCGCGATGTGCCACGCCCCGTGGTGCTCTATCTCTTTGCCACCCATTTCGAGACCCATGCCCCGATTGAGGCCGAACTGGCACAAGACCCCCACAATCTGGCTGCAACTGTAGATGGTGTTTTGCCCATTGATCGTTACTACAACGATAAGTTGTACCCCTGGTCCGTTGCCCGCACCGACAACAGTCTGACCCAGCGCCGTGAACAAGTCATCGCAGCGATCATCGAAGAAGCGTGTCGTCAGCCTGTCTCAGTCATTGAGAAAGTGGCAGCGATCACGCTCCTGGGAGAAACTCACCAGCTCTTTCCGCACTTCGAAACAGGTATGGCCTTCAATGTGCCCTACAAAGTCTCTGACTACAGCGAGGCTTCACGCGAGGGGTTTCAACGCTTCCTCACTCAAAAAACCGGGAGTCTGGCACGACTCAACACGCTGCTGGGCGGCAACTACAGTCATTGGGACGAAGTGCAACCGCCTGACCATGACGCACTGAAAAGCCAAGGCTCCCATGTTGAGCGACATATCAACGCCTATGCCCACGGCAGCTTTCCAATCTCGGGATGGATCTCGCCACAAGGACACCTAGGCCACGGCGTTGTTCGGGTCTACCTTGACGGACTTCTTCACGGACGCGCCAATGTCGGCCTGAATCGGCAGGATGTGCTTGACGCGTTACCTGCTCTTGGCTCAGCAGATGTGGGCTGGCGGTATGACCTCGCCTTCCGGACGCTTGCCAGCGGCCCCCATCAAATTGACCTGTATCTGGAGCGAAGCGGCCACCCCCTGCAACACCTGGGCACCCGTCACGTGGAGATCGTGGGCCATGCCGGCGCATCAAAGGTCGATCGCTGGACTCCTGGCCTTCCTGCGAGCAATTCACCCGATCCTTCACTTCGCTATTACATCGATGCGCCGATCGAAAATGCGCGCTTCAGCTACAACCCCTTGGTTCCTCTTTGGCATGCCTACAGAAACCTGCAAGTCGTGCAATACATTCAACACTTTCAAAGCATGCTGGCTCATAGTTGTCTCGGCAGCCGTCCGCTCTACACACACCAACTGGTACCCTATTCCAATCCGAGTTGGGACGCCAACAGATACGCCGTCGACAGCTCACTGCAGCCACAACCCGGTCTGAACCTTGGCGTGAGCCTGTATGGTGAGACCACCTATGGCAAAAGCATGATTCAGTGGCTGCACAGCCAGGGTCATACCCAATACGGAGTGACCGAGTTCCATCCACTGACGCCCCTCAACCCAGAAGAGCTCAAAACAACGCTCAGCCAACACCAGACCGCAGGAGCTCAGTTCATATCGATGTTTGTCGAAGGGCGTTGGCAGGGACACTACATGTCAGAGGATCGCAACTTGTTCGCTTTTGATCCAGATAACCATGCCTACGGTTCAGACGCTCTTTTTTCAGCGCTGAAAGCCATCTTGAATGATCCTGCGACGCGGCTGGACAGGCCTAGCCTGCCCGCCCCCCCAAAGGGCCTGATGAAGTTCAACTGATGCTGATGACGCCCATCCAACAAACATTCGATACCAGGTACCTCACCCTCTCCATCATCAGTCACCAACACGACGCCTGCCTGCACACCCTGTTGAATCAACTGTGCGCCACGTCAGCGAGCGGCCTGAGCCACCTCATCATCACCCACAACGTGCCCGGCGCCCCGCTACCCCTGCCTGCGCAGGGCTGGCCGTTTCGCATCACCGAAATCCACAACCCCAGCCCGAAAGGCTTTGGCGCCAACCACAACGAGGCATTCAAGCGCTGCGACACTGCGTTGTTCGGCATCCTCAACCCCGACCTTGAGGGGCTACCGGCAGAACTATGGCCTACTTTGATGGAGCAGGCCCAGCGCGCGCAAACCGGCCTGGCCTACCCCGTGCTGCTCAACCTAGACGGCACGGTACAAGACAGCGAACGCGAGGTGCCTACGCCACTGGCCCTGCTCAAGCGCTACACCCATCGCCCGCCCGTGCCGCGGCGCGACTGGGCCAATGCGGCCTGTTGGGTACTGCGCCGCGAGGTGTGGCAGCAGTTGGGTGGCTTTGACGAGGGGTATTTTCTGTACTGCGAAGACGTGGACTTCTGTCTGCGCGTGCAGCTGGCCGGGCTCGAGTTGAGGCGCGCCGATGTTCGCATGACGCACCACGCCCAGCGCACCAGCCACCGCCAGTGGCGCTACGTGAGCCTGCACCTGCGCAGCCTGTGGCGGTTGTGGACCACCCCCACGCTTTACCGCTACCTGTGGCGACTCCGCAAGACCGGTCCGGTGCGCCTGCCGGACATGGGGCGCTGAAGCCCCACCACCACCGATCGAACGGTTTCAACCCTGGCGCCAGGGCAGGCCACGGAAGCGCCAGCCACCCTTGCGACCGCGCTGGCCGTGTTGATCCGGATCGCCTTCAAAGCCTTCCAGGATGTTGTAGGCCTGCAGCCCCAACTCGGTCGCACGTTTGGCCGCCGCCACCGAACGCACGCCGCTGCGGCACAGCAACACCACCTTGCGCCCGGCCGCCGCGGCGAGCACGCCCTCGTCAAAGCCGGGGTTCATGGCCATGCCGGGCCACTGCTTCCAGGCCAGCCCTGTGGCCCCCGGCACAAAACCGACCCATTCGCGCTCGGCATCGGTGCGCACATCCACCAACACCGCCTCGCCCGACTGCACCCATTGCCAGGCCAGCAGGGGCGAGACATCGCCCGCATAGCCGTGTGCCGCACGCACCTCGCCCACCGGGGCCCCTGCGGCATCGTGCCGCAAGCCAGAGCTGAGGTTGGCCGGCACGGCCTCGTCGATGCGGCGCGGCTTGGGCAGTTGCAGGCCCTCCATCACCGCCACGAACTCGGCCAGGCTGCGACCTGCCACGCGGGCGTTGCTGGCTTTTTCAGCACCGATGCTCGACCGCGTGCGGCCCTGGTAATCGTGCCCCGGCCACACGGTGGTGGCGTCGGGCAGGCGAAACAACACCTCGGTCAGGCTGTGGTACAGCGCTTCGGCACTGCCCGACTGGAAATCGGTGCGGCCACAGCCATTGATCAACAACGTGTCCCCCGTGAAGACATGGTCACGCCACACATAGCTCATGCTGCCCGCGGTGTGCCCCGGGGTGTGCAGGGCCAGCAGACTTTCGCCCCCAAAAGCCAGGCTCTGGCCATCGCTGAGTTGGGTGGCCGCCGTGCCGACGCCACAGCCCTGGGGTGCCACGGTGTGGGCGCCGGTGTGCTCGGCCAGTGCGGCGGCACTGGTGATGTGGTCGGCATGGGCATGGGTTTCGATGATCCAGCGCAGGCTCAGGCCCTGGTCGCGCAAGACCTGCAGGTCACGCTCCAACTGCTCTTCGACCGGGTCGATGATCACGGCGTCGCGGGTGACAGGATCGGCCAGCAGGTAGGTGTAGGTGCTGGAGGCGGTATCAAACAACTGAATGGGTTGCATGTCGGTTCCTTGCGGCAAACAGACGGAAAGTGGAAAAAACAGAGAACGAGTCGAACGGCACCCCTGCGCGGCTCAGCCCAGCGGTCGCACGTGCGAGCTCACGAAGTGAGGTCACGCAAACTTGGCCAACAGGCGGCCAATCTGATCAGGGGACACACGCCCCTGCTCGATCATGCAGGCCACCATGTGGAAGAACGACTTGTCGAGCGCCTTGCGGGCAGCGGCCAGTTGCTGCGCAATCTGTTCGCAATCCACGTCTTCGTCGATCAGGCGCTGCACGCCACGCAACTGGCCTTCCACGCGAGCCAGGCGGGTTTTGAGTGCTTTTTTGTGGGCCGCATCGGCCAGGGGCGATGAAGGGGGCATGGTCAGAACGCCGCATTCGGGCAAAAGTAGTAGCCCACCAATATACTCCGGCAGGTATATAGGAACAAGATTTCATTGCCAGGAACCCCACGATGATTGCACTGCACCCCTACCTTCAGTCGGCTCTGGGCGGCCTGATGATCGGACTGGCCAGTTGGTGGCTGCTGGCTTCATTGGGCCGCATTGCTGGCATCAGCGGCATCGCCGCCGCGCTATTGCCCGGACGCGACGCCCAGCCGGAACGAGCTTGGCAAGCTGCATTCATCGCGGGCCTGGTGCTGGGTGGTGCGCTCTGGGCCCGGTTGATGCCGACCCCCACCACAGCCCTGCGCCCCCTGCCGCTGCTGCTGATAGCCGGGTTTCTGGTCGGACTGGGCACGGTGATGGCCTCCGGCTGCACCAGCGGGCACGGCGTTTGCGGACTGGGCCGACGCTCCGTGCGCTCGCTGGCGGCCACCGCCACCTTCATGGGATCGGGTATGGCCACGGTGGCCATTTTGAAGCTGTTCCAAGCCTGAGGCTTTGCCCATCACCCCGGTGCCCGACATGAACACGCAATCCACACCCGCGACCCCATCCACCACAGACCCCGAGCTGTCGCGTCTGCCAGCCCTGCTGACGGCCGCCGCTGCCGGCCTGCTGTTTGCAGCGGGCCTCGCCCTATCTGGCATGACCCAACCCGCCAAGGTGATCGGATTTCTGAACCTGGGCGGCATCGCCAACGGCCAATGGGACCCCAGCCTGGCCTTCGTGATGAGCGGGGCGCTGATGGTCACCCTGATCGCCTTTGCCATCACGCCCTCCAAGCCGATCCGGCCAGCGCGCCGCCCCTGGTTCGCCGACCGCTTTCAATTGCCCACGAGGCAGGACATCGACACCCCGCTGCTGCTGGGGTCGACCCTGTTCGGCATCGGTTGGGGGCTGGCGGGGTACTGCCCGGGCCCCGCCTTGAGCACCCTGCTGAGCGGCGGGCTGGACACCGCGGTCTTCGTGGCCGCCATGCTGGCCGGGATGGCCGTGGCACGCCGCTGGCTGCGCTGACGCCACCCCCGGGGGTGACGGAGGTCGGCCGCAGGGGCTGACCCGCAGGTGACCGACAGGCCGCAGCAGCGCCGCTACGCTGCAAGCCCATGTTCCATCTGCACTTACCCACCCCATGAGCACCGCATTCACGCCCGGTCGCAACCGCGTGCTGGCCCACACCGGCGCCCGCGTCCCCATCATCCAGGCCCCCATGGGCTGGATCGCCCGCACCCCGCTGGCCTCGGCCGTGTCGCGCGCCGGCGGCTTGGGGGTGATCGAGACCTCGTCCGGCGAAACCGCCAACTGCCAGCAGGAGATCCGGCAGATGCTGACTCTGGGCCTGCCCTTCGGCGTCAACCTGCCGATCCGCTTTTTGCAAGACGACGCCATGCTGCGCTTCGTGTGCGACAGCGGGGTGCGCTTTGTCACCACCTCGGCCGGCAGCCCGGCCAAGTTCATCGCTCCCTTGAAGAGCGCGGGCATCACGGTCTACCACGCCGTGCCCACGCTGGACACCGCACTCAAGTGCGTGGACGCCGGCATCGACGGCCTGGTGGTCGAGGGCGCCGAAGGCGGCGGCTTCAAGAACCCCGAAGAAGTCTCGACCCTGGTACTGCTGCAGGCCATCCGGGCCCGGGTCGACGTGCCGCTGATCGCCGCGGGCGGCATCGTGGACGGGCGCGGCATGGCCGCGGCCTTCGCCCTGGGGGCCGAGGCCATCCAGATGGGGACGCGCTTTGTGTGCTGCACCGAAAGCCCGGTGCATGCCAATTACAAGAACGCCATCGTGGAGTCCCGCGAGACCGGCACCTGGGTGCTCAACAAAAAGGCCTCGCCTTGCATCCGCGCACTCAAGTCCGAACGCACCCGGGTGATCCACGAGGAGGGATTGATGCCCGCCGACACCTTCAAGGGCCTGCAGCAGGTCTATTTTGGGGGCGACATGGAAGCCGCCCCGGCCCTGGCCGGCCAGAGCGTGGGCCTGATCGACGGCGTCAAGACGGCGCAGGAGATCATCGATGAGACCCTGCGCGGCTTCGAAGAGATCACCGCCCGACTGGGCGCCATGAGCCAGCAACGCCACTTCGGCTGAAGCGGGCTGAGACTTTCAGAAACCCCATTCACAGGAGACAAGACCATGAACACCAGCGAACTCTTCTCGCTCAAGGGCCGCACCGCCCTCATCACCGGTGGCTCCCGCGGCATCGGCCGCATGATCGCGGCGGGCTTCATTGCCCAGGGCGCACGCGTCTACATCTCGGCGCGCAAGGCGACGGCCTGCGACGCTACGGCCGCCGAACTGGCCCAGGGCGGGCATTGCGTGTCACTGCCGGCCGATGTGTCCAGCGTGGAAGGCGCCAAGGCCCTGGCCGCCGCCTACGGGCAGCACGAGGCTTCGCTCGACATCCTGGTCAACAACGCCGGCGCCGCCTGGGGAGCCCCGTTTGATGAGTTTCCCGAAAGCGGCTGGGACAAGGTGGTCGACCTGAACTTGAAGGCCCCCTTCTTCCTGACCCAGGCGCTGGCCCCCTTGCTGCGCCAGGCGGCTCAGCAGCACGCGGCCAAGGTGATCAACATCGCCTCGATCGACGGCATCTCGGTCAACCCGCTGGAGACCTACTCCTACGCCGCCAGCAAGTCAGGCCTGATCCACCTGACCCGCCGCATGGCCCTGCGCCTGATCGAGGACAACATCGTGGTCAACGCCATCGCCCCGGGCGCTTTTGCCTCGGAGATGAACCGCGATGCCCGTGACAATGGCGAGGCCGTGTCGGCCCGCATCCCTGCACACCGCATCGGCAGCGACCAGGACATGGCCGCCGCTGCCATCTACCTGGCCTCACGGGCGGGCGACTATGTGGTGGGGCACACCCTCACGGTGGACGGCGGGGTGACGATCGCCCGGGGGTGAGATGGAAGGGCGCCGGACCGGCGCCCCCTGTTCAGGGCTTGACGAACTTCAGCAGGAAGCCGTCCGTGCGCTGGCCATCTGGCGCTGACTTCTGATCCCGTGGGTCGGCCGGATTGCGGTAGATTTCGCTGGCGGCCACAAATCGGAAGCCAGCGGCCTCGACCTCCTGGCGCACCAGGGCTTCTTCAACGCGATGCAGGCTGCTCGACTCCGTGATGCCGGTTCCGGCGCGCCCGGCGTGGTCAGCAATGACATAGACGCCGCCCGGCTTCAGACCTGCAAAAATGGCCTGGTTCAGGCTGGTGCGGTCCACCCCCCAGTGCCCCAGGTCGTGATAATTGAACATGAAAGTCACCAGATCCAGCCCCTTGCGGGTGGCGGCATCAGGGACAGGAGACTCAAAAGGCAGCACGACAGGTTCAAGCGTGCCCAACTGAGACTGGCGGGCTCGCTGCAGCAAGGCGGCAAAGGAGCGTGTGCGGGCCGGCTCCGGCCCGGCCCTGAAACCGGCGGTGCCTGCCTGAGGCGCCTCGTTCTTGCCATCTGCCGGCGGCGCACTTTGGCCATAGACACGCCCGGTGGCCCCCACACTGCGAGCCAGCAGCTCGCTGGTGTAGCCGCCCCCGGCATTCAGATCAAGCACCTGCATTCCGGGACGCACACCCATGAACGCCAGCAGTTTCTCAGGTTGACGCACCGCGTCCAGTTTCCGGTCTTCGGCTGAGCGATCCGGGTTGGCGACAATGGCCGCAATCGACGTGGAATTCAAGGCGCCGGGCACACCGTTGGCACCAGGGCCGGCGCAAGCGGCCAAGGTCAAAACGAGAGAAGCCCCCGCGGCACGAACAATCAAGGTTCGGGTCAGTTTCATAAAGATTCTCAGTTTGGACGACACAAAAAATGGGCAGATACCCAGGATCAAAAAAATTCACCACCACGGCGTTGCTTGCCACAGAGCCACCAGCAAGGGCATCAACACCGCCGTGGCCACCCCGTTGAGCCCCATGGCCAAGGCAGAAAATGCCCCGGCCGTTTCATGCACCTGCAAGGCCCGGGCGGTCCCGATGGCATGGGCGGAAATGCCCACGGCAAAGCCTCGTACCGCCGGGTCATGCACGCCGACCCAGTTCAGCAACGGGCGAGCCATGATGGCCCCGCTGATGCCCGTCACCGCCACAGCCACCGCAGCCAACGAGGGCAGCCCGCCCCAGCGCTCGGCCAATGCCATGGCAATGGGCATCGTGGCCGATTTGGGCATCAGCGAAAGCAAGGTCTCGCGCGAGCCCCCCAGCGCCCAGGCGATGGCCACAGCCGACACCATGGCCGTGACCGACCCCGCCAACAACGCCACCAGAACCGGGCGCCAGATTCGTTTGAGGCGCTCAAGCTGTCCAAACAAAGGCACGGCCAGCGCCACCGTGGCCGGACCGATCAGGAAGTGGACAAACTTGGCGCCCTCAAAATAAGTGGGGTATGGCGTGCCAGTGGCCCACAGCACGGCAATCACCAGGCTGACAGAGGTCAGCACCGGAATCAGCCAGGGCTTGTGCCCCGAACGCCGGTAGAGCGCCACCGCCCCCAGGTAGGCCAGCAGGGTCAACGCCAACCACAACAAGGGCGAGCGGCCCAGGAAAACCCAGATCTCGAACAGACCGCCGGGGTTCATGCGCCCTCCTCAGGGAACTCATCTGCCAATGGCTGGCCACTGCGCCGCAGCATCCAACGCAAGGTCAAGGCCGTCACCACCAGCGTCACGGCCGCGCCGCCAACACCCGCCGCCAGAAACGGCAACCACTCGTGGGCAACTCGGCCAAAGTGCATCATCACGCCGGCCACCGCAGGGATGAACAACAGCATCAGGTGCTGCAACAGCCCGCCAGAGGCCTGGCGCAGCCCTTCGGGCACGGCGCCGCGCCACACCAGCCAGCCGGCCAGGATCAGCATGCCCATCAAGGGCCCCGGCAAGGGCAGGTGCAGCCAGAACACCAGGCCTTCGCCCAGCAACTGCATCAGAAACAAAAGCGTCAGTCCTTGAATCATGGTCGGGTGTCTCCTGTGGGTTCAAGCTGGGGGCCGCCATTGTCACGCAAGGCCGCTTTGGGTGCAGGCGCGGGCGCTGCGCCCACCCTCACCAGCGGGGCAAGGCGCCCAGGCGCAGCTGCTGACGGCGTTCGGCGTGGTCAGGCACCACTGCGGCCACCGTGTCCCAGAAGCGGGGGCTGTGGTCCATCACGCGCAGGTGGGCCAGCTCGTGCACCACCACGTAATCGATCACGGGCAGGCTGAAATGGATCAGGCGCCAGTTGAGGCGAATGCTGCCGTCAATGCGGGCGCTGCCCCAACGGGTGCTGGCATTGCTCAGGGCCAGCTTGTTCCACTGCACGCCCAGTTGGGGCGCGTAATGGTCGAGCCGCTGCGCGAACAAGGCCTTGGCCTCTCGCATCAGGCAGGCCTGAACGGCATCCTTGATCTGGCTGGCTTCCGCCTGAGGCGGCAGGCCCAGGCTCAGCAGGTGGCGCACGCCCTGCTCGGCTGCGGCCTCAGGGGCC
Source organism: Curvibacter sp. GW821-FHT09D12 (assembly GCF_059416245.1). Classification (NCBI taxonomy): domain Bacteria; kingdom Pseudomonadati; phylum Pseudomonadota; class Betaproteobacteria; order Burkholderiales; family Comamonadaceae; genus Curvibacter; species Curvibacter sp. GW821-FHT09D12. Next base: position 20,946 of record NZ_JBWKOU010000024.1, on the reverse strand, counting down.
AGGCGGTGCAACATGCCGCCCGCCAGCGCCCCCGGCTGCAGGCGCACGCGCAGAGGTTCGCCCAGAAACGGCAGCTCGGCCCCATCGGCCCAGGCCACGCTGGCAGAGGCCTGGCGGGATTGGCGTTCGCGCGCCTCGTCGAGCTTGCGCACGATCCAGGCGCTTTTGGTACGCAGAGCAGCGTCCACCTCGGCCTGAGACACCCAGCGCGGCGCCCGCACCACCAGGCCCTCGGGCCCGACGACAAAACCGATGCTGCGCCGACGTGCCCGCTCAAAGCGGTAAGCCACCCAGCTGCCTTGCAGTTGCAACTCGCGGTTGGCCTGCGGATGGCGAAAGCTCATGGGTGCGATCACCTCGGTCAGCGGGGCCGCAGGCGGGCCGACGGGACCAGGGGCCGACGGGATGGGGCGCGCTGGCTCGAACAGCTGAGGATCCGGCTTCGGCGTCGGCTTGGGCCGTCGGGGTGGCGCGGCCCTGCGCTTGGGCGGCGCAGAGGGGGCCGCCGGCGTCGGCTCACGCTCGAACAGGTCGAGCGTGAATTGCAGCAGTCGGTTCATGGCCCCCGGCACGCGTGTGCTCAGCCCTGGGCGGGCGGGTAGGCCTCGGGGTCCAGGCGTCGCATTTCAGCCTCGATCCAGGCTTCGACCTCGCGCATCAATTCGTCGGGCTGGCGCCCTGCCGAAGGGATGGGTTTGCCAATCGACACATCCACCACACCCGGGTGCTTGATGAAGGCCTTGCGCGGCCAGCACTTGGCCGAGGTCACGGCAATCGGGATCACCGGCGCGCCCGTCTCGATGGCCAGACGGGTGCCACCGCTCTTGTACTGGCCTTTCTGGCCGCGGGGCGTGCGCGTGCCCTCGGGGAACATGATGATCCAGATGCCCTGCGCGAGCAGGCGCTTGCCCTGCGCCACCACCTTGTTGAAGGCCTGGGCGCGCTGGCTGCGGTCGATGTGGATCATGTCGAGCCGACCCATGGCCCAGCCAAAGAAAGGCACATACAGCAGCTCTTTCTTGAACACATAGGCCAGCGGGTGCGGCATCAGTGTGGGCATCAGAAAGGTCTCGAAGGTCGACTGGTGCTTGACCAGCAGAATGGCCGGGCTGGTCTCGCCCTTCGGCAGGTTTTCGCGTCCGCTCACCCGCACCTCAATGCCCATCAGCACGCGGGCCCCCGCCACGGCCCAGCCCAGCCAGCGCACCGCCATCCACCACAGCGGGGTGCCGCGGCGCCACAGCGAGGCCACCAACATGATCAAGGCCCAGGGCATCACGGTGACCATCATCCACAGGGTGTGCAAAAGGGAGCGCAGCAGGTGCATGGGTAGGGCCTTGTTGAAAACAGAGGGCGGCTCAGGCCGCCACGCGCTGGCGCTCGGCATCGCGCGCGATCAGGTGATCGGCAAAGACGCCCACGTCGGCGTGCACGCGGGTGCCTGGCGGAAAGGTGTCGGGCAGGGACCGGTCGCGCCATTCGGCGCCCAGGCCGGTGAGCACCAGGTGCGGTTCGCAACCCGCTGCATACCCGGCCTGCAGATCGCGCAGGCTGTCACCCGCCATGGGCACGCCCTGCAGGCTGATGCCATAGCGATCGGCAATCTGCTCGAACAGCCCGGGAGAAGGCATGCGGCACCGGCACTCCTCGTCGGGCGCATGGGGGCAGAAGAACACCGCCTCGACACGGCCGCCGGCAGCGGCCAACAGCTTGTGCATCTTGGCGTGCATGGCATTGACCTGGGCCATGTCGAACAGGCCGCGTCCCAGGCCGGCCTGGTTGGACACCACCACCACCTGAAAGCCAGCGTGGTTGAGCCGAGCAATCGCCTCCAGCACCCCGGGCAGAGGCAACCACTCCTCCGGGCTCTTCACGAAGTCGTCGCTGCTTTCGTTGATGGTGCCATCGCGGTCGAGAATGACGAGTTTCATGGGGAGCATCCTGGGGGTGGCGTGGGTTTGGCGTGGGGGCTCAACTGGCCAGACGGGACAGGTCGGCCACGCGGTTCATGGCGTCGTGCAAGGTCTTGAGCAGGCCCAGGCGGTTCAGGCGCAAGTCCAGCTCTTCGGCATTCACCATCACGCCTTCGAAGAAGGCATCGACCGGGGTGCGCAAGGCCGCCAGGGTCTGCAGAGAGGCCGTGTAGTCGCCGGCATCGAACTGGGCCTTGGCCTGCGGTGCAGTGGCTTGCAGGGCCGCGTACAAAGCCTGCTCAGCGGCTTCCTTGAGCAGCACCGGGCTGACGTGGGCATCCACCTCGCCCGCCTTTTTGAGGATGTTGCTGACGCGCTTGTTGGCCGCAGCCAGGGCGGCCGCCTCGGGCAGCTTGGCAAAGGCACGCACGGCCTCCAGGCGCTGGGCCACATCGGACAGGCGCTCAGGGCGCAGCGCCAGCACGGCATCCACCTCCTGGGCGCTGAAGCCTTGCTCACGCAGGCTGCCGGCCAAGCGGTCGTAGATGAAGTCGGCCAGAGCGGCGCTGGCATCACTGATCTTGTCGCCAAAGGCGGGCACAGCGCTTTGCAGCAGGGTGCCCAGGGCCAGCGGCAACTGGTTCTCGATCAACAGGCGCACCACGCCCAGGGCATGGCGGCGCAGCGCAAACGGGTCTTTGTCGCCGGTGGGCAGGTTGCCGATGCCGAACATGCCGGTCAAGGTTTCCAGCTTGTCGGCCAGGGCCACCACCACGCCCACGGTGCCGCGCGGCAAGGTGTCGCCCGCGAAGCGGGGCTTGTAGTGGTCTTCGATGGCGTCGGCCACGGCTTCGGGCAGACCGTCGTTGAGGGCGTAGTAACGGCCCATGGTGCCCTGCAGCTCAGGGAACTCGCCCACCATGTCGGTCACCAGATCGGTCTTGGCCAGTTGGGCAGCCAGATCGGCCTGCGCCACCAGGGTGGCGTCACCCAACTGGGCAGCAATTGCCTGAGCAATCGCGCGCACACGCTCCACGCGCTCGCCCTGGGTGCCCAGCTTGTTGTGGTAGACCACCTTGCCCAGACCCTCGACCCGCGAGGCCAGGGTCTTCTTGCGGTCCTGGTCAAAGAAGAACTTGGCGTCGGCCAGGCGCGGGCGCACCACGCGCTCGTTGCCGCCGATCACGGCGCTGGCATCGGCCGGGCTGATGTTGCTGACCACCAGGAACTGGTGCGTCAGCTTGCCGGCGGCGTCCAGCAGCGGGAAGTACTTCTGATTGGCCTTCATGGTCAGGATCAGACATTCTTGCGGAACCCCCAGGAACTGGGTTTCGAAGGCGCAGACCAGCACATTGGGGCGTTCGACCAGGGCAGTCACCTCGTCGAGCAGCGCGTCGTCTTCGATGGGGCGCACGCCGTTGCCCACCTGGGCCGCGGCCGCCGCCAGTTGGCTCACGATCTCGGCACGGCGCTCGGCAAAGCTGGCGATCACCGCGCCATCGCGACGCAGGGTGTCGGCGTAGGCGTCGGCGTGTTCGATGGTGACCACGGGCTTGGCGGCCTCGAAACGGTGACCCAGGGTGGTGTTGCCCGACTTCAGGCCCAGCACCTTGAGCGGCACCACGCTGCTGCCGTGCAGGGCGATCACCCCATGCGCCGGGCGCACAAAATGCACGCTGCTCCAGCCGGGCAGTTCGCAATCGGTCTCCAGCTGGTAGGTCATGACCTTCGGAATCGGCAGCTTGGCCAGCGATTCTTCCAGCGCCTTTTGCAAACCCACATCGAGCGTGGCGCCATTGACCACGCTGTCATAGAACAGGGCTTCGGTCTTGCCGTCCGGGGCGCGCTTGAGGCCGGCCACGGCCGAGGCATCGGCGCCCAGGGCGGCCAGCTTCTTGAGCAGGGCCGGGGTGGGGTTGCCAGCGGCATCCAGCCCCACGCTGACAGGCATCAGCTTTTGCTGCACGGCCCGGTCGGCCGCTTTGGCGGCCACGTGGGTGATGTGCGCCGCCAGGCGACGTGGCGAGGCAAAGGCGGTGGTCACGCTGTCGGCAGCGGCCAGGCCCTGGGCCTTGAGTTGCTCGGCCAGCACGCCGGCAAAGGCCTCGCCCAGCTTCTTGAGTGCCTTCGGGGGCAACTCTTCGACAAACAGTTCTACCAGAAGATTTTGTTGGCTCATGATGTCTTGTACTCCCGCTCAGGCGGCCTTCTTGGCCATCTGTTCAACCCACTCGCGCGGGGCCATGGGGAAACCCAGGCGCTCGCGGCTCTCGTAATAAGCCTGGGCCACAGCGCGGGCCAGGTTGCGGATGCGGCCGATGTAGGCAGCACGCTCGGTGACCGAGATCGCACCCCGGGCATCCAGCAGGTTGAAGGTGTGGGCGGCTTTGAGCACCTGCTCATAGGCCGGCAGGGCCAGTTGCTGCTCCATCAGGTACTTGGCCTGCTTTTCGTGGGCGCCAAAGGCGGTGAACAGGAACTCGGCATCGCTGTGCTCGAAGTTGTAGGTCGACTGCTCCACTTCGTTCTGGTGGTACACATCGCCGTAGCTCAGGGTGTCGGTCCACTTGAGGTTGTAGACGTTGTCCACGCCCTGCAGATACATGGCCAGGCGCTCCAGGCCGTAGGTGATCTCACCGGTGATGGGCTTGCAATCAATGCCGCCAACTTGCTGGAAATAGGTGAACTGGGTCACTTCCATGCCGTTGAGCCAGACCTCCCAGCCCAGGCCCCAGGCGCCCAGCGTAGGGTTTTCCCAGTCGTCTTCGACAAAGCGGATGTCGTTCTTCTTGAGGTCGAAACCCAGCGCCTCCAGGCTGCCCAGGTACAACTCAAGGATGTTGCTCGGGGCCGGCTTGAGCACCACCTGGTATTGGTAATAGTGCTGCAGGCGGTTGGGGTTCTCGCCATAACGGCCGTCCTTGGGGCGGCGGCTGGGCTGCACGTAGGCCGCCTTCCAGGGCTCGGGGCCCAGGGCGCGCAGGAAAGTGGCGGTGTGCGAGGTGCCTGCGCCCACTTCCATGTCGTAGGGCTGCAACAGCGCGCAGCCCTGGGCGTCCCAGTAGGACTGCAGCTTCAGAATGATTTGCTGAAAGGTCAACATGACGTTGGGCCCCGGTGGGCCGGGGTCTGGGCAAAAGAGGTGGATGGGGCCGGCGTGGCTGCATGGGAAGCAGGCACTTGCGCAGCAAACCCATGATTTTACGGCTCACCGGGCCTGGATGCTTGGGGCGCGACGGCGGTGCAAGCCATTGCGCCCCGCCATGGGGCCCGCTCGCGTGTGTAAAAGGAGTACGAATTGACACCAAGCCCATGCAAAATATCCCCCCAGAAGTGAGCAAAGCCGATGCACACATGCCCTGGGGGCCGTCGGACACCTCAACAACACATGGAATCCGACAAGATGAAAGCTAACCTCGTTCGATGGGGCCTGGCCCTGGGCGTCGCCGCCTTGCTGAGTGCCTGCGGTGGCGGCAATGGCAGCGGCGCAGTGGCAGAACGCCAATTGCCCACCACCGCCCTGGGCACCCCGGTGGACAGCTTCACCCCCGCCGCGGCCAAATCTGCAGAGCTGAACAGCGACTACACCCTGAGCACCAACGACCCGGCCCCCAGCTACAAGGTGAGCCTGGGCAGTGCCGGCACCGAGGTCGCCAAACTGCAAACCACTGTTGACATCCGCAGCATCGGACAAGCGCCCCAGATCGGTCTGGGCCGCAAGATTGCCGAACTGGATTCCGCTAGCACCTTTGCCAGCCGCCTGCAATGGACGCCGAACAGCGACGGCAGCCAGCGCGCCGCCATCCGTTTTGTCTCCAGCGGCGCCGCCGGCACTCGGCTGATGCTGGAGGTGGGCCACATCGACGCTCGCACCAAACTGCGCTTTTATGCGCAAGGCGCCAGCACCGCCACTGAAGTCACCGGCACCCAGGTGATCGACGCCTTGGCCGTCAACGAGCTCAGCCAGGCCGGCGCCAGCGGCAACCACCTCTACTTTGCCCCCTATGTGGAAGGCGAAGACCTGACGATGCAGATCGAGCTGCCCGCTGGTGTGGCCACTTCGACACTGCAAATCAATGTGCCGCAGTTGTCGCACCTGTTCCAGTCACCCACGGCCGCCAAACTCACGTTGAAGATCAACAACTCGGGCAGTTGTGAAGTCGACGTGGCCTGCAACAGCGACTGGAGCAGCACCGGTAACAGCGTGGCACGGCTGCTGTTCTCCGATGCCAGCACTGGCAGCAGCTACCTGTGCTCCGGCACCCTGCTGAACGACCGGGCCAGCACCACCACCCCCTACCTGCTCACCGCCAACCATTGCATCTCGACCCAGACCGTGGCCACCACCCTGCAAACCTTCTGGTTCTACCGCGCCTCGGCCTGTGGCAGCGGCACGCTTTACAGCGGCAGCAAGACCGTGACCGGCGGCGCCGCCCTGCTCTACACCGACAACAGCAGTGACGCCACCTTCCTGCGCCTGAACAACAGCCCGCCCGCGGGCGTGACCTATTCGGGCTGGTCGCCGAGCCTGCCCGCCGTGGGCACCAGCGTCGGCGGCGTGCACCACCCCGCGGGCGACCTGCAGAAGGTCAGCCTGGGAAGCACCACCGGGTATGCCACCTGCACCCGGGCCGCGGGCTCTGAGACCTTCTCTTGCACCTATACAACGAGCTCCAGCAGCGCCACCACCCACGTCCGGGTTGGCTGGACCAGTGGCGTAACCGAGGGCGGCAGCAGCGGCTCAGGACTGTTCATCACCAGCGGCAGTTCGAAGTACCTGGTGGGCCAGTTGTCCGGCGGCGCCTCCACCTGCGCCAACCCCACGGCCAACGATGTGTATGGCCGCTTTGACATCCCTTACACCGCCAGCATCTTCCAATGGCTGGACAACAGCAGCACGACCAGCCGCACACCTGTCTTCCGCTTCTACAACACACAGACCCAGGCCCACTTCTACACAGCCAGCGCCAGCGAACGCGACTATGTGATTGCCACCTACCCGCAGTACAGCTACGAGGGCACCTCTTTTTATGCCTACATGAACAGTGCAGCAGGCTTGAGCCCGGTGTTCCGTTTCTACAATGCCTCGCTGGGCGTGCATTTCTATACCATCAGCGCCGTCGAACGCGCCTATGTAGACCAATCGCTGCCAGCCTACCGCGATGAAGGTACCTTCTGGTACGCCAAGACGTCATCGGATGGCAGCAACAGCGCCCTGTATCGCTTCTACAACAGCACCACAGGCGCGCATTTCTACACCATGAGCAGCGCTGAACGCGATTACGTGATCAGCTCCCAGCCCAAATTTGCGTACGAAGGCATTGCCTACTACCCCTGGGCCACTCAGTAAACGGGCTCGGCAACCGCGCCCGTTTGAGGGCCTACCCGGGCGGCGCGCGGCGCTCGCGCCAACGGGCCCAGGCCAGCGCCCCCAGGCAAATCAACCACAGCGGCGCCAGCCCCAGGCGTGACACCCACCAGGCATAGGGCGTGATGCCCCAACCACCCTGGTCGGCACTCACGCCCCTGCCCTGCACCACGCCTTGCAGCACGCCCCGGCTCACCGGGGGCAACTGGGCCGTCACCCGGCCGCGGTGGTCGATGATGGCGGTGGCGCCGGTGTTGGTGGCCCGCACCATGGGGCGGGCGAACTCCAGTGCCCGCAGGCGGGAGATGTTCAGGTGCTGGTCAATCGCCACGCTGTCGCCAAACCAGCCGATGTTGCTCACGTTGACAAAGACCGTGGGCGCCTGGGTGGGGTCGCGAAAACGCAGGCCCAGCTCTTCGCCAAACAAGTCCTCGTAGCAGATGTTCGGGGCCAGGCGCTGCCCCTGCCAGGACATGGAGGGCTGCCCCACGGTCCCGGCGTTGAAATCGCCCAAGGGCATGTCCATCAGGGCCACAAACCAGTGGAACATCGGCGGGATGAACTCGCCAAACGGCACCAGATGGTGCTTGTCGTAGGCGTACAACCGGGACTCACCAGGCCTCAGGCCCAGCACCGAGTTGGTATACCCCTCGCGCTGGTTGCCCAGGGGCACACCGATCAGGGCCGCCTGGGGCGGCCCGTTCTCTGCAGGCCCAGGCCTCTGAGGCCCCACGCCATACCGCTCCAGCAGGCCCTCCCAATAGCCCGCGGGCAGTTGCTCGGGCAGCAGGGGCAGCGCGGTCTCCGGGGCCACGACCAGCGAGGCCTGATTGGCCATCAACTGCGCACGGTACCAGGCCAGGGCCATGGGCACCCCTGAGCCGGCCTGAAATTTCTCGTCCTGCGGAATGTTGCCCTGCAACAGACTGACTTCCAATGGGGCCGACGAGGCCGCCTGCTCAGGCGCAGGCGCCCAGCAGAGCAGCGCCCCAAGCCCCAGCAGCAGCATCTGCACCGGCCATTTCCGCCGAGGCAGGCTGGCCAGCCCGGCCGCCCAGGCCGTCACCACCGCCCCGGTGCCATACACCCCCACCCAAGGGGCCAGCCAGCGGGCAGCACCGTCTACCTGGGCATAGCCCCCGGCGCCCCAGGGAAAGCCCGTGAACCAATGCCCGCGCAGGAGTTCGGCCAGGGTCCACAAGGCGGCAAACAGGCCCGCCGACGCCAGCGGGCCCAGTGCGAGGCGACGGCGCCAACGCACATAAAGACCTGCCGCGACGGTGTAGTAGCTGCCCAGAAAAGCGGCCAGCCCCAACACGGCCAGCACAGCCAACGGCGCATCCAGCCCGCCATAGACCGCCATCGAGATGTACAACCACCAAAAGGTGCCGGCCAGCCAGCACAGGGCAAACACCCCGCCAAGCCAGGCGCCGTGCCGGGCGCTGAGCGCCCGGTTGAGCAGACCGACCAGGGCCGCCAACGACAGGGCCTGCAAGGTGCCCGAGGCCTGCCCCCCCCAGGGCCAGGCCAGCGACAGGGCTTGCATCAACCCGGCCAGGCCCGCACAGACCCAGGCGGCCCAGGTCGGCCGCATGCGACCGCTCAAGCCCTTCATGCGGGGCTGGCGCCGTCCGCCTGGGGCGTGACCTTGAACCAGCGCACAGCGCCGCCCTTGGTGTGTTGCACCACGAACTTCAGGCCGGCCAGCTCGAAGTGCTCGCCGCGCCGGGGCACATGGCCCAGCTCATGGGCGATCAGGCCGCCGATGGTGTCGAAGTGCTCGTCGGCATCGCGGCTTTCGATCTGCACGCCAAAGGCCTCGGCCACACGCTCGATCGGCGTGTCGCCGCTCACACGATAGCTGCGATCGGCCAGGCCGAAGATGTCACCTTCGTCTTCGGCGATGTCAAATTCATCCTCGATCTCGCCCACGATCTGCTCCAGCACATCTTCGATGGTGATCAGACCGGCCACCCGGCCGAACTCGTCGATGACGATGGCCAGATGGTTGCGATTGCCGCGAAACTCGCGCAACAAGTCATTGAGACCTTTGCTTTCAGGCACAAAAACGGCCGGCCTGAGCAGCGCCCGGAGGTTGAGTTCAGGGGCCCGCTGCAGCTTGAGCAGGTCTTTGGCCATCAGGATGCCGATGATGTTGTCGGGCTCGCCGCTGTACACCGGGAAACGGGAATGCGCCGTTTCAATCACCTGGTGCAGCAGTTCCTCGTAGGGAGAATCGATGCTGAGCCGGTCCATGCGCGGCGTGGCGAGCATGACATCGCCGGCCGTCAAGTCGGCCATGCGGATCACGCCTTCGAGCATCACGCGCGACTCGGCGCCTATGACCTGGTTGTCCTCGGCATCGGTGAGGGCATCCAGCAATTCGTCACGCGAGTCGGGCCCGGGACGGATGAATTCGGCAACTTTTTGCAGAAAAGAGCGCTTGTCTTCCTTCTCGGAAGCGCGCGCTGGGTGAGGGTCGGACACAGCCTGGTGCGCAAAACGTGCGGTAGTGAGTAAGCCTCAAGGATAGCGGATTGATGTGACAGCCGGCCAACAGGACCGGCCGCCAACCCGTCACTGGGTGAACCTCACTGGGCGGACTGGTGCCGCCCCTGGCGCACGCCGCGGCGGATTTCCTGCACACTGGCCAGCGTTTCACGGAACTGTTTGGCCTGGACCTTGAGCCGGTAATCCAGTTCAGCAAACTGCTGCTCAACAATCTCGGCCACCCTGGAATCCAGGCTGGCAGGTGGCAGCTTGAGGTGGGCCTCGGACTCGGAGCCATCACGCACCACCGTCGCGCCGGCATTGCGGGCGATCTTCAACATGGCTGTGTTCTCGCTCAGGGCGTGGATGAACATCAGGCTCACGCCTTCGTTGCGTGCATGCATCACGGCCCGGTCAAACAAACGGGCACCAAAACCGCGGCCACGGGCTTGCTTGAGCACCGACACCCCAAATTCGGCACAGCTGGCCGACTTGGGATCGGTCGAGAAGGCCAGATGCGCCATGGCAATCAACTCAAGCCGACGGTTGTAAATGCCAAAGATCTCATCACGCTCGAAATCAAGCTGATCCACGTAGCGCTGCACCTGCTCGTCGCTGGCGGCGTAGCCAAAGCGCAGGTAACGGTCTTGCGGCTCCAGGGCCAGCAAGTGGGCCGCAATGCGGGAGCGGTAGCTGGGGCCCAGTGAACGAATGGGCACCAGCACAGGCGACGGGCCCGAGGCTTCGGGGCCCGAAGGTTGGGCCAGGGTGAAATGAAACAGATCACGCCCCGCTTGCAGCGAAGACCGGATCCAGTTGGAAGGGGCTAACATGGGCTGAACTATAAGGGTTTTCCCCTATAACCCAAAATCCACCCCATTCAAGCCCTGCGGGGATGAAGGTTATCCCTCATCCAGCACCGTTCGTCAGACAGGCAAGGCCGTGGTCGCCTTGACGCGGTCCAGCACGAAGCTGGTCTTGCAATCCTGCACGCTGGGGTGCTTGAGCAAGCTTTCGAGCACAAAGCGACGGTAATGCGCCATGTCGGCCACCACCACCCGCAACAGAAAATCCATCTCGCCCGTGAGCGCCGCGCACTCGACCACCTCAGGCCAAGTCTGCACACTGGCCCGGAACAGGTCCATGGGGTTGCGTTTGTGGCTTTCCGTGTGCTTCTCAAGCCGAACATTGAGGTAGGCCGTCAGACCCAGCCCCACCGCCTCGGGCTGCACCAGCGCCACATAGCGGTCGATCACGCCGCTGTCTTCCAGCCGCCTGACCCGGCGCAACACCGCGCTGGCCGACAAGCCCACGGCCTCGGCGATCTGATCGTAAGTGGCGCGACCATCCGCCTGCAGACTGCGCAAAATCTGCCGATCCAGCTTATCCAATGCTTCCATGGCTTTTATTTTGCAGGATTCTTGCAAATTGACGGATGTCACGGCCAAAGAATGCAGAAAAACTGCTGGGCCCGCCCCCTACAGTCAATCGCTTCAAGACCTCACTCATGGATGGAGACAGACCGATGAATGCCCCCCTGCCCGCCAGCGCCACGTCCACCGTGGCCCCCTTCACCCCTTGGGACAACCCCATGGGCACCGACGGCTTTGAGTTCATTGAATACGCGGCCCCCGATCCGGTGGCCATGGGCCTGGTATTTGAACGCATGGGCTTTCGCCCGGTGGCTCGGCACCGCCACAAGAACGTGACCCTGTACCGTCAGGGGGAGATCAACTTCATCATCAACGCCGAACCGGATTCGTTTGCCCAGCGCTTTGCGCGGCTGCACGGCCCCAGCGTGTGTGCGATTGCCTTCCGGGTGCAGGACGCCAAGGCCGCCTACGAACGCGCCGTCGGCCTGGGTGCCTGGGGCTATGCCGGCGTGGCAGGCCCGGGCGAGCTGAACATCCCCGCCATCAAGGGCATTGGCGACAGCCTGATCTACCTGGTGGACCGTTGGCGCGGCAAGAACGGCGCCCAGCCAGGCGCCATCGGCAACATCGGCTTCTTTGACGTCGACTTCGAGCCCCTGCCCGGCCTGAGCACCGAAGAAGCCCTGGCCCCCCACGGCGTGGGCCTGACCTACATCGACCACCTGACGCACAACGTGCACCGGGGGCGCATGCATGAATGGGCCGACTTCTATGAGCGCCTGTTCAACTTCCGCGAGGTCAAGTACTTCGACATCGAAGGCCAGGTGACCGGCGTGAAGAGCAAGGCCATGACCAGCCCCTGCGGCAAGATCCGCATCCCGATCAACGAAGAGGGCAAGGACAAGCCTGGCCAGATCCAGGAATACCTGGACATGTACCGCGGCGAAGGCATCCAGCACATCGCCATGGGCTCAGACAACCTCTACGCCACCGTCGATGGCCTGCAGGCCAACCAAGTGCGGCTGCTCGACACCATCGACACGTACTACGAACTGGTGGACAAGCGCATCCCGGGCCACGGCGAAGACTTGGCAGAGCTGCATCAGCGCAAGATCTTGATCGATGGCAAGAAGGACGCCCTACTGCTGCAGATCTTCAGCGAAAACCAACTGGGCCCGATCTTTTTCGAGTTCATCCAGCGCAAGGGCGATGACGGCTTCGGCAATGGCAATTTCAAGGCCTTGTTCGAATCCATCGAACTCGATCAGATGCGGCGCGGGGTGATCTGAGGCCCCCACGGGCGTGCACTTCGTGTCACTTCCTACCCCCCCTGGGGGGCCGCAGGCCGCCTTGGGGCTGCCAGACGCCGGCCTGACAGCTTCGTTTAAAGCTCGCTGAATTCAGAAGGGGGCCTGACGGCCCCTTGGGAATGCCGCCACGCCTCAATCCATCGCTTTGATCAAGGCCATCACCTGGGTGCGCACGCCGGGGTCGGTGGCGAGGGCGACGTGGGGGATGCCGGGCACGAAGTGGGCCTGGGCGCCGGGCAGGGTGGCGGTGTGGGCCGGGAAGACGATGTTGTCGCAGTTCGAATAGAAACAACTGAAGGCGGCGGCGCGTTCGGGCGGCTCTTGGGCGGCCAGGGCTTGCAGCCAAGGGCTGGCCCGGCGCATCTGGCGGACGTTGGCCGTGTGGGCCCAGCGGGCCAGCCAGGTGCCCTGGTGCGGGGTGCCCAGGGTGATCACATGGTGCACACGGGCGGCTTCGCCGGGCCCTGCGCTGGCCCGCAACCAGGCGCGGGCCACCAGGCCGCCCATGCTGTGGGCCACGATGACGGGGGCACGGCCTGTGGCCTCGGTGAGGGCCGTCACGGCGCGCTCCACCTGCGCGGCATAAACATCGATCGAGCCGAAGGGGGGCTCCAGGCTGAGTGCCACGAAAGGCCGCCCCACCGCCGTGCAATGCTGCATCCACGGGGTCCAGACACCCCGGTTGCAGAAATAGCCGTGGATCAGCAGCACACCGCGCGGCCCGGGCTGGCAAGCGGGCGGAAGCCGATCACTCAAGGCCTCGGCCTGAAAAGGCTGCCAGAGCCCGAACACGCGGCTGGAGGCCCGCACCTCGGTCACCCAGGCCAACAGCACCTGCCACCAGGAGGCCCTGGGCGCCGGGTCGCTGCGGTTGACCTGCACCATGATCATGAACTCCAGGCCCAGGGCCAACGGATTCAGGGCCAGCAGCCCCAGCAGGGTGGCGGCGATCGCCCACGGCGATTGAGGCCACCACCACCCAACAGCACAAGCCACCAGCAGGGCGCCCCAGCACAACATCATTCTTTGCAATCTGGCGATCATGGGCGGATCACCCCGGATGGATCTGATTTCATTCACCAATGATGGCACGCAGTGCATTGGGGGGCACAACGGTCTGTGGCTGTCGCCTCAGCGACGACTGAAGCCCCGCCCCTAGGACAAGCCCCGTAGCCACGCTTGCTGCGGTGCAGCCAAAATCGGGCGCCAAGGAGAGACATGATGGACAGAATCTGGTTGCAGCACTACCCGGCCGGCGTGCCCCAAACGATTGACCCCGAGCAATACCGTTCGGTCCCCCACCTGTTGGAGGAATCGTTCCGCAAATTTGCCGACAAGCCGTTTTCGGTTTGCATGGACGTGTGGATGAGCTATGGCGAGCTTGACACCCTGTCGGCGGCATTGGGCGCCTGGCTGCAATCGCGCGGCCTCGAACCCGGGGCCCGAGTGGCCATCATGCTGCCCAACATCCCGCAATTCGCGGTCACCATGGCGGCGGTGCTGCGCGCCGGCTACACCTGCGTCAACGTCAATCCGCTCTACACCGCACGCGAGCTGGAGCACCAGCTCAAGGATTCAGGGGCCAGTGCCATCATCATCCTGGAGAACTTTGCCCACACCCTGCAGGCGGTGATCGACAAGACGCCGATCAAGCAGGTGGTGATGACCTCGATGGGTGACCTGCTGGGCGGCCTCAAGGGCGCTTGGATCACCTTTGCCGTGCGCCACCTGGCCAAGATGGTGCCGCCTTATCAGATCCCGCTGACGCCCGGCCGCAGCGTGGTGGCTTTCAGCCAGGCCCTGGCCGAGGGGCGCGGCCTGAAGCTGCAACCTGCCAGCAGCAACCTCGACTCGATCGCCTTTCTGCAGTACACCGGCGGCACCACCGGCCTGTCCAAAGGCGCCACCCTGACCCACCGCAACATTGTGGCCGCCACCCTGCAGGCCGATGCCTGGTTCAAACCGGCGCTGGCCCGCATTGGCGACCCGACCCAGATCAACGGCATTGCCGCCCTGCCGCTTTACCACATCTTCGCGCTGACCCTGTGCCTGCTGGCCATCCGCCAAGGCTCGCACCTGACGCTGATTCCCAACCCGCGCGACATCGGCAAATTCATCAAGGAGCTGAAGAAGCGCCCCTTCCACATGCTGCCGGCGGTGAACACGCTGTTCAACGCCCTGCTGCAGCACCCCGAGTTCAAGACCCTTGATTTTTCGCACCTGTGCATCTCGCAGGCCGGCGGCATGGCTGCGGCCGAGGGCACGGCCAAGGCCTGGCAGCAAGCCACGGGCTCGGCCATGATCGAAGGTTGGGGCATGAGCGAGACCTGCGCCATCGGCACCAACAACCCAGTCAACAGCACCGTTTTTTCAGGCTCGATCGGCCTGCCCCTGCCCAGCATCGACATTGCCATCAAGGACGACGCAGGCAACACCGTGCCGCAAGGTGAATCGGGCGAGATCTGCATCAAGGGGCCCAATGTGATGACGGGCTACTACCAGCAGCCCGCCGAGAACGCCAAGACCTTCACCAGCGACGGCTTCATGCGCACCGGCGATGTGGGCGTGATGGACGACAAGGGCTACACCCGCATCATCGACCGCAAGAAGGACATGATCCTGGTCAGCGGCTTCAATGTGTTCCCCAACGAACTGGAGCAAGTGATCTCGATGTGCCCCGGCGTGCTTGAATGTGCCGCCATCGGCGTGCCCGACGCCAAGCAGGGCGAATCGATCAAGGTCTTCGTGGTGCGCAGCGACCCGGCGCTGACCGAAGACGATGTGGCCCGCTACTGCCGCGAAAACCTCACCGGCTACAAGCACCCCAAGTACATCGAGTTCCGAACCGAGCTGCCCAAGACCAATGTGGGCAAGATCCTGCGGCGCGAGCTGCGCAGCAGCGCTGTGGCCCATTGAGCCCGAGGCATCCCATGGAGGGCCCCACCCTGCCCCCGGGCGTCAGCGTGTTCGAGCGGGGCTGGCTGTCGGCCAACAACATCCTGCTTGACGGGCCCGACGGGGCCACCTTGGTCGACACGGGCTACGCCACCCACAGCGACCAGACGGTGGCCCTGGTCGAATCGACGCTGGGCCCGCGCCCCTTGGTGCAGTTGCTCAACACGCACCTGCACAGCGACCACTGCGGCGGCAATGCAGCGCTGCAGGCCCGATACCCGGGTTTGCAGACCTGGATCCCACCCGGCGAAGCCGAGGCCGTGCGCCACTGGGACGAAAACCGACTGAGCTACCAGCACACCGGCCAGCAATGCCCGCGCTTCGGCTTTGACGGCCTGCTGCAACCCGATACCGAACGGGTGCTGGGCCTGCAGACCTGGCAGGTGCATGCGGCGCCAGGGCATGACCCGTACTCGGTGATCCTGTTCGAGCCCGCCAGCGCCACCCTGATCTCAGCGGATGCGCTCTGGGAAAACGGCTTTGGCGTGGTCTTCCCCGAACTCGACGGCGTGCCCGCCTTTGACGAAGTGGCCGCCACCCTGGACCTGATCGAGCGCCTGGCTCCCCGCACCGTGGTGCCTGGGCATGGCGCGGTGTTCCACGACGTGACGAGCGCACTGGCCACGGCACGCCGACGGCTGGACGGCTTTGTGCGCACCCCCGAGCGCCACCAGCAATACGCCACCAAGGTGCTGCTGAAGTTCAAGCTGCTCGAGTGGCAGCAGATCAGCCTCACCGAGTTGCGCCAATGGATGGAGCACACCCCCTACATGGCCGAAGCCGCCAGGCACGGTGGGGGCACCTCCGCGCAGGCCTGGCTGTCCGACCTGGTCGACCAACTGGTGGCCTCGGGGGCCGCCCGACTGCAAGGGCAGCAACTGCTCAACGCCTGAGCCAGCGCGCTCAGATGTTGTCCGTCACCACCGGCGTCTTGCTGCCCGCGGCCAGGGTGATGCGGGTGCGCTTGAGCACTGGGCTGTCGGGCACCGTGCCGCTGCTGGTGAGGGGTTTCATCTTGGTGTAGATCACTTGCAGGCTGCTGGCCGTGAGGGTGGCCGAGGCATAGCCCTGGGCGTCGTGATCCACATAGGCGAAGTCGGGGTTGTTGCCTTTGAGCACGGCGTCAAACACGGCGGGCGAGGTGACCAGGGCCGCCAAAGGGGTGGTTCCCGCACCGGCTTTCACATAGCTGTAGAAGCTGGAACTGCTGATGCCGGCGCTCACAAAATCGACCACGGCAGGCGTACCGGTGCTGGTGTCGGGCTTGTCGCGCACCACACCGCACTGGAAGGCGTGCAGGTCACCGGTGATGGCCACCACGTTCTGGATGTTGTTGCTGGTGATGTGGCCCAGCAGATCGGCCTTGTGGCTGGGGTAGCCATCCCAGCCGTCACAGTTCACCACGTACTGGGCGTTGTACGGGGCCGGCGCGCTGGCCCGCAGATCCAGCCAAAGCCGGCTCAGCATCACTTCGTTGCCCCACACCTTCCAGGTGGCACTGGAACTCGACAGGGTCTGCTTCCACCACGCAGTCTGGGGGGTGCCGAGGATGGACGGCACGCGCCCCATCGCCTGGGTCTTGAGCGCCTCGAATTGCTGCAGCACCGGCACCTGAACAAAGTAACGGGCACCGATCGAGTCGCTGCCATTGATGGGGTCGTGCCCCTGGGCCGTGGCAATGGTGGCCTCGTCCACCACATGGTCGTCCCGGTACAGGCGCTCATCGGTCATCACCAGGTGCATCAGCGTGCCAAAGCGGAAGTCACGGTAGATGCGCAGGTTGTTGAAAGCCGCATTGGCGCTGTCGAAAGACACATCGCCGAAGTCGACCGGCAGGTACTCCACCCAAGCCTGGTTGGCGGCGCGGCGGCGGGCCGTCTGCTGCAGGTTGGCGTTGGTGTAGGTCTGGTGGTCCTGCCAGCAGTCATCACTGAACTCGTGGTCGTCCCAGGTGGCGATCATGGGGAACTTGGCATGGATGGCCTGCAGGCGTGCATCACCGCGGTAGGTCTTGTAGAGGGTGCGGTAGTCGGCCAACGTGGTGGCATACACCGTGCCGTCGCTCAGCTTGGTGCCGTCGGGCAGGCTGATGCGGGCGTGCGCGGGTTCGGCCGCGCCACTCTGGAAGGCGGCCCCCACGGTCTCGTAGATGTAGTCACCCAGGTGCACCACAAAGTCCAGGTCCTCGGCCGCCAACAGGCTCATGGCAGCCCAGTGGTTCACGCTCCAGTCCTGACAGGTGAACCAGGCAAAGCGCAATTGCGCCAGCGTGGCCGTGCTGGCCGGGGCGGTCTTGCCCACGCCCACGGCGCTGACGTCATTGCCGGCCAGGAACCGGTAGTACAGCGGCGTGGCCGCTGGCAGGCCGGTGACCTTGGCGCGCACCGTGTTGTCGTAGGTGGCGCTGGCCACCAGGGGCAGATCGGCCAGCAAGTTGATGAACTGGGCCGACGTAGACACCTGCAGACGCACGTTGATGTCAGCGCCAGCCCCCGTGGCGCGCACGCAGCGGCTCCAGAACACCAGGCTGCTTTCACGCGGGTCGCCGCTGGCCACCCCCTGGGGAAACTGGTAAGTGCCAACCCCGTCACTCCCACCGCCCCCGCCACAGGCGGTCAGGGAGGCGGCAGCCACGGTGAAGAAGGCAGAACGGGACAGGAATTGGCGGCGATCCATGGGAGGTGCTCTTGAAGATGGAATGAGCACGCAGCATGGATGCCTGCGATGACAGGTGCGTGAAACCAGACAGATGGACGGAGGTTCCGCCCCCGCCAGGGCACGGGCGCGCAGGCCCGCGCTCAGGGCAGATCAGTACTGGGGTCGGGCACGCCTTGGTCACGCGGGCCCACCAGGCCCAGCCGACCTTTCAACGATTGGGGCTGCCCGGTGATCAAGGCGGCGTACACCGTGGTATTGGCCAGAACCTTCTTCACGTAGTCGCGGGTTTCGTTGAAAGGAATGTTCTCGGCCCAGATCGCGGCCTCCAGCATGGGGCCGTTGCGCCAGTTGCGCGGCCGGCCCGGCCCGGCGTTGTAGGCCGCGGCAGCCATGGGCATCGAGCCACCAAAGTCGTCCAGCGCCAGCTTCAGATAGGCCGTGCCGATGGCAATGTTGGTGTCACGGTCAGAGAGCTGGTCGGGGGTGAAGCCCGCCAGGCCGATCTTCTTGGCCGTCCAACGTGCGGTGGCCGGCATGACCTGCATCAATCCCGAGGCGCCCACGCCCGAGCGGGCGTCCATGATGAAGCGGCTTTCCTGGCGGATCAGGCCATACACATAGGCGGGGTCGAGGTTGATCTCGCGCCCACGCCGCAGCACCTGGTCCCGAAAAGGCATGGGGTAGCGCTGGCTGGCATCGAACACGCTGCGGGTGCGTTCGCTGGTGTTGATGCAGCGGTCCCAAACCTCGCGCTGGCAGGCCAGGTCGGCAGCAGCCAGCAGGTCACGCTCGGCCATGCCCCCTGGGCTGTGCAGGTTGGTGCTGTAGTTCCATTCGCGGTTGCCCTCGGAGCGCAGGCCAATGGCGATGGCGTACAGGGCCCGGTTCAAGCCGGCGTTGTTGCGCGCCGCCTCTTTCTCTTCGGGCGACAAGGGCACAGGTGCCGGTGGCAGCACCAGCTTCTGGCCCAGCTCATCGAGCGCCAGTTGCTCGTAGAAGCCACGGGGGCCGGCAATGGCCTGCAGGGGCTGCAAGGCCTCGCGGCGCTCGGCCTCGTTGCGCGCCAGGGCCAGTTGGGCCCGCGCCCGCCAGTAGACCCAGATGCTTTCCTTGCGCGCCTCTTCGCTCATGGCCCGCAAAGCGCCCAGGGCCTGGCGCCACTGGCCGGCCCGCAGCGCGGCGCGCACCTTCCAGCCCAGCAGATCATCGTTGAGGTCGGTGTCGCGGTTCACCTTGCCAAAGTAGCGCGCGGCCGACGGATCGAGCTTGAGCGCGGCCTGCTTGCCGATCACGCCCAGCACCCAGTGCTCTTCTTCGGGCAACAGCTGCACGGCCCAACGGGTTTCCAACAGGGTGGCGGCGGTGTCGGGGTCGCTGAGCGCGATCTTGATCAGGGCCAGCACCACCAGCTCTTGCCGTACCCGGCTCGGGGCCGCGGCACGCTTGGCCAAAAACTTCACCGGGCTGTCGTTGATCAGGCCCAGTTCGGGCAAGACCTCGGGCGCCACCACGCCCACCGCGTTGCGGGCGGCGCGAGGCCGGTTGGCCTCGGTGGCCAGGCGCGCCTTGCGCCAGATGTCGAGCGCAGTCAAACGCTTGCCGGCATAGAAGCGGTCCGCTGCCAGGGTGCAGCCATCTTCGGCCTCGCGCAGGCCGTGCCACAGGCGCCGCACCTCTTCGGCCGCACCGGGTGCCGCCACGCCCTTGAGGTAGTCCACCGCCAACGCATAGCAGCGCAGTTCGCGGTCGTCACCCATGCGGTACAGCGGGTATTGCGCCGCAAAGCCCTCCCAGTCGCGCCGTTGGCCCAGCAATTGCAGCCAGTCGGCCCGCATGCGGTCTTCCTGGTAAGTGCCGACATAACGCGCCATGAAGGCCTCAACTTCATCGGCGCTGGCCTCGTTCAGACGGGCACGCAGCTCCCAGTAGGCGGCCCAGGGTTCCAGCGCGTGGCCGCGTGCCAACGGCAGCAACTGGGCCAGCTTCTTGCGATCCCCTTTGCGAAAGGCCTGGCTCATGTCGACCAGCACGTCATCGGCCCGGTTCTGGCCCGCCATCGAGGCCCCTGCCAGGCCCCCGGTTTGCGCCCAGACCCCAGCGGCTGAACAGCTCAAAACCAGAGACACCAGAAGCGGTGTCAAAATCTTCTTTAGATACATGAGGGAATTATGGACAAGTTAGCGGTTCGCAAGGCACTCATTGAGCAACGACTGAACCTGCCAGACAGGCTACAGCGCGCCGAGTTGCTGCAGCGCGTGATGCGCATCTGGCTGGTTGGTCGCACCGATCAGGTCATTGGGGCCTACTGGCCCATCAAGGGCGAATTCGACCCCCTGCCCGCCTTGCACCGCTGGAAGGAAGACGGCGAACTGCAGGGCGAGCCCCAGCTGCGCCGCATCGGCCTGCCGGTGGTGGACAAGGTGCACAAGACGCTGACCTTCCACGCCTGGTACCCGGGCTGCCCCATGGAAGAAGACGCCTACGGCATTCCCAAGCCGAAGGACACCGAGCTGATCGTGCCCTCCCTGCTGTTCGTGCCCTGCGTGGGCTACGGCCCTGGCGGCTACCGCCTGGGCTACGGCGGCGGCTTCTACGACCGCACCCTGGCCGCCCTGGAGCCCCGCCCGGTGACGGTGGGCCTGGGCTACACCCAGGGCTTTCTGCCCGACTTCGAGCCCGAGGCGCATGACCAGCCGCTGGATGCGATCTTGAATGACAACGGGGTGGTTTGGCCGGTGGGGTAAGGGCTGGGTTATGGCGGTGATGCCGCTGCGCTCTGTTGCTTCTGCTGCTTGTTTGAGTTCGGAGGCCGGGATTGCGCCCCGGCGGGCGCCTCACTTTCTTTGTCTCGCCAAAGAAAGTAAGCAAAGAAAGGCGAC
>NZ_JBWKOU010000023.1:0-77889 GCF_059416245.1 Curvibacter sp. GW821-FHT09D12 | reverse complement strand
ATGTCCATTTAGAAGTGAAATGGGCATCTTCGGGAGCTCTGAAATGGGGGGCAAGATGGGAGGACTGGCCGCTTACCAAGGGCGCGCTGGGCGACGCCTTGCATGCTGTCCTGTGCGGCGCCGGCCCCAATCTGCGCCTGATCCTGGCCGCGCTGCGGCTTTTTTGCGCCCGATTCGGGCTGTCGATGCAGGCGGTTATCTCGGCACTGCTCGCTGATCCACGCAATCACCAACTGGTCTGCGACTGAGATGCGAATTGTTCAGGACGGACTACTTGCCAACCTGCTGATACAAGGCGCCAAGGCGGCGGTGTTGACCGGCAAGCATAACGATGACCCCATTTCAAAGTGGGCACAGCAACTGCGGGAACGTAGCAGCTGGCTGAAAGCCGTGGTAGCTCTCGCTAACAAGAACGCTCGGATTCTTTGGGCCGTCATGACTCAGGGCAAACGCTACGATGACCGCCATGTCAGCCAGCCCCCAGTTGCCGACATGGCCACTGCGATGTAACTGACCAACGCAGTTTCACCTCAGCTTCAATCCCATTTCCTTGCCAGACGTGAAGTCAAAGATGGCTTTGAACAGGTCAGACAGGCAGCAGGTCAGCTCTGATGTTGCACTGTGGACCCAACGGGCACCACGTGATTTGTAGGGAGCCCTGCTGTGCGGTTCGTATCTGGGGCCGCACCAAGTGCATAAGCCCGTCTGTAGATTTGCTGTCTGTTCCTCGCTTCGAGCAGTCCGGCTTGCGTTAGTCGCCAGGAAACCGTCATCAAGAAAAAGACCTATGTCACTGACTACGTCGAAAGTCCCCGCCGCACAACAAAGGCCATTGATACGGTTAAACGTGGGGGCATTCTCTGCTGCCACCCAATTTCAAGTCAACCAACATTGCCACATTTTCAAAGTGGTGCGAAATTCACCAAAAACCTCTTCGACTAATTTGCGTCACGAGCACAGAAATCCTGTCCAACGCTTCGGCTTCTTGCAGCCAGCCTGAATCCTTGACAGGCTCAGACAGCGGAATTCCACTTACCTCTTGAGCCCTTAGAAGAACTTTTTCCAAAAGACTCGTCTTGGGAACCAAAATATAGCGCACTTCGCAATCCAGGCCATTTGCAAGCCTACTAAGGGTTCTGAGGGAAATTGATCCATCCACCTCAGACTGCTCCAGTTGGCGTACTCCCTGAGCGCTCATGCCAATGCGGTCCCCAAGGGCCTTGGAACTCATCCCCATTGCCAGTCGGACAGTCTTTGCCCACCCGCACTGCGGTGTGGCAAGGCGCTTCATGTGAGCATGCTCGGCGAGCTGGCGATCCAGTTCTGCCAAACGGCTGAGATTCAGTCGAGTTTTCACTGCTTCTACGTATGTCATGACAAAGGCAATCGGTAGCTTGTCCCGGAGATCACATCAGACAACCTGTGACTTCCCATTGGTGTGCCCTCTGAAGGAAGTGGGTCAAGAAGCCCTAGACCACGATCCGAATCCGCTATCGTCGTAACCTCATTTCTGAGAGGGACCAAATGGTCCTATATTATCCTGAATGGCAGTGCATGCTTCACATAGAAAAAAAGACCCTCAGCCCCTTTGGAGAAAACGAAATCCAGGCCTTGTTAACCCTAAAAGGGTGGAGGAGCCTCCTACCTCATGCCCTGAGCGATGATCATGTACTGAGACTGGCCGATCAACTTCGTGATCTATTTTCCGGAAGAGAGTCATTTGACGACCAAGGATCAAACGACGCAGCGCTGCCTGTTGCATTGGTTTTACTCTCTAAAGCCGGAGCTACTCCTGAGGAGCTAGAAGGCGACATCGAGCTGATTCAAGGAGGCATGACCTTGCTCACCATCATGACTGAGCGAGAGATCGTTGACCGACTTCTCCAGCGTCCTGGCGCCTCAGATGACCAAGGCTTGATGAACGAGCTGAAGGAAATGGTGAGGGGCCACAGAGGAACCATGAACGCCTCACCAAAATTTAATCGGCAGCGATTCCAGCGAAATCAGTTTGAACGACCTGAAGGAGGTTTTGCATCGATGTGATGTCGCCGTCTGGGCAGTAGGCAACCGCCATTAGGGTCAGCGGATGAACTTGGAGGCTTTCGGCTAGGCTCTCTATGACTCTGATGCTGGGCAGTTGATGCCCTTGCTCGATACGACTCATGTGCCTCCGGCTGGTGGCCATGAGCATGTCCTCCTGAGTCAGGCCCCGGGCCACGCGCAGTCGCTGTAGCGCGCGTCCGAAGTTGGCTTGATTGAGAAGGTTTGTACGAAGCATTCCGTCGATTTCCGCCCAATGAGACCGAAAAGACCACGACTAATTGGTCTCGTGCGTTCAGATATGAGCGTTGGTCACTACTGCGACAGGCTGTTGGCGCCAGTGCAACCGGGAACAATAGAGTCCGATCCAAACTTGGCCACGGCTTCCGACTCCTACCAGCCAACTAGGGGCAACATCACATTTGGCAGCTACCTGATACGATGTCTGAGGACTGGGCTGCTGTCCGGTTTGAAGGACACCTTGTTAAGGTGTGAAGTCAAACCGGAGTTGGTTTATGGCAACGAGAAGGCTGTTCAGCCGAGAGTTCAAGCTTGAGGCAGTCAAGCTGGTTGTTGAGCGCGGCGTGTCCGTGGCGCAGGCGGCCAAAGATCTGGATGTTCATGAGAACGTCCTGCGCAAATGGGTACGGGAGGGCAAGGCAGACCCGCAGCACGCGTTTCCTGGTCAAGGCGTGATGAAGCCCGAGATGGCCGAGTTGGAGCGCCTGCGAAAGGAAAACGTCAAGCTCAAGATGGAGCGCGACCTGCTGAAAAAAGCAGCGGCCTACTTCGCCAAGGAGTCGATGTGAAGTTCGGCTTCATGGCGAAGCACCGAGGGGCCTGGCCTGTGGCGATGATGTGCGAGGCGCTCGGTGTGTCCCGCAGTGGCTTTTATGCCTGGCTGTCGAGGCCGCCAAGCCAACGCTGCCGCGATGAAGAGGAGATGGCGCCGCATGTGCGCCAAAGCTTCATTGCCAGTGACCGTACGTACGGCGCCAGACGCGTCTGGTTCGACATGCTGGAGCTGGGTTATGAGTGCGGCCTGCATCGCATTGAGCGGCTCATGCGAGTGCAGGCATTGAGGGCAAGGCCTCGCAGGCGTGGTTTACCGCAGGACAAGGGCGAGCGCAGCGTCATCGCTGGCAATGTACTGGACAGGGAATTCACTGCCGCAGCGCCAAATCAAAAGTGGGTGGCCGACTTCACCTACATCTGGACTGCGCAAGGCTGGTTGTATGTCGCTGTGGTGCTGGACCTGTATTCCCGTCGGATAGTGGGTTGGTCGATGCAAGACAGCATGACATCGCAGCTGGTGGCTGACGCGTTGATGATGGCTGTGTGGCGGCGTGGCAAACCGCTGGCTGTGCTGCATCACTCTGACCAGGGGAGCCAATACACCAGCAAGCAGTTCCAGGACTTGCTCAAGGAGCATGGCATCACCTGCAGCATGAGTCGTGCGGGTGAGGTGTGGGACAACTCGGCGATGGAGAGCTTCTTCAGTTCAATGAAGACGGAACGCATTGCCAGGAAGGTCTACCGCAGCCGAGAGCAGGCCCGGGCGGATGTCTTCGATTACATCGAGCGCTTCTACAACCCCAGGCGCCGTCATTCAACGCTGGGCTACGTCAGTCCGATACAGTTCGAGAAAGCTCAAGAAGCTTAGGTTGGTGTCCACAAAACCGGCAGCAGCCCAGACAAGGTATTCGAGGCAATAGACATGACGACTCCAGTCAAGGAAACCAACTCGTCGCAAATTATCCATCACCGTCATCACTATCGGCATTCCCGATGCCCTGCATCGTGATCGTTCGCCAGCACGCGAACTGTGTTTAGGTCGCAACTAAATATTGAGTTGCAACCTAAATCCGACCCCATCGTTCTTACCAAGGATGTATGCCACAGTTGGCACCGCTTTGGCAGTTGGGCAGATGTCGTAAAGACGCGCGGCGCCTCCGATGGCGGCATTACGGCTAAGCTGAAAGCAGCACCCCCACCCGTCATCGGCAAAGAAAAAGAGGCGCCACCTTGCGTCAGCGCCTCTTCAACTTGATGTGGGCCATCAGGCCACATCAGCAGTCCGGCCCTGGTGGGCACCGTGCACCTCACGGCATCAAAGCCGCCATCTCACCCGTTGGCACCACGCCATAGTGGTCCAGCTGCATTGAGTACTGCGCGCGCCCGGAGGACAGTGCGCGCAAGCTACCGATGTAACCGAACATCTCTTTCAGCGGTACCTGAGCTTCGATCGTGGCAGCATTGCCGCGCTGGCCCTGCCCTCGCACCACACCGCGACGGCGGTTCAGGTCGCCGATGCTGTCGCCCAAGTACTCGGCCGGCGTGATGACCTCGACGGCCATCACGGGTTCGAGCACCAGGGGGCCGGCCTTGGCAAATGCCTCACGGAAGGCGGCTATGGCCGCCAGCTCGAAGGCCAGCGTGGAGGAGTCGCGCTCATGGAAGCTGCCGTCCACCAGCGTTGCAGCAAAGTCCACAGCGGGGAAGCCCGCCACCACGCCGGTCAAGGCGGCGCGGCGGATGCCAGCCTCCACAGCGGGGATGAACTCACGCGGCACGGCTCCACCGACGATGCTGCTTTCAAAGCGGATGCCTTCGCCCCTGGACAGGGGTTCCAGCTGCAGCTTCACCTCGGCAAACTGGCCGGGGCCGCCCGATTGCTTCTTGTGTACATGGGTCACCTCCACGCTTCGCGAAATGGTTTCGCGGTAAGCCACCTGGGGGCGGCCGACCGATACGTTCACGCCATGGCGTGCGCGCAGCTTCTCGATCGAGACTTCGAGCTGCAGCTCGCCCATGCCGGAGAGAATGGTCTGTCCGGATTCGGCGTCGTGCTGCAGGCGCAGGCTCGGGTCTTCGCGCAGCAAGGACTGCAGGGCCTTGGACAGGCCTTGCTGGTCGGCACTCGTCTTGGGCTCGATGGCCATGTGAATCACGGGTTCGGGCACGCTGATCTGTTCCAGCACCACAGGGTGGACTGGATCGCTCAGGGTGTGCCCAGTCAGCGTGTCCTTGAGGCCGACGACAGCGGCGATGTCACCCGCCACCAATTCGTCGCGCTCGATGTGCTTGTCGGCATGCACTTCGTACAGGCGCGACACGCGCTCGGTTTTGCCCGTGCTGGTGTTGAGCACCACGTCGCCTTTACCCAGCCGGCCGCTGTAGACCCGCACGAACACCTTGACCCCATGGTCGTCAGTGACGACCTTGAACGCCAGGGCTGCGAACGGATCGCTGGACGACGCAGCTTGGCCATCGCTACCGCCGCGCACGATGTCATCGGGCGAGGGCAGGTAGTCGACCACCGCATCAAGCAGGGGCTCCACGCCGCGGTTCTTGAAAGCCGAGCCGGCCAAGGCGGGCACGAAGGCACCCGCCAGGACACCCTTGCGGATACTGGCTCGCAGCACGTTCACGGCGATCT
Source organism: Curvibacter sp. GW821-FHT09D12 (assembly GCF_059416245.1). Taxonomy (NCBI): domain Bacteria; kingdom Pseudomonadati; phylum Pseudomonadota; class Betaproteobacteria; order Burkholderiales; family Comamonadaceae; genus Curvibacter; species Curvibacter sp. GW821-FHT09D12. Next base: position 72,410 of record NZ_JBWKOU010000023.1, on the reverse strand, counting down.
CGTCTCCGTTCACATAGGCCTGCAGGGCGGCTTCGTCCTGATCCACTGCGGCTTCGACCAGGCGGGCACGGCTGTGCAGCGCTTGTTCAAGCAGGTCGGCTGGGATGTCGGCTTCACGGTACGGGATGCTGGCATCGTCCCTGTCCCAGATGCGGGCCCTCAGGGTGAGCAGGTCCACCACGCCACGGAAGTTGCTTTCCGCACCGATTGGGAGCTGCAGAGGCAGCACGCGCACGCCCAGGCGCTCCTCCATCATCGCCACGACGCGGTGGAAATCTGCACCCACGCGGTCGAGCTTGTTGATGAAGGCGATGCGGGGCACACGGTACTTGTCGGCCAGGCGCCAGTTGGTCTCGGTCTGCGGCTCCACGCCAGCGACGCCGTCAAACACGACGACAGCGCCATCGAGCACGCGCAGCGAGCGGTTCACCTCGATGTTGAAATCGATGTGGCCGGGGGTGTCGATCAGGTTGATCTGCGTGCCCTTCCAGTGCACGGTGACGGCCGCGCTGTTGATGGTGATGCCGCGCTGCTGTTCTTGCGGGTCGAAGTCCATTTGAGCGGTGCCGTGGTGCACTTCGCCAATGCGGTGGCTTTCGCCGGTATAGAAGAGGATGCGTTCGGTGGTCGTGGTCTTGCCCGCGTCGACGTGGGCGATGACACCGATATTGCGCAGTTGCGCGTTGCTGCTGTGGTTGCGTGAGTTCTTGGTCATGGCGAATCAATCTTTCTTGCGGCTGCACTCGGTCCTGCGAGCAGCTGCCGCCTGGTTGGCTGTTTGCCAGCCCAGGCGAGATGTATTCGCCTTCAGGCTAGCGTTGAATGTGTTGTGTGCTGTCGCCGAAGCCCGGGCGCACGGAACTCAAGCTCCGGCGGTCGCGAATCGTGGCAATCAACTTGTCGTAGGTACGCATAGAGGTAGGAAAAAAACAGGTCTGAAAACAAAAAACCCCGGAGGTGGAGCCTGCCGGGGTTTTGGGGACCGGAAGGCACAAAGCCCTCCGACACGCGATCGAGGGGCGCAACTAGGTGGCGAGCAATGCCTTGATCACGTTGGTGAGAATTTTCATAGGGGTGAATTATCCTCCTCGCGCAAAGAGCGTGCAAGCGGCGAGCTCACGCATGTCTGGAACAGGCTGAATGCAGTCATTCACGTTCGACGGATTGAGCGACTGCTTCGGTCATGACCGGCCAATCGACGAACGACCTTCCGCCAGTCATTGCAGTAGAGTCCCTGGACTAGAGGAGCACCACGCCGTTCTTGGCCGCTGCGCCACCGCTAGCGCTCTGGGACGCCGTATGCCCAGCGAACCCAATTCGGCTCCGCCAGCGAGGCCCGGACGCTGCGCGCGGCGGCCTCCTAGGGCCTGCAGCATTTCTTGAACTTTCGGCCTGAACCGCAGTAGCAGGGCTCGTTCACGCCAGGCAGTTTGTCCGGTGGTGTTGCTGCCCAGGAGCTACCGAAGATTCGAGGGTCGGGCATGCTGGGGCGGTAGCTGATCGAAACAGAATCGCCGAGGGTGGACAAGATCTGGTGCTCTTCCATCATGGCCAGGGTCTCCGCTTTCTCTGCCTCGGACAGATTCGGGTTGCCCTCCGCAACCATAACGGTTTCGGAGCTTCCAGGCGAGCCCTTTGTGTCTGCGCCCAGCACTACGATCTCGGCATAGGAGGGGAATTTCACCTGCGCCGCGCGCGCATAGAGCTCCATGCAAGCCTTCCGCTCAGCACGATAGCCGTCGTAGGTGATGTGCGCGTCGATCCATGGGAAGAGCAGGAAGATGTAGATCCGCTCTGGATGCGTCAAGGAAGCAATAACACGAGCACTACGAGCCTGGCCGGGCACGGTGTTGAACTTGTCAATGAGCATGTGGCCCAGTGCCGCCCTGGATACCCGGTTCTCTGACGCCATAACTCGAACAGCGCGCTCATGAGTAGCCAGCGACTCAGTGCTCACCTCTCTGCCAACGTTGGCAGAGAGGACGGCTTCGGAGAGGTCGTTGGTGATTCGCTTCCAGGCCATCGCAGCATTTCGCTGGGCTTCAAGGAGCGCATAGATCCCAGAGTTCCGAAGAGCTGACCACATGCCTTCCTCGAGGGTGAGAAGGAAGTCGTCGACGTTGGCTGGAATCGGTCTGCAGGGATGATAGGCACCAAAACCGTTGGGTTGCAGGTTGCTGAAATACACGGCGAGAAAGTCTTCCTCGCCATAGATCACCGACAGATGTTCTTTGCGGATCGCGCGTTCGCGCTCGACAAGGTAGTCAATGAAGTCAGGGCCGGCATCCAGCTCGGTCAAGAGCAGATCCAGCGATCCTTCATCAAACACGTGAACGAAGGTTTTGCTGGGGTCAATGTCTCCCACCCAGAACGGGTTGGCGAGCATCTGTTCTTCACGCATCACGGCGGAGAACCCCAGGCTTCCGGTGCTGTCGGGCGCCCCCTTCTCCGTGAACTTGGCAAAGTAGGTTCGAGCAGGTTCGATCGAATTCCTGCAGATCGCTACAAGATGAACCCTCAGCTCGGGGTCATCGAGCGCCAATGGAAAGGGTTGGGTGCACTTGCGGTCCAGGAACAGTTCGCTGCGCCCCGACCTGATGTACCTCTCTGCGCCTCGGAGCTGGTCGAGTGATCCAAGAACCGACTGGCGCAACCATCGCCCCCAGTTGACCTTGATATCGCCAGTGCTCGGGAACTTGATGTCCTTTTCCGAAAAGAGAATGACGTCCTTGCCGAACACGACGATGAGGTCGACCACTTCATGCTTGATCGTCCGCCCGCCCTTGACCATCCGTCGATGAACGGACGGGTAGGACCACAGGCCGAAGAACGCCAGATCAGCGAGCTTCGTAAGCTCGCGTTCGCCTGGGGTGCTTCCTTCCCCTTTCTGGATAAGCGTCAACATAATGATGGTCTCAGGCTGATGTCCTCGGACTGATCTCAGCTTTTTCCAGCGCGTTCCCTGCACCATGGTTCGTCGGCTCTGGCATGGTACCCCTTGATAGTTGCTCTTCCTGTCAGCGAGGCTAGGGCGTCAGTGGTTCATGGCACGAGCCTGCCCGTCTCGTCAGGTCACGAGCTCCTGGAGGAAGTCCGTGAGCGCAGTCTTCGGATCGTCCTCATCGGACACGATCATTTCAATGCCCCAGTGTCTCAGCACTTCGTCTGCCGCCGGGTTCGGGCGGTTGGTGAAGACGTACGACTTGGGTCTCACCGAAGCCAGCGGCGACTTTCCCCACATCTCGGTCAGGCGATAGAACAGCAGCCGGATATTGAAGTCCGTCAGGCTGTAGCCGATGAAGAGGACGGAGTTGCTCAGCACGTCGTTGCGGAGCTTGATGTCCAGCGGCGTGTCGAAGTTTAGCCGCTGGTAGTAGCTGGTCTCGTCGAGGACGATGGACTCGTCGGCTGCGAAGTCACCATGGAACTTGATGATCTGGCGGTGACCGTCCCTGACAGCGACCATGTCCGCTACGCTGGCAATCCTGTCGTACTTCACGCCGAACTCTGCGTGGGCGATCTCAAGCCACCGGTCGTAGTTGGTGGTGTAGATCCGCGAGAAGTTGCCCTGGGTGATGAGCCGGTGAATATCTGAGGCCTTGATGTCCGTGGAAGGCTTGTGCCATTCGCGGTCCATCCAACTTCGCAGCTCGCCGAGTCCACCTCTCTTCTTTTTGTAGAACTCAGCCAGGGTCTGATAGTTCCCGTAGGTGGCAAACACCGCCGGGTCGTAGCCCAGCTCCTTGGCAATCTGCGCGATCAGCTGGCTCCAACTCGGCAAACCAAGGTTTGCAGACACGCCGGCGCCGACAAACAGCATCAGCTTGCCGCTGCTGTGGGCTTCGAGAAGTTCAGTTCTCATGTCGTGAATTTCGAAGTCTTGATGTGAGCGGCAAACCTGTCCAACGCTAGGCGGCGCATGGATATGTCGTCCTTTTCGGTACCCATTTCGGCAAACGTCCTCGTGTAGCCGTCAGGGATGAACACACAGTCCCACTGGAAGTCCTCTGGCCCAGCAGGTGCGCGCGGAACCGTGCCCTCGATGGCACCTTCGAACAGGTGCATCTGGCGTCCGTCGCAGTACCCAAGCACCGTCTTTGCGATGACCTTGTCGTCACCCAGAGCGGCCACGAGGTCCGCGAAGCGCCTGGCTTCCAATCGGTCCCAAAAGATCTGGGTCAGCCCTGCAGGAAGATAGTTCAGTCCCCTGAGATACAGACCTGTGTGCTCGACGAACAGCGGGCGGCCGATCTCGTGGAACGCCTTGATCAGCTTGTCCCGCACTAGCGCGTAGACATCCTGTGTCTGCAGTTCCTCGATCTTTCTGGATACCGGCACGATGTCCACGCCGACCGGGTCGAGGATGCGTTGTACTTCTTTGATCTTGTGCTCGTTGCCGGACATGAATCGAATCTTCAATTCAGACCCTCCATGAATGAAAAGCGCTTGGCGACTTCGTACTGCTGCTGCATGTCGCAGATGGACAGGCCTTCGGCCATGGCGGCGGCTTGGTCGTCGGCCAGGCCGCGTTGATGGATCGCTGGGTTGTCGGAGCAGATCACGAACGGCACACCGCGGCGCCGGAACTCCTGCAGAGGATGGGCCTCATCGCGGGGAACGGCGCCCGTCAGCCGGTTGCTGATCGGGCAGACCTCGACGCAGACCCCCTCAGCAGCCAGCAGGTCCATTAAGTCCGGATCCTTGCCGGCGGCCGTGCCGTGGCCGATCCGATCAGCGTGGAAGAGCTCCACGGCCGCTCGCACGTTCTCCACGCGGCCAGTCTCTCCCGCGTGGATCGTGATGCCGAAGCCGTACCGGTCCTTGGCCTCACGGATCATCGCGGGCAGCTCAGCCGAGTAGGGCGTCTCTTCATCCCCCGCAAGGTCGAGCCCCACGACATCCTTCGGCCGTCCGATGTCCTCATAGGCCTGCAAGAGGGTGGCGAGATTGGGGACGCCGTAGTCGCCCCGCGTCACGGTGAGGATCAAGCCCCGCCGGATGCCGTGTTGCTGAGCCGCCCTGCCTGTTGACTCGATGAGGCGTTCCAATGCCTGCGCCGGCGTGCAGCTCTGAAGTCCGGTCAAGTACAGGACGCTGCTGCGGAGCTCGACGAAACGAACGGCGTTCGCTGCCAGGCTCGTAAGAACAGCATGGGCGAGGCGGTCAAGGTTCGCACGTTTCTTGGGGAAGAGCCGCAACACCTGCCACGGCGTGAGGTACTCCGCCAGCGATTTGCACGGGGCATGGCGGGTCATGTCCCGCTCGAAATCGAACCCGGCCGGAAACGACGTTGCTTCGTCGGCCATGATCTCCTGGATGGTCGACAGAGGGACGGCGCCGTTCATATGCACGTGGAGTTCCCCCCGATCATGTACGTGGGCTTGCGCTCCGCCGTCGTCGAGGTCGTCGGCCACGCCCAAAAGGCCTGGTAGATCAAGTTGCCGCTGATTCAATCTCCGTCCCTGGATGTGGGCTTCAGCCCCGTTTTTTGTGATGCTAGCGCAAAACCCGCAGTGCGCGTCTTCTCAGAGACCTGCAATTGGCGCGGGCGATCCGTTTGAGCTCCTTCGGCCTGAACCGTTGCAAGCGTGCGGCCGGGCGCCGTACGAAACCTCGGCGCTCAAAGATTGATGACCTTTAAGCCGCTGCTGTTGGCGGAGTCCGATAGAAGTTTTTCCAGCTTTTTGACCTGCGTATGCGGCGTAGCAATTGCCAGCAAGCGCTGGGCACGTGATGCACCCACATAGAGCTTGCGAAGCTCCTCTGCCATCGAGGCTGAGGTGCCGGTCTCAAGGTACTCGATCATGCCCTTCGCTCTCTTGGTTGAGAGCACCACACATACCGCTGGGAATTCGGCCCCCTTGACGCTATGGATGGTTCGAGCTGAATGGCCATGCAGTGGAGGCGGCAGCAATGCCTCTGCCAGCTTCTCATGGCGCTTTAGAACCTGCTTGATTGACCTGTCTCCACCTGGAGGCAGCTTTGCTTTCAGAATCTCCCGAGCCTCATCCAGCCAGCCGTCCGCGTCTTTGTGCCTCTCTGGGTCGTATCGCAGCTGCTTGCCAAGCTTGAGCATCTCCGGCCGCCAAGATTGATGCCTGTCATCGAGAGCATCCATATGCTGACGATAGGTCTTCCGCGCGAGATGGCCCTCCAGCGTCAACACCACGCGATGCATTTCCTCCAGTGCGTCTTGCCGCCCGCCGAGGTCAAACGACGAATGCAGGTCACCGACGGCAGCCGCTAGGCGGCAGGCAAGGTGTCCAAAGCCACTGTCAACAGGTAAGCCCAGCGCGCGTGACGCGCTGAGACGGGTCGACGCTACTACGGGACAGTCCTTCGCTGCAACCTTCAACTGGGTCACAAGCGACCCGAAGCAATCACCGATGGTCGACGGGACGCTCGTCCCCTTGTATGCCAGCAAGTAGACCGGATTGGGTTCAGCGCGATGCTCGCCCAGTGCTTCGTCGTAGGGACGCCCAGGTTCCGGCCTCTTTAGGCGCGAGACCGCACTAACGATGTGCTGACTCGATCGGAAATTCCCCGTCAGCGACAGGCGTCGGTCTTTCCCAAATTTCTCCGCAATGGCTCCCAGCTCCGTGGAGACCCCGCCTCGAAAGCCATAGATCGACTGCTGGGGGTCACAGATGATCTTTACAGGGATGCCAGCGTTCAGGAACCATTCAATGATGCGGAGGTCATCGGGATTACAGTCTTGAGCCTCGTCGACGATGATCTCGCCGAACCGTGCGACCAAGGCTTTCGTCAGAGGCGAGTCATTGTTCAGTGCCTTGAGCCGCCCCAGCGCCAACAGGCGCGCATCCTGGTAGTCGAGTTCACCACGCGCCTTGAAGCGCGCTCGCATCGTCTTTGCAGCAGTCAAGTGCGCCTTCGACACAGAGTCGATCCCCAGCTCTTTCAATTCTTCAGGGATAGCCTCTCCAGTCTTTCGGTCGAAACACTTCAACGGAATCGGCCTAGCCCTATCAAACGGCTGAACCTCCCGGAGCTCCAGATCCGGGATTAGTCGCGGCCGAGCCAGCGAACCTGGGATGCCAAATGGCGCCACGAGAAATCGCCACAAGAAGCTGTCGAAGGTTCCGATGAAGTGCGGCATGGCTGGGGATGGCAAGAGCCCTTCCCTGCGCAGGCGCGCATCCAGCTCCGACACTGCTACTTCAGTGAATGACAAGAACGCGATGCCGCGCTTCCATCCCTTCCTGTCCAGCAGATGGCGCGCTCTTTCGATCAGCACCCGGGTTTTTCCCGCACCTGGACATGCTGTGACAAATGCTGAGCCATCGAAGGCGATGACCGTCGCCTGCTCTTCGGTCGGTTTGAACGCTTTCGTCATTGGACCAGCGCTTCGATGGCGACCCGCAAGTAGTCCGGAACCTTGAAGTCCTTAGCCTCCCGCAGGCCCTCGGCCAGAGTCTGTGCAAAGTCGCCCTTCGGCGTGTTGTCAAAGAGCGCCTGGATAGCACGCGCTTTGTCCTCACGCTCAGCGTTCGCCAAGGCGTTCGTCCAGTTGGACTCCGATCTGGGGTGCGCCTTCAGGTAGGCCGCCTTCAGCAGCCCCTCATTGCCCGCCAGGGTAAGCTCGGACTCCAGGGAAAAGTCGTTCACCGATACATCAAGGAGGTCGCCTGCATCTTGCTCGGCCGCAAATGCGGAGAGTTCTGCCTTTCGGCTTGCTCCAGGACTGAGCTGACCACTCTTCAAGTCCCATCCGTCACCATCAGTGATCGCGACCACGCGATCAGCAATTCGAGCACCCCTGTGATGCGTGAGCAGCAGCTGCACGTAGGGCATGAAGTCCACGCCGTCAATAGGAACGAAGACGGCCGAGCGGAAAAGTCGCAGCTTCTCGACTTGGTCCTTCAAGACAAACCTCCTGGCAATGACAGGAAGAAGGAGTGCTTCGGCGATGCCCTCGACAAGGATGACACGTCCTCCGAAGAGCAGCGCCGATTTGGTGACATCCAGGTAGCGGTCGACCTTCCTCCGCGAGATGACGTCGAGCGCGAGCTCGCCGAGCGGTACACAACGGGTTGCGCGGCGCTGCGCTACCGGCATCTTGGATTGCGCCTCCAACGGAGCCGCTGGCGCTGCTGCCGTTGCCGGGTGAACGGCAGGAGCTGCCTTTGTCTCCGGCTGCGCGGGCACAGCGAGAGCGGCGGCAATCGGCCTAGGCAACTCGTCGGCAACGCTCATAACGGTAGTGGGCGCATCTATCAGCACCGTAGGCGAGTGCGCAAAAGCAGCTGCGATCGCATCTGCCGCGCCTGGAACGTTGTCCCCGTCAGTCTTGGCTACTGCAGACTCATCTAAGCCCGCCGCCTCAAGCACTGGCGCCGTGCGAAAGACGACGATTTTCTTGTTCTCCACCCAAGCAGAGAGGTTGGGAGAATGTGTGGCGACGACAACCTGTACTCGGCCGGCGGGCGCATCGAGCGGAACCTTCCGTGACTTTGACTTCTCGGCCTGGTCCTCAAGGAAGCCAAGCACCGCGGCCTGAAGCTGGGGGTGAAGGTGGGCCTCCGGCTCCTCGACCAGAAATAGCGTCAGGTCCACGTCATGCGAGCGCTCCAGTTCGATGGCGATCGTCGCCATGAACAGGAGATTGGCGTAGCCGTGACCCGAGTACCGCAGGTCCTCAGGCTCCAGCCCATGGTCTGCCAACTTGAATCGCAAGTCGCGCGCTATGTCGATCAGGTTTTCGTCGCTTGCGAAGCCCAATGAACTGCCCTGTCGACGCACACCGCCAGTCAGCGCCGCCAGATTTCCGTCTACTGCACTTCCAACCCGGCTCAGTATCTCCGAGGATGTCGCTCGGCGAAGCTCGGCCGCGACGTCCTCGGCCCTCTGATTTCCCATGAAGTGGTTCAGAAGCGCATGGATTCGAGTCGGGTTACCAGACGCCAAAGCCCGCTTTGCATCCCGCAGCGGCGGCAGATAAACATGTCGAATGGTGTCATGCGCACCAGGCTCCGGTGTCTCTCTGTGAGGCCCCGCCCAAAGCCGCGGCCGTACCGGCGAGTGCCCGCCCGATGCGGCGTACTGCAAGCCGAACTTGCATGAAGACATGGAATCATCGGTCACGGCGCTGAGAAGGCGCCCAGCTTGACCAGGGCTCAGATCCGCAAAGAGCGCCTCAAGTTCGAAGTCGGGGCGGACGCTGCCAAACCTAACATCTGTTGACTCGCAATACAGCTCACGACGGCCGCTCAACGGCAGCGTTAGAAGTCGCATCGCGTCAATCGCGTTGCTCTTGCCGCCGTTGTTCTCGCCTACGAAGACAGTTAGGTCTTCATAAAGCGGGATCTCAATCTGATCGAACGAGCGAAAGTTCTTCGCCGTCAGCTTCCTCAAGTACACAGCTTCTCCCCCAGAGGCTCTCAGACCCCTTGTGTATGCGTAGGTATTTCGTGGTCAGTCTAACTTCCAATCGACTCGCCGCCGAGCCAGATGCCGAGAACCTGACTACCTGCCGCGTCTCGAGGCAGCTAGGCTCAGCACGCGGCATCCGCATCGTGCCCCTCCCATCTGCATGGCTGGCTCGCCCTCGACGGCGGTCGTCACTGCTGCCGCGTCGACCGGTGTGCCAATGACGGCTTCCTGCAAGGGACCGTGAGGCCGCTAACCTGCCGCGAATGACGGCAACCGCTGCAGAGCTGCCGGCCGACTTTTTTCGGAGGCTTCAGGCTGAGAACGGCCGCTCGGCTGGTGCAGTTCGCTGACAGCTGTAGGTGGGAACGGACATTGATCACTGGCAGCGGCTCTTCGAGTCATTTGGGCGCCTTAGGCGCCCCAGACGGCTTTGGAGCGTCACGGCTTGCCCTTCGAGTGATAGTGTTGGTGCCGATGCAATCTTGACCCCCAGCTGATCACGATTGCACTGGCGCCAACAACCCAAAGGGGGAGATCTGACATTGATCTCTGCAGCTTGATTCGACCGCCTACGTCGCACCTGACACTAGGGCACTCGCACGTGCACTGGCCTATCCGTTATCAACCACCTCAGCGATCAAGCCAGAGGCAGGCCACTCGACACAAGACAATCTACGGGTAGAGATCAATTTCGCTTCATCGGCCTCAACGCCCAAGGCGCGCAACGTTGCTGCCGCTGTCTGCTCGGCGAAGTCCTGCGCGCAACTTGGGTCGAGCATGCAATGCGTTGCCCCGATCACTGAGCCCGCGACAATATTCAACGCCAGTTCAATGGGCATGCGGGTGAAGCGTCGCTGACGAATGCCAGCGCGAAGATCACGTTTGGCAAAATCCAAAAGGATGTCCGGGCCTCGTACATCCGGCCATCCAAGGCGAACAAGAAATGCGGCAACCAACGGGTGGTCAATGGCCGTTCTGGACACTAGCCTGATGCCACCTGCTATGCGCTCCGCTGGATCCCCAAAGCTGAACACGATTGGTTCGGCCATCTTGATCAGTTCATTTGCGATATGAGTGGCCACCTCTCGTATCAAGGCTTCGGTGGATGGGAAGTACTTGTAGAAGCTCCCACGTGAAACTTCTGCCGCCACGACGACATCGTCAATGGTGATGGCCGTGGGCCCCAACTCTGCGCCGATTCTGACGGCAGTACTAAGCAGGCGCATGCGCATGCGCTCTCGTCGTTCCGCGGCAACCCTGGGACGGTGGTCCGGAGTAGTCATTCAAACAATCACCTTTGCTCGAAGCCCCCTTGTAGATGTCTCCGTACGAGGGCAATTTTGACTATTTTGTCACCTTGACATCATAGCCAATATGGGAATCGTGCCATCAATGGTCGGCATCGGGGGTTCGCGAATCCCTTGCACTCGTCGCCCTCCCAGCTCGCACCGCTGAACGGTGCTCGCGTTCTCCGCTACAGCTGCGGCTCTCGATTCCAGGATTGGGCCCTGGTCGCCCTCTTGTCATCGTGTCATCGCCCGCGCGCACGAGGCCGGTCGAAAAGCGGTTCCAACCTGTATGGTCCTAGGGCAAACACTGATTTTCAATATTGTCACTCTTGTCATCATGACGTTTTCGTCATTATGATTCACTGAAACGTAGACCAGGGTCACGCATCGGTGTCCACCAATTCCAGGAGACAGCATGAAGTCACGCTCTTTCAATCACTTGGCCGCATGGGCCTGTTTTGCCTGCTTACCTGGGACAGTGCACGCCATCAATGGCGCTCAGTTGGGGGGTAGCGGCGTACGCAATGCCGGCATGGGTGGTGCCTCCATTGCATTGCCCCTGGATGCAAATGCTGCGGCCAACAATCCGGCCGGCATGGCGTATGTCCCCAGCTCGACCACCTTGGACCTGCAGGTCTTCGATGGACACTCGAGCGCGGACTATGTGCTGCCGGGCAATCGACTTGAAAACAAGCAGACGATCGCAGCGCCCCAAGGTGGGTTCAATTGGCAGCTGTCGCCGCAGTGGGCAGCGGGTGTGAGCATCTCGGGCAGTGGCTCGGGTTCTGACTATGGCCGGTCGGCTCTGCCTGTCAGCGGTGCTGGCAACGCAAAATCCACGCTTCGGATCGCGGAGTTGGTTCCCGCATTGGCATGGCGGCCACGCGAGGACCTGGCCCTCGGCGTTGGCCTGACGCTGGCCTATCAGCAATTCAAGGCCGACGGCGTGATTGTTCCGGCGTCGGTCCCCGGAGGCTTGCTGCCCCTGGCGGGACATGGGATGCAGGATTCGACCGGTGTCGGCTGGCGCGCGGGGGTTCTCTGGAAGCCCGGCAATGACTGGTCATTCGGAGCGAACTACAAAGCCCGGACCGCCATGGGGCGCCTGAAGGGCTATGACGCGGATCTGCTCGCGTTCAGTGGCGGGCACCTCGACATTCCTGAGCAGTATGGGGTGGGCGTTGCCTGGCAGTTGACGCCTCAGGTCGTGCTGGCCGCCGATTGGTTGCGGATCCTGTGGGGTGACCTGAAGGTCATGCAGGACCCGAATGGCTTTCGCTGGCGGAACCAGCCCGTGATTCGCTTTGGTGCTTCATGGGCAGTGGACGACCGGTTGACCTTGCGTGCGGGTTACAGCCAGAACCGGGGCCAGATCGAGAGCTCGGCCACGACTCAGAACCTGCTCGTTCCCTCGGTGCATGAGAAGGCCTATTCGATGGGCCTCTCATGGGCACTGGATGCGAAGAACGAGCTGAGCGTCGGGTACGAGATCAATCCCCGCACAACGTTGACAGGCACCGGCGCGGGCACTGGCACCAATCTCACGAGCCGGGTCCAGATGTTCATGCTGGGCTGGCAGCGGCGTTTCTGAGGGGAGGCAGAGATGACAGAAGTCAGAAACACCTCATGGCCTGATACAAGGGCCTACCCTGAGAGCCAATTGCCGGATGGTGTGCGCCCCTTGGGCCGTCCACGGCCCATCGGACGTGCCACTGAACTGGCGTTTCTGCGTTGGGAGAAACGCAACCTAGAAGCGACCGAACGCTTCTGGCGCGACTTTGGCATGGCCATATCGAGCAGCTCGAAGACGGACGTCATCGCGCGGGGGGCCGGATCCAGTCCCTGCATTGCAATCGCTACCCAAGGGGGGCGAGACCGCTTCCTGGGTCCCGCGTTCAAGATGTCAGAGGACACCGACCTTGGGCACTATGTGAAGGCTCTCGACGGGACCTGGCTGCCTTCACATGCCATCCCTGGTGGCGGTCGGGGGGTCGAACTCAGAGATCCATCAGGGCGCAGCGTGTGGCTGCTTCAAGGTCAGCAGGGTGTCAACGCCTTGCCGGTGCGCCCCCCCCTCGTCTTCGAGATGAACACTTCACAGCATGTGGCGCGGGTCAATCGGACAATCCGTGTGCCGGTCGATCCTGCGCAGGTCGTGCGACTTGGCCATTTGGCCCTCCAGACGGTGGACTTCGCGACGATGTTGGAGTGGTACCAGCGGGTGCTGGGCATCATTGCCACCGATGTCCAGTACCTGGCGGACGGAAGCCCTTCGCTGGCCTTCTGCCGCCTCAACCTTGGCGACCAGCCCGCCGATCACCATACCGTGGTCATCGTCGGAGGCATCGAGGAGAAGTACGAGCACAGCGCCTACGAAGTCATCGACCTGGATGCCTTGGGTCAAGGTCAACAGGTGCTGCGTGCAAAGGGACACAAGCACATGTGGGGCATCGGACGCCACGTGCTTGGCAGCCAGTTGTTCGATTACTGGTTCGATCCCGATGGATTCGAATATGAGCACTACACCGATGGCGACCTGTTCACAGCTGAATTCGAAACGGGCTATTCACCGCTGAGCTTCGGAAGCATCTGGGCCTGGGGCCAGGATGCACCGACGTCCATGAAGCCGCGGAAGAACCTTCGCACCCTCTTTCGCGTCATCGGCTTGCTGCGTCGGAAAGCCATCACGACTCAAAGACTGAAGTTGCTCGGACAGGCGCTCGACGCCCCAGCGCGTCCCTGGTCCTGAACTCACTCCATCCATCATAAAAAGGCTTCGCCACATGCCGCGCACGCTCCTGCACTACACGACCAACGACACCCCCGAATGGGGCATTCTTTTTGACGACATGATCGCCCCGCTCGCGTTGGACGAGGGTGATCTGAGCACAGGCCAACTGCTGACCCGGCACTGGGACAGGATCTGGTCGATGGACCCCAGCGCCGCCAGCCTGGCACGCGATCGGGTGCGCCTGCTGTCGCCGGTGACCCCCCATCAGCAATTCCTCTGCCAGGGCGTCAACTACCGCAGCCATGTCCAAGAGTCGGGTCTCGATCTGTCGAATTTTCCGTTCAACACCCTGTTCACCAAGGCGCCGTCCTGCATCACGGCAGCAGATGCTCCGGTGGTTCGACCAGCCCATGTCCGACTGCTGGACTACGAGATCGAGCTGGGCCTGGTGTTGCGACGTGATCTGCGCGAGGGTGACGTGGTCCATCCCGAGCGCCTGGGTGATTGGCTGGGCGGAATCACCATCGTGAACGACCTGTCGGCCCGCGATGTTCAATTGCCACAGGGGCAGTTCTACAAAGGCAAGAGCTATCGGGGGTTCGGCCCGGTGGGCCCGGGCCTGGTGCTTCTGACGCCTGGGGAATGGCTGCGTTGGCCTGAGTTGCACATGCGCCTGCAGGTCAATGGTCAACCGCGTCAGGACGCCTATTGCCGCGACATGATCCATGCCCCGGCCCAGACACTGAATGAGTTCACGTCTTTGCACAACGTGCAGGCTGGGGACCTCATTGCAACGGGTACCCCTGCGGGCTGCGCCGCGCGCGCACCCGGAAAGCTGGCGATGTTCGTACTCAGGCACCTGGTCAGCGAATCCACCAAGTGGAAGCTGTTCATCAAAAAGGGGATGGCCAATCCGGCGTATCTGCAGCCCGGCGACCGCCTCAGCCTGACCATTCGCACCGACGACGGCGCAATCGATCTGGGCGAGCAGACCACCGTCATCACCGACTGACACCCGGGCCAAGGAGAGTCTCATGAATACATACTCGCCATCGAAAGATGCGGCGTCGTCCCATGCAGGAAATGATGGCATCGAGGCCGATATTGTGGTCGTCGGATTCGGGCCAGTGGGCGCGTCTCTGGCGGCCATGCTCGGGCGCTACGGCTTGCGCGTGCTGGTGCTCGACAAGTCCACCGAGATATTCCCCAAGCCGCGCGCCATTGCGCTCGATAACGAAGCGTTGCGCATCCTGCAACTGGTGGGGGTGCGTGACGGTGAGTTCGAAACGGTCGCCATCCCCGAGGTGAAGTACCACTCGCCCATGTTTGGCCAGTTCGGCCGACTGAGCACCGCCGGCATCGTGGATGGCCACCCCATGCTGGTCACGTTCTATCAGCCCGAGCTGGAACGCCTGCTGCGCCAGAAGGTCGCCTCTCTTCCCAATGTGGAGGTGCGGCTGGGCGTGGAGTTGGAAGGCCTCGTGGACGATGGGCAACGGGTTCATGCCCGGATCAAGACCGCTCAGGGGCGGGTGGCGCAGATCCGTGCGCGGTATCTGGTCGGCTGCGATGGTGCCAACTCTCTCGTGCGTCGTCTGCTGGGCCTGGAGTTCGAGGGCCAGACCTTCACGCAGGACTGGCTGATCGTGGATGCCCTGAACGTCCCCAACCCGATCGATCACATCGAATTCATCTGTGATCCGCGCCGCCCCACGCCGCACATGGTGGCGCCCGGAGGGCGTCAGCGTTGGGAGTTCATGCTGCATCCCGGCGAAGATGCGGCCAGGATGGAAAGTCCGGAGTCGGTGCGTCGCCTGCTTGCCTCCTGGTGTGATGTGGACCAGATCCACATCGAGCGCACCGCGGTCTATCGCTTCCATGCGCGCGAAGCAAAGTCGTTTTCCAAGGGCCGCTGCTTTCTCGCAGGTGACGCGGCACACATCACGCCGCCGTTCGCAGGCCAGGGACTGGTTGCAGGGCTGCGCGACGTGGCCAATCTGGCCTGGAAGCTGGCCTGGGTGGTGCGTGGCCGGGCCGGTGCCCAGATCCTGGACAGCTACAACGCAGAGCGTCGCCCACACGCGATGAAGATCATCAAGCTGGCCCTGTTCCTGGGTTCCCTGGTCATGCCCAGCAACCGCTGGGTGGCTTTCGCCCTGCACGGGCTGATCCGAACCATCCGCACCTTGCCTGCCGGTCGACGGCTGTTTGATGATCTGAAGATCAAACCAGAGAACACTTTTGAAAAGGGCCTGTTCTTCCGCAACCCCCACAAGGAATGGCTGCGCGCAGGGGCCAGCATGCCGCAATGCTGGGTGCGCGCCCCAGGGGGTCAACCCATGTTGAGTGATGAGGCCCTGGGATTGAATTGGGCGCTCATCGGTGTGGGGGTCGATCCCGGCGCCAGACTGAACTCCGAGCAGGCAGCTCGCTGGAAGGCGGTCGGTGGGCGGGTCTGGCAATGGTGCCAGCGATCGCAGGGCTTGCACCTCGCTCCGGAGGCGCAACGACTGGAAGCATTGGACGAGGGCCTTGTTCCACGCAAGGCACCCTTGGGCTGGGTCTTTCTCGTGCGTCCGGACCGGTGTGTGATGGCCGAAGGTCACGAAACACAGGTCCATGAATTGCTTGAAAAGGCGCTCGCGCTCATCGAGCCCGCCGGCGCCGCGCGGCCCGATCGGCTCGATCACTCTGTATCAGACACAAGGATTGCAACACATGCGTCGTGAACTGCGATGTCTCGCTCCATCGGAGCAACCTCGATTTGAGGTCAGGAACCAGCCTATCGCGCCCCCGAAAGGGCAACAGGTCCTGGTCAGAATCGAAGCCACCTCGGTCAACCCGATCGATGCCAAACGCGCCGCGGGCTATGGCCAACGACTGCTCGCCCTCAAAGGTGCGGGGAGCTTTCCGCTGACCTTGGGAAACGACCTGTCCGGCAGGGTTGAGGCGGTCGGGCCCGGGGTCGTCAATTTCAAGCCCGGTCAACGCGTGTTTGGCATGTTGCCGACGGGTAGGCTTGGTGGTGCGCATGCCTCCCATGCCCTGCTACCGGAGTCGCTTTTGCGCCTTGCGCCCGAGGGCATTGAGTCGTCGGAGTTGGCGGTATTGCCGTATTCATTCACCACCCTGTGGCTCGCGGTTCAATCCACCAGACTGCAGCGGGAGAATGCAAGAGGCAAGCGTGTCCTGGTGCATGGCGCAGCAGGTGCCCTGGGCCGACTTGCGTTGCAGCTGCTGTCGAACTGGGGCTGCCACATCGCTGCGGTTTGCGATCGGGGCAGAGCAGAGGACTGTCGGGCATTGGGCGCCCACGACGTGGTCGAGCGCGACGTCAATGTCATCCGCACTCTGCCCAACGATTTTGATGTGGTGTTGAACTTCGCCAATTGGGATGACGAACTGGCTTTGGCCTCCCGATTGGCGCCCGACGCGCTCGGCCATGCCACAACAGTCCATCCTTTGCTGGGCCACTTCGACCGGTTGGGCTGGATCAGAGGCGCCATGGCCAGTCGTCGCGACAAGGCGTTGGTGAGCGCGGCAGTCCGAGCCCGCGCCCCCACCGGCCAGTACCACTGGACCATTTTCAAGCCGGATCCTGGCGCTCTGGATGAGTTGGCAGCAGGCCTGAATGAGCGGCGCTACGGGCTGCCCGTCGGCTTGACAGTCCCTTTTGAGCAGGCTCATGCGGCGTTTCAGCATGTCTCCGCCGGACAGTTTGGCCGCGCGGTACTGCAGCCCTGAAATCAGCCTCATCTTGAATTGCAATTGAACAGAACTTTCCCCATGAACGCATTGACCAGTCTGTCGTCCGCTCCAGGCACGGATCGCACACCTTCATCTCTGCCGGCCAGCACTTACGAGATGATTGGAGAGACCGCAAGATCCCACCCGAACGCAAAAGCGTTGTCCTTCTTTCTTCAAGTCCAGGATCACGAGCGCCCCTGTACCTGGGACTACGCAACGCTCTTTGCAAAGATCACTGCGACCGCCAATCTCTTTCACCAGTTGGGCATCCACAAGAACGATGTCGTGGCTTTTGTCCTGCCCAATCTGCCAGAGACCCACTTGGCGATCTGGGGTGCTCAGGCTGCGGGCATCGCTTTCGCGATCAACCCATTGCTGGAACCGGCCTCCATGGCTGAATTGCTGCGTGCTGGCGACGCAAAAGTGCTTGTCACGCTGGCGCCGCAGGAGGGGGCCGACCTCTGGAGCAGGCTCGGATCGGTCATCGACGAGGTACCGACCCTCCAACATCTGGTGCTGGTCGGTCTCAACCACTACCGCGCCGACCCGGCCACTCTCGATGTCGAGCATGCTGCTGACACGGCCCGTGTCGACACCCGCCGGATCTCGGTGCATGATTTCAACGAAGGCATCAAAGAGCAATGCCAGACCCACCTGGTGAGTGGGCGTCAGATCCAGCCTGAGGACCTGTCGTCTTTCTTCTGCACGGGTGGGACCACAGGAGCTCCCAAGATCGCCATGCGCACCCACCGCAATGAGGTGGCTAACGCCTGGAGCGCGGGGCAAATGTTTGCCGAGGGCATCGAGGTCGGGAAGACGCTGTTTTGCGGCCTGCCCTTGTTCCACGTGAATGCAGTGCTGGTCACCGGGCTGTTGCCGTTCTCCCGAGGCGCTCACGTGATCCTGGGGACTCCCGGGGGGTACCGAGGCGAGGGTGTGATTCAGCACTTCTGGGATCTGGTGCAACATCACCGCATCAATTTTTTCAGCGGCGTCCCCACCATTTACGCTGCATTAATGCAATTCCCGTGGCAGGGGCGCGACCTGAGTTCACTCGAGTACGGCCTGTGCGGTGCAGCACCAATGCCGGCAGCGCTGATGCGCAGTTTCGAGGAAAGCACCGGCCTCAAGATACTAGAGGGCTATGGCTTGACCGAGGGCACCTGCGTCAGCACCGTCAACCCGCCCCAAGGTGAGCGTCGCACAGCTTCCATCGGCCTTTCTCTGCCACTGCAAGCCATGAAGGCCGTCGTAGTGAACGAGCAGGGGGCTTATGTCCGGGATTGCGAGGCGGACGAGGTCGGGTTGCTGGTGATCCGAGGCCCCAATGTATTCAAGGGGTACAAGATGGCCGAGCACAATGTCGGACTGTGGCTGGAGGCTGGAGAAGGTGAGCCTTGGCTGAACACCGGCGACCTGGGTCGCCAGGATTCAGATGGCTATTTCTATCTGACCGGCCGCAAGAAAGAGCTGATCATCCGAGGCGGGCACAATATTGACCCGGCAAGCATCGAAGAGCCACTGCACCGTCACCCCGCGGTACAACTTGCCGCCGCTGTGGGGCGGCCTGATCGGCATTCCGGGGAGCTGCCGATCGCTTATGTCCAGCTCAAGCCGGGCGCGTCCGCCACGGAGGAAGACTTGATTGCCTATGCCAATGCGCACATCGGCGAACGCGCCGCAGTGCCCAAATCCATCCGACTGGTCACGAGCATGCCACTCACCGGGGTCGGGAAGATTTTCAAACCTGAACTCAGGCTGCGAGAAGTATCGGATGTGACCCGCACGGCATTGAACGAGGCCGGTGTTCCGGTCTCCAGGATGGACGTCTTCAACGATCCGAAAGTGGGCACGCGCGTCGTTGTATGGGTGGAGAGCGCCGCTGTGGACACCGCAAAAGAGGTCCTCGGGCAATTTCCGTTTCGTTTCGAGGTGTCGCGGGAACATTGATCCGCGGTCGGAAACTCCATGCGATCGCCTGTCGACAACCTAAGCCCGACAAAGCTTGAATGCTGCCTGCAGCAAAGGTGACGGGTCTCCTTCATAGAGACGGGTCAGTTGCCGCAGGCGATCCAGGTCACCCAACGGAAGGGCCAGGTTCAAAGCAAGGGTCTGTGCTTGAATTTCGTGGAACACAGCCCCCTGCTCTTTCGCATGTGTGATCGCCATTTGCAGCGACTGGCTGGCACCAACCAATTGGTCGCCGGCATATTCCATTTGGGCCTTGAGCGTCAACAGGGCGGGCAGCATCAAGGTTTCGCCAAGGTCACCCATCAGCGTCACACCCTCGTCGACGGCGGCCTGGGCATCACTTTGTGCACCGGCCTTCAGGCATGCGAGTGCGTGGTGGTAGTGGTAGGAGCAAAGCCCCATGAGAACGCCAAACCTGCGCACCGCCTGGGCCGCCTCGCGCATCTCTGCCAGCCCCGCTTCGCAGCATCCGCGTTCGACCAAGGCCTGGCCGTGCAACCATGCATGCCCACCCCCCCTCTCCGGCAAGGAATACTCCCGAGTGATCTGGAAAATGCTCTCGGTCAGTGCGTAGACAGTGTCATATTCCCCGGCCTGTGCATGCAGGATCGCCGCTCCGTAGAGAGCCGTGACCTCACTCAAGGGATGATGTTGGGATTGGGCCAGGCGGATGGCCTCTCGCATCAGCTCTCGCGCTTTCCGGGGTTCTCCGCAGATCCAATCGACAAGCGCCAAGGCCAGTGAGGCCTCCACCCCGGGATCCTGGACAAAGGAAGTCGTCGGCGGCTGAGCTCCCAAAGAACCATAGACGGCCAAAGCCTGCTCCAGGCAATGACGCGCCTGTTTCAATTGGCCGGTGACCATCAGAACCAGGCCCTCGGCATTGAGAGCTGCCAGGCGCAGTTCGGCGCTTCTCTGGCGCTGTGATTCCTCAAGCATTTCATGAGCAAGACCCAGGGCCTGCTTGAATTCAGCCTTCGAATAATGAATCCACCAGCACCCCTGCAGGGCTCGTTGCCAAGCCGGCGTGCCATGGGGGCCGAGGGCACGGGCAGCGCTGAACGCCTGTACGACTTCGATGTCCGTGATCTCACGTTGGCGCGTCAGGGCAACCCCCTCGAGCACATGCAGCTCCAACCTCAACCCCGAGTCAGTGATCTCATCTGACCATTGCAGCGCATGGCGCGCAGCATGGACAGCATCCTGAGGGGCCCCTCTGGCCAGCGCTCTTGTGGCCACCACCGCGAGCTGCGCTGCGGCTTCAGCCCGCAGGTCTCCTCTTTCCAGGTGCAGGGCCAGCTCTGCCGCCAGCTCGGTCTGACCAGGCTTCTGCGTTGACGTCAGGGCACGGGCCCAATCCCGATGCCACTGGATTCGCTGAAGCATTGAAATCTGCTCGTACAACGAATTTCGATACACAGAATGGGCAAAGTGGAAGCTTGCCGCCAGTCGCCCATCACTCAACTTTCTGGGCTCACCGCTGCTCACCCAGGGCAGGTGTTTGACCAGGGTGGTCAACTGGCTTTCCACGACAGAGGCCGGTACTTGCAGCACGTCCGCCAGAAGAGAGTGCGCAAAATCAATCCCGCCAACACTTGCTGCATCCAGGATGCGGCGTTGTTCGTGTGTCAACCGCCGCAATTGACCATCGATCATGGCCGCGATCGTCTCCGGGACGGTCAGCTTCTCTCTCGGCAGTTGCCAGCCTTGTTCCGAATAGGCGAGTTGGCCCGATGCACTCAGCTCATCGATCACAGCCGCCACAAATAGGGGCAGCCCCATCGTATGTTGATGAAGCTGTTGAACAAACCATTCAGGTGCAGGCGCGCCCAGTTTCGCAGCGAGGTAAGCCGCAATATCGAACTCTGAGAGATATTCCAGATTGAACTCGGAAGACAGACTGCGCTGCCTCAAGGTGTGACGCAGCCCCGCCAATGGGTGGTCCAGCACGATGAGATCCGTTGCCCGAAATGTGCCCACGATGGTCAACGCCGCCCTGGGGCGGCGCATCGCCATGTAACCCAGCAGTTGCACGGTGGCATGATCGCACCAGTGCAGATCCTCCAGAACCAACAGAATGGGTTGGGTTTGCGTGACACGGTCCATGAACTCGCCGAACTCGCGCAGCATCCCTTCCTGGGTGGCATTGCCACGCAGGCTCATCAGGTCTGGCGTATCTCCTTCACTCACAAACCAGGGCAACTGCTGCATCCAATGGGGTGCAACGCGGCGCATCATTTCAACCCAGGTCTGACCATTCTGCCCCTGGCAAAGTCCATTGAGGGCTTCCAGCACAGGCATGTAGGGCTCCGCACCACCGTAGTGCTCGATGCATTGGCCATAAGCCACTGGAAGGCTGGTGCGGGCCATGAGGTGCTCGACCAGGGTGCTTTTCCCGATGCCCGCCTCACCCGCGATGAAGACCACCGGACGATGCTCCGACGTCGGGCCGCCAAGAGTCCGCAAGACCTGAGACAGTACCTGCTCGCGTCCGACCCACGCCAGGCCCGTGGCGTCTGAGTCCGGTGGTGAATGCGATGTGGGTGGGCTCAGCAGCCTGCCCGCCGTGTTGCCCAGAGGAGCAATGAATCGGTACCCTTTGCGGGCGACGGTCTGGATATAGATGGCTTCCCGCGCGTCGTCGTTCAGCGCTGAACGCAGCTGACTGATGATGTTTTTGAGAGCTGCCTCGTTGACGTGCCGGTGACCCCAGACCGCATCGAGCAGGTTGTCCTTGCTCACGAGTTGCCCTGGGTGGCGAATCAACTCGCACAGCACGGCGAAAGCCCGCGGGGCCAGCCCGACGGGTGCGCCAGAACATTCAATCCGAGCTTCGGCCTCGTCGATCAGAAAGTTACCAAAATGAACTCGAATGTGTGGTCTTACATCCATCTTACAAAATATAGCACGTCGAAATCGGTACCCAATCGAGACAGTATCAAGACGACTTGAGCTGCCAGTCTGGCGAGACTCCAGACATGGCTTTCAACCTACTTCCCATCTATCCGGCAAGCGGTGCTTATGTCGTTCGTTTGCACCGAGACTCACCCTCGGACGCTGCGCACTTGCTTGGACGCGTCGAACACCTTGAAAGTGGCGAGTTCGCAGTGTTCAGCGACAGCGCCGAGCTCCTGACCTGGCTCTCCAGGCGCGGCCAAGACAAGGGCGAAACGGAACGCCCACGCGGTTTAACAGAGGAGTGAGATGACATTGCGCAACAAATCTCCTCACCCACAAACGCCTGCCGGACCGGCTGCTGCATCTGCCATGCCGTGACCAGAGGCGACTTCCCACAGCGTCGCCTTCTTCCACGCACTGCCCCACTCGGGACTCTCATCACTGAGCCGGTCAGAGCGCCATTCCCACACCCAACTGATAGGAGCGTCCCATGAGGACCTATTGGACATTCGTGCCTTTGATTGCGGCCATGTCTCTCTGCGCTTGCGAACGCCAAGTCGAATCGCCCCATGAAGAAATCCGGCCCGTCCAGACTCTGATGGCAGGCCGGGCCAGCGGCACGGCGGGGGCATCGTACTCGGGCAGCATCGTGGCCCGGTATGAAAGTCAGCTCGCCTTCCGAACGCCGGGCAAAGTGATTGCGCGCCTCGTCGAGGTGGGAAGTGCTGTCAAGCGAGGCCAGGCCTTGATGCGGCTGAGCCCCGAACAGGAAGCGCTCAATCTTTCGGCAAGCGAGGCCGAGGTCGACGCCGCGCAGACGCGTCTGGCGCAGGCCCGGATCGATCTCCAGCGAACGGGTCAACTGTTGGCCAAACAGTTCGCCTCGCAAGCAGAGATGGATCAGCAACGTCTGTTGGTGGAGCAGTATGAAGCGCAATGGCGTGCTGCACACGCTCGGCGCAACGCTGCGGCCAATCAACAGGGCTACACCGTCCTCACGGCAGACCGCGATGGCGTGGTGACCGCCATCCTTGCCGAAGCCGGGCAGGTTGTGGCTGCAGGCCAGCCAGTCATTGCCTTGGCGGCAGACGGTGAGCGGGAGGTGTCGATCAGCGTGCCGGAATCGCGGGTCGAGGAGTTGCGCAGCGCGACGTCTCTGGAAATTTCGTTGTGGGCACTTCCTGGCAAGACTTGGCAGGGCACTCTGCGTGAGTTGGCACCGGCCACCGACAGTATCACCAGAACCTATGCGGCACGGGTGTCCATTCGGCAACCGGATGCCGAACTGATGCGCATGGGCATGACCGCCAGCGTTGTATTGCGCAATGTCGACGGCGCAACGAGCATCCGTCTCCCTTTGACAGCGATCGTGGATCAGAAGGGTGGGCGCTATGTGTGGGTCGTGGACCCCAAAACCTCCAAGGTCCGGCAGCAAGCTGTGGAGCTTGGCAGCGCAGAGAACGATTCGGTCGCCGTGGTTTCCGGATTGAAAGGCGGCGAGACGGTGGTCACGGCGGGTGTCCATCGATTGTTGGCTGAGCAGCGTGTGAACGTGCCTGTGCTCAAGCCTTCCACGGAGGTCGGCAAATGAAGGACTTCAATATTTCCGAGTGGGCGCTCAAGCATTCGCAGATGATTGCTTTTCTGCTCATGCTTCTGACGGTCGCCGGCACGTTTGCCTATGGTCGATTGGGGCAGAAAGAAGACCCAGACTTCACGGTCAAGACCATGGTGGTGCAGGCCTTCTGGCCGGGCAGTTCCTCTCAGCAGATGGCCGACCAGGTTGCTGACCGCATCGAGAAGAAACTGCAGGAAGTCGCCGAGATCGATGCATCGGTCACCTACGTTCGGCCTGGCGAAACCCTCGTCAAGATCAACCTCCGGGAGGCCACGGCCCCACGGGATGTTCCTGATGTCTGGTATCAGGTTCGAAAGAAGATCGGCGACGTCAAATCTCTGCTCCCGCCTGGGGTTCAAGGGCCGTTCTTCAACGATGAGTTTGGCGACACTTTCGGCAACTTGTATGCGATCACCGGTGACGGCTTCAGCAATGCTCAATTACGTCAATTCGCCGACGCCGCACGCAATGAATTCCTGCGTGTCGATGACGTCAACAAAGTGGATGTGGTCGGCAAACAGGACGAAAAAATCTATGTCGAAACCTCCAATGCCAAGCTGGCCTCGCTGGGAATCGATCCCGGATTGATTGCCGCCACGTTGGCCAAGACCAATGGCGTCGCCTCGGCCGGTACGGTCCAGACCCGCAGTGAGCAGGTTCGCCTGACCGTCAGCGGCGAATTCGACTCTCTTGAGGGGATCCGGAACCTGGGGATACATGCCGGAAGCCGGACCTTCCGTTTGGGTGACATCGCTGACGTTCATCGGGGCTTCGTCGATCCCGCGCAGATCAAGATGCGATTCAATGGCGAGGAAGCGATCGGCTTGGCGGTCAGCATGCGCAAGGGCGGTGACGTGATTCGCCTGGGTGAACACCTTGACCGCACCGTGAAGACGGTGCAGTCACAGTTGCCCGTGGGCGTCGAAGTCCATTCGGTCAGCGATCAGCCGCGAGTGGTTCAGGAGTCGGTGCACGAGTTCAAGAAGAGTCTGGCGGAGGCCGTGATCATTGTGCTGGCCGTGAGCTTCTTTTCATTGGGCCTGCGCACAGGGCTGGTGGTGGCGCTGTGCATCCCGCTGGTGTTGGCATTGACCTTCCTCGTCATGTACGTGTTGGGCATCGAGCTGCAACGCATCTCATTGGGGGCCCTGATCATTGCCTTGGGATTGCTGGTTGACGACGCCATCATCGCGGTAGAAATGATGGCCTTGAAACTGGAGCAGGGTTGGGACAAGTTCCGGGCGGCGACCTATGCTTACACCGCAACCGCCTTCCCCATGCTCACGGGGACCCTGATCACGGCCGCTGGCTTCTTACCGGTGGGATTTGCCAAATCGGGCACAGGTGAGTACGTCTACTCGCTGTTCCAGGTCGTGGGCATTTCGTTGATCCTGTCCTGGCTGGTGGCGGTGTTGTTCACCCCGTACATCGGTTTCAAGCTGTTGAAGGAAGAAAAGCACGCCTCCCATGACGAGGATGCGGTCTACCAGCGCGGCTTCTACGTCCGCTTCCGCCAATTCATGGATTTCAGCCTTCGGCACCGTCTGATCGTGGTGTTGATCACTCTGGCGGCTTTCGCCAGCTCGCTGGCCTTGTTCAAATGGGTTCCACAACAATTTTTCCCGGCCTCGGATCGGCCTGAATTGATCGTGGACCTCTGGATGCCCCAGGCCTCCACCTTCGAATCCAGCGCGCGCGAGGTTCAGCGGCTGGAATCTGAGCTGAAGAGCGATGCCGATATCGAAGCCGTGACCAGCTATGTCGGCAATGGCAGCCCCCGCTTCTACCTGCCCCTGGATGTGCAGACCCCGAATCTGAACTTGGGCGAATTGATGATCATGACCCGCGGAGGGGAAGCTCGCGAACGGGTGCTGAACAAGGTCCAGGGCATTCTGGACCACCACATGCCCAATGTCCGTGGCCGGGTCAACCGGCTGGAGAACGGTCCTCCGGTTGGTTATCCAGTCCAGTTCCGTGTGTTCGGGCCCGATCTGGCGCAGGTGCAGGCCGTAGGCACCAAGGTGGCTGCGATCGTGCGAGGCAATCCACACGTCCGCAATGTCAACCAGGACTGGGGTGAGCGCATCAAGCGCGTGCGGGTCGAAGTTGACCAGGACAAGGCGCGTGCCCTGGGCTTGACCTCGCGTGAAATCGAGCAATCGCTGGAGACCTCGATGACCGGCTCTGCTATCACGCAGTACCGCGAGGCTGATCAGAGCATTGATGTGGTGACCCGCCTGGTCGAGCAGGAGCGTACCGACCTCAACAACCTGAAGGACACCAAGATCTACCTTCGTGACGGCAAGTTCGTGCCGTTGTCCCAGGTGGCCCGGATCTCGCTGGACAGCGAAGACAGCCAGATCTGGCGTCGCAACCGTGTGCCGACACTGACCGTGCGTGCCGATATTGCTGGAGCCGAAGCGCCGGATGTCACACGTGCCCTGTTGCCTGAAATCGAGGCGCTGTCGAAGGACCTTCCCCTGGGGTACGGGATCGATGTGGGCGGCGCCTACGAATCCAGTGAGAAGGCCCAGGCGTCGATCCTGACCGTGATCCCCGTGACGCTGATCGTGGTGCTGGTGCTGCTCATGGTCCAGTTGCAGGACATGAAGAAGATGGCGTTGGTCTTGATGACGGCCCCGCTGGGTCTGATCGGTGTCAGCGTGATCATGGCTTCGTTCCAGATCCCATTCGGTTTCGTGGCGATGCTGGGAGTGATCGCCCTGGCCGGCATGATCATCCGGAACTCCGTGATCCTGGTGGTGCAGATTGACCAGGACCTGGCCCACGGGGTGCCATTGTGGAACGCCATCGTCGAGTCTGCGGTCCGACGTCTGCGACCCATCGTACTGACCGCATTGGCCGCCATTCTCGCCATGGTGCCATTGACCAGGTCTGTGTTCTGGGGGCCGATGGCCTGGGCCATCATGGGCGGTCTGGCTGTCGCGACATTGTTGACGCTGGTTTTCCTGCCCTCCCTCTACGCCATGCTGTACCGCGCCCAACGTCCCCCAATCGAGGCCGCTACGGGCCTGAAGGGTTGAAGCCATGAACCTGAAGAAAATTGCCACACATATGGCAGCCGTTGCCGTGTTGTCCATGGGCCCATTGAGCGCGCACGCGCTGGACCTGCTCGGTGCCTACGAGGCCGCGTTCAATCATGATCCGGTGCAAAAGGCAGCGATGCAGTCATTGCGTGCCGGGCGCGAAAAAGCCGTGCAAGGGGATGCCCTGCTGCGGCCCAGTGTGTCCTTTCAGGCCGGTGCCAACTATGTTGATGACCACATGTCCACAGGCGCACCGGCAGCCTACGCCAGTCTGTTGCCGGGGCACGGCACCGGCTTGGTGCATCAGTCTGCGCTGCAATTGAGCCAGCCCCTCTACGACCAGGGTGCGCGTGCGGGTAGAGTGCAACTGCATCTGCAATCCGAAGTGGCGCAGATCGAGTTCGAGCAGGCCTCGCAAAACCTCATCCAACGGGTTGCCGAGAGGTACCTGGATGTGTTGAAGGCTGAAGAAAACCTGCGTGTTGTTCTTGCCACCAAATCAGCGTTGGAAATGCAACGCGATCGGGCACAGGCCCGATTTGATGTGGGCCGTGGAAAGGTGACAGATCTGCACGAATCCCAGGCCCGGTATGACCAGGTTCTGACCCAGGAAGTCAGTGCGCGCAGCGTGCTGGAACTGCGCCGTGCCAGTTTGTGCGAGCTCACCGGTCTGCCGGCCGACGGCTTGCAATTGCAGGAGCTGAGCGCTGAGCGGGTGCCTTCCGCCCCCGAACCCGACAGGCTGGCGGACTGGCAGCAACGAGGCGAGAAACAGAACAGCCAGATACGGGTGCGGTATGCGCAACGGGCTGCAGCGGCCGCCGAGGTCGAGAAGTACCGCCTGGCCAACCGACCGACGCTCAACCTGGTGGCCAGCTACAACAACCGTGCCCAGAGCGGCGGCCTGTCGCCTCTGGTGTCGGCCCGAAGCGATCGGAATGCAACGATAGGCGTCCAGTTCACGGCGCCCCTTTATGCGGGGGGGGGGCTGGATTCGAAAGAGCGGGAGGCCCTGGCCAAACAGGATGAGGCGGACGACTTGCTGGAAGCAGCCAAGAGCCAGGTTCGCCTGCAGATTCAAAGCGCATTTCTGGAGGTCAAGACGGGCGTTGCCCGGGTCGCATCGCTCGGGCAATCACTGACCTCCGCCCGGTCCGCTTTGGCGGCCACCACCCTGGGGCGCGATGTGGGAACGCGCACCGAACTCGATGTGCTGGACGCCCAGCAAAGAGCGTTCTCGGCCGAGTTTGAATACTCGCAAGCCCGCCTGGACTACCTGCTGGGGCAGATCCGCCTGGCCGCGGCGACCGGCGAGTTGAGCGCTGACCATCTGCGGATCACCAACAGTTGGTTGCGTCAGCCATGAAACTGCGACCCACCGGATGGCGCGACCCATCGTCGCCACCCAGCATCGTGCGCCGGTTTTGCAGCATTGCGCTGAAAGGCCTGCTGTGGGTCTGCGCCGTGTCTCTTTTAGGCGCTTGTTCCACGAATCGACCCTGGGTCAATCAACCGCTTTCGGTGCCGGAGACCGGATCGGCTCTGCCCTCCTCAGAGGCCTCAGCTCCGGAGGCCGAGCCGCCGTTCTCCCCTCCCATCATCGGCGCCGTCGCCTTTTCGGGCGGAGGCGCACGGGCCGCAGCGTTCGGTCTGGGCGTCCTTCAGGAGTTGAAAGCCACCGAATTTGACTGGCAGGGGCAATCGACCACCTTGCTGGAGCACATGGATCTGGTCAGCGGTGTCTCCGGGGGGAGTGTGTTGGCGGCTTACTATGCAGCCTTCGGTGACGAGGTTTTTACCCACTTTGAACGAGATTTCCTGCTGGTGAATTTCCAGTCCAGCCTCATCAGGGATGCACTTTCGCCGGCAACGCTCTATCGGCTCAGTTCGCCCTGGTATGGCCGCAGCAATGCCTTGGCAGAGCGCCTCGACACCGTGTATCGCGGCAAGACGTTCGGCGATCTTTCCAAGCAAGCCGGTCATCCACGGCTGCTGATCACCGCAGCAGACCTGACGACCGGGGCCCCTTTTGAGTTCACGTCGGAGCAGTTTGGTCTCATATGCTCTGATCTGGACAGTGTGCCCCTCGCCTACGCTGTGGCGGCCTCGTCCTCCGTTCCTCTGTTGCTCAGCCCGGTCACCATCCATAACTTCGCCGGCAAGTGTCCCAGTCGGCCGCTGCCCTACGACGCTGCCTTGATTGATACCAACCTGTCGGCACGTTTTCTGCACATGATCGCGAAGAGTTACAGGAATGCCGAAGAGCGGCCCTATATCCACTTGGTTGACGGCGGGGTTGTGGACAACCTCGGTGTCCGCGGCCTGCTGGATCGGGCTTCTGCCAACGGCTCCTTGAACCGAGCCTTCCAGGGTGTTGCCCCCCGATCGGTTCACGAGGTCGTATTGATCAGCGTCAATTCCGAACGGGACACTGCCGAGCGCATTGACCATTCCGACAAGGTCCCCACCGGAGGACAGGTTCTGGATTCCCTGGTCTTCGGTGCGGGTTCGAGGCAGACCACTGAGACCACCGCGATGGTCAATGACGCCGCCAAGCGGATGGCGGATGAACTCCGTGAGGAGCGCTTGCGGCCCGGCAGCCCTTTTGCGGAAGACGCAGAGATCCACGTGATCAATGTGAGCCTGCGAGACCTCCAGAATCCCGAAATCAAAGGTCGGCTCCTGAACGTGCCCACGGCATTGACGGTTCTGCCAATTCAGGTCAAGGAACTGCAGACGGCGGGTCGGGAAGTCCTGCGCGAATCACCCGGCTTTCAGCGCCTGCTGCGGAGTCTGAGGTCGCCCCGGAAAGCGTCAGATGGCAAGGCATCCGAGGGCTCCTGAAACTGTGGGTGGGCGACTAAATTCGCCCGACCTAGTAAGGCCAGGGCCGATACCGCTCCGGTACCGGAAAGAGACGACTTGGCGAGAGGCCCGTTGAATACTGGCCTCCTTGGCAGAGAGCCCCGGATGACGGTCCTGACAGGCAACCGCCCCCCATCCAGGCTCACTGCATTTTCAGGCTCGTGGGCTTGCACAGCCACCCAGTTCGAGCCTGCACCCTGCAAAACACCGTGGCGAAGGAGCCCGCATGAGAAACAACCACCTGGTCACGGGGCGAGAATACAAAGTCCCCCAAGGGGTCACCTTGATGTCCACCACCGACACCCAAGGGGTCATCACCCATTGCAATACCGCATTTGTGCAAATCAGTGGCTATGCCAGGCATGAGCTGATCGGGCAATCGCACAGCCTCATCCGCCACCCTGACATGCCCGCCGAAGTCTTCAAAGACCTGTGGAGCACCATCCAAGGCGGGCACACCTGGTCGTCACTGGTCAAGAATCGGTGCCGCAATGGCGATCACTATTGGGTGCACGCGAACGTGACCCCCTTGTTCTCGGATCGCAAAATAATTGGCTACCTCTCGGTGCGGCGGGCACCGGATCCCCAGATGATCGAACGTGCCGAGGCCGTCTGCCAGGAGTTTCGCCAGGCCCGCGCCCAACAAAGGCGCCCTGCCTTTGCCTTCAGGCATGGTCAATTGATCAGGGCAGGGCTGCTGGGGCGTTCACAGCGGGCCTTGGCTCGCGTGCAATCCATCTGCCTGTCAGCCTTGCCCAGCCTGTTGGTCGCCTTGATCGCGACGATCGCCGCGTCGTTGGGAGGCTGGCAGTGGGGCGTTTCGATCTCGGTTCTGGTGGCCTGGTTGGCGGCCCGCATTCAGCAACTGCTGTTAGAACGGCCCTTGCGTCAATCCATCGGCTTTGCCAGCAGCGTCGCCGCAGGCGATCTGCGTGGCGAACTGAAGATCAATGGCACTGGCGGGGTTCGTCAGTTGCAGCGGGTTCTCGCCCAATTGCGGATGAACCTGCAGACCCTGGTGGGTGATGCCCGCGACGAGGTTCAAGCGCTCTGGACCGTCATCGATGCCGTGCTGACCGGCAAAGAGTCATTGGCTGCAGCTACGGACATGCAAGCCGCCGGGGTCCAGCAGTCGGCAGCTTCGCTGAAACAGATGACCGATGCCGTCAGCCAAAACGTTCAGTCTGCGCAAAAGGGGAGCACATTGGCAGACCATACCTTGTCTGTCGCGCTGCGCAGCACCGCAAGCGTCGAGCACATGCGAGCCACCATGCAAGAAATATGCGATTCATCGCAGAAGATCTCTCAGATCACGCAGCACATCGACGACATTTCCTTTCAGACCAACATCCTCGCGCTCAACGCGGCTGTCGAAGCCGCCCGAGCCGGGGAGCAGGGTCGGGGATTTGCGGTGGTGGCATCAGAGGTTAGATCACTCGCCAATCGAACGACACTGGCAGCTCGCGAAATCAAGCAGTTGAGCCAAAACGCTCAGGAGCGGGTGAGCGCCGGCGTGACCGAAGTTGCCAATGCCGCGGGAGCCATCGCGGAAACCGCCGACGCGGCCCGACAACTTCGGAGTCTCGTCGCCGATGTCCACCAGTCCAGCAGGGAACAGTTGCAGGCGATCTCCGAGATCAGTCAGGCAGTCGACTCATTGGACGAACAGACGCACCGCAATACGGTGCTGGTCCAACAGCTTTCCTCGTCGGCAGACTCCTTGTCGTTCCAGGCTAGCAGCCTGGCGCAATCCCTCAAAACCTTCCGCAGCTGAGCATGTACAGAAAACCTGACCTATCACTCAGTGGCAACGCGTTCGAGAGCTTTCTGTTTGACCTGGCCCCGGGGGCATTGTTGGTTTACGACGAGGGCATTGAGCGACTCCTGGCCGTCAACGCTGTGGCGGCCGATCTGTTTGAATCGTCGCGAAGCGACATGATGCAGATGGATCCAGTCCAATTTCATGGTGAGGATGGTGAGCCGTTGGAAGTGGTGCGATCCCGTCTCAAATTGATCGCGGCCCAGGTGCTGGCGGGTCCCGGCGCGATCCATGAAGTCTGGATCAAGACTGCTCGGGGATCCCGCCGGCGCTGCCAGCTGAGAATGAGCCGTTTGCAGAGTCACAACCGGACATGGGTCTACGCGAACTACATGGACGTGACCTGGCTTCATGGATTGCCCATGACGCTGTCCCAAGACAAAGCTCGTCTGCCGCCATCGATGCAGCAACTGCAATTTGTGCTGGATAACGTTCAAGACGCCATCATCTCGGTCGACCCATCTGGTGTGGTGCGCTCATTCAATCAGGCCGCCAGCAGACTGTTTGGCCATGCTGCCGCCGATGTGTTGGGCCGACACGCGGACATCCTGTTGCCCAACGCCACTGCGCGTCGTCACTTCCGACATTGGTGTCGGGATGAGGCGTTCCGCAGAGATGGCATAGCGGAGACGGTCATCGAGCGCAAGTTGCGGCACCGGGATGGATCGGTGATACCCGTGCGGGTCTTGACCTCGGCCAATGGGTCAGCCAAGCAACCGATCTGCTTCGGTTTGCTCAAAGATATCCGTGAGCAACAGGCCACGCAAGCGCACATTCACCAACTGGCCTATTTCGATGCGCTGACCGGATTGCCCAACCGGCGGCAATTGATGGACTGTGTGACAAGGGCACAAAACAGCTTGAAGCAGCAAGGCGGTTATGCCGTCCTGATCGTGGCTGACATTGATCAGTTCAAAGCCATCAACAATACGCTCGGCCATGCGGCAGGGGACGAATTGTTGCGTGAAATCGGAGAGCGCTTCGGCCGTCGGCTTCGGGGGCGCGGTGTGGCAAGTCGGCTTGGCGGCGACGAGTTTGCATTTCTCATTGAGGGCCTCGACCAACGCCAGGAACTGGCGCAACGCCAGGCCCATCTCTGGTGCCAACGCCTGTTGCGCCTCAGCAAGCAGGGCTTTGGTTTGCATGGCCATGACTACCGCACCAGCGCCAGCCTTGGGGCCGTGCTGTTCGGCCCCGAAGCCGACGCTCCGGACGTGCTGATGGCGCATGCCGACCTGGCCATGTACCAGGCCAAATCAGAGTCTCGCGACACCTATCGGGTGTTCGATCCCGACCTGGCGCTGGAGGTCAATCGACGCGCGCAAATGTTGAATGACCTCAGAGTGGCCCTGCCCAATGGGGAACTGGCCCTCAAGTACCAGCCACAGGTCAATGCACAGGGGGTGATTGTCGGGGCAGAGGCCTTGCTGCGTTGGCAACATCCCACCCGAGGCCCGATTTCCCCGGTCGAGTTCATTCCGCTGGCAGAGCAGAGTGGCTTCATCATCGAAATCGGGCATTGGGTGCTCAGCCAGGCCTGCATGACACTGGCGCGATGGGCCAAGCATCCTGAGACTGAAGCCATGACGCTAGCGATCAATATCAGTGCGGCAGAATTCAGAGATCCCCAGTTTGTGATGATCGTGGCCCGTGCCCTGGAAGGCTATGGGATCTTGCCCGGGCACTTGAAACTGGAGTTGACGGAAAGCGTCTTGACCGTCGATCTGGACGAACTGGCGCTGAAACTCGATGAGCTCAAACGATTGGGCCTGGGGATTGCACTCGATGACTTCGGTACCGGCTATTCATCCATCTCCTATTTGCGCAACCTTCCAATTGATCAATTGAAGATCGATAGGAGCTTCATTGTGGATCTGGATCATTCGGTCCGAGACCAGGTTATTGTGGAAGGCCTGATCGAATTTTGCCAGATTCTGGGCTTTTCCGTGATTGCGGAAGGTGTCGAAACCGAAGCACAGCACGAGCGTCTGACGCAAAGTGGCTGCCAGTACTTTCAAGGATTTCTGACTGGGGCGCCGTTGTGGCTGAGTGACCTGGAGTCGTTGGCGATGCAGCGCGACTTGCCCGAGGTGGCAACCCAGCATGCACGGGCTGGACGCCAGTTGACATAAGCTTTTCAGCATATCGCAGAGTATCGAATTGAATAGTCATAGCTACGTTTTACTGACGTCCACATGGGCCTCACTGCAGCACCCGTGAACGGCCGAGCAAGCTGCAGAGATCATTTTCAGATCTCCTACTTTGGGCTCCCCTTTCGGTAGGCTTTGCACGGCAAAGATCACACGGTTCTCGTCAAGGCACATTTCTTTTAGGGGTGCGAGCTGCAAGTACTTCTTCTCGCACGATCCTGTCCTGTTCACTGGGGGTCACTGTAGGCCTGCCGGCCACATAAAAGCCCGCACCACCTATGAGCACTATGAGAGCAAGCACAAATAAAGTTGCCATGTTTTACCTTAAGAAAGCTTGTTCAAGTTGGGCATGTCGCACCCCGACATGCCGGCCTATCAAAGTTATGAGCCTCACCACATCAAGTTTTAACGATGTCGCACGACGCAGCAAGTAGTGCTCACAGGTCCGGGATCACTGCTACTCGCGTTTGTCTAGCCGCAGCGGCCCTCGTGACGCTCATAGACAGCCCTGATGCTTGACTTCAAGCCTGCATACCTGTCCCCAGCCTTCAATACCTTGGCCTGGAAATAGAACATCGCTGCGCGACAAGCCGGCGGCTACCAGCAATGGGTAGTCTGGCCTCAGTTCGATAACGGCTCGTGCTCTTTCCGCGTAGCCTACCGATTGGCTCGAACCAAGGCCTCCAATTTTTTTAGGTATGCGACCTCCGCGCGCAGTCGTTCAACCTCTTCGCGCAACGCGCGATGTGAGTTGGCGCTGTCCGTGTGAGGTGGCTCAGGATTTGGCTTCTCTGCCTTCGTAGGACGCGTTTTTTTCTGCGTTCGAGTGCCACGACACCACTGTCATCGACGGGCGCGCCGCCAGACAACAACCTTGTTCGGATTGAGAATATCGTAGATCGCAGCCACTTGCCGACTCGAGAGCAGTTCACGCATCTTGATGCGACAGCACCTGGAGCTTGAAATGCGCAGTGTAGGCACGCCGCTTGGGCTGCAGGCCCCAAATCCCGTGCAGCCGGTAGTGAGTGTGACCCAACTGCGAACTTTCTCTTCAGGCACTGACCAGCGCCGTGCAGGCAACTTCGCGCCGCCCTCTCCAGCCAGAAAGCTCTTAACGACCTTGAGCTTGAACTCCGTTTCTTACTTCCCCATGAGACCCCTTGAAGTTTGTCCAACTTCTGGGGGGCGGTTCACCGAGCGATTCAATCCTGCTCGACAGCAACCGGACCTCCCCAATCAGTTTCGTCATCCCAAGAGGCCGCACGAATGCACCAGATAGTCTGAATCCAACGAGCGCAATGACCACAGTCGCCGAGTTCAATCAAGAGCAAGTACTCTCGACGGACTTTATTTTTTGCAGTCCCAGTGGTGAGCCTTTTAGAACACATTGCGCGCAAGTCCCGGACATCTCAGATACGAGTAAAGTCCTTGACTGGAGCGGGTTCCAAGGGGTGTCCACATTTTTCTATTCGGGGGTATCCAATAGGTGCTGAAGTCGCTGCTGCGCAGGCTCACCTCGACGCCCACCTTGCCCAGGGCCTGCTTGATGTACTCGCTGGTGCGCAGGCCGCCTTCGTGGGGCATGGGGTCGTGGGTGATGCGCACCCGAACGCCATCGGCCCCGCGCGGGTAGCCTGCCTGGTCCAGCAGCCGGTTGGCGCGATCAGGGTCGTACACCGGCACGGCCAGGTCGGCATGGAAGAAACGCTTCAGGCCCGGCGCCACCGGCCCGGGAGGCGAGCTGGCCAGACCGTACCAGGCCGTCTTGACGATGGTCTGGCGGTTCAGCGCGTGAGCGAAGGCCTGGCGCACCCGCACATCCTTGAAGAAGGGGCGCTCCAGGTTGAACTCGAGCCGAAACACCGAGTTCACGTACTGGTAGCCCTCGCTGCTGAAATGCAGCTTGCCGGCCGCCCGCAGCCGGCCGACATCGGCCAGGGCCACCGGGGTGTTGGGCGCCAGGTGCACCTCGCCCGCCTCGAGGGCAGCGCTGCGCGCGGCGGCGTCGGGGATGAAGCGGATCACCAGGCGGTCCAGGTAGGGGCGCGGCTTGTCCCAGTAGTCGGGGTTGCGCTCCAGCACCAGGTGGCTGCCGCGCACCCATTCCCTGAAGCGGTAGGGCCCCGTGCCAATGGGGGCGTTGTTCACCGGGTTGGACTCGGCCCGACCGGTGCTGTAGAGGTGCTTGGGCACGAGGGGTGATTCCGAAGCGGCCAGCGCGCTCAGCAGGTAGGGCACCGGGGCCGACAGGCGCAGTTCCACCGTCAGCGGGTCGGGCGTGCGCACTTCACTGAGGTTGGCGAAGGTGGCGCGGCCACGCGGATGCACTTCCTTGAGCAGGTTCAGCGAGTGCGCCACATCGGCCGAGGTGAAGGGCTGGCCGTCATGCCACAGCACCTTGGGGCGCAGCTTGAACACATAGCGCAGGCCATCGGGCGAGACCTGCCACGACAAGGCCAGCTGGGCTTGCGGGTTGAGGTCGAAATCGTAGTCCAGCAAGCCCTCAGTGACCTTGGCGCTGACGAAGTAGCTGTTGTTGGCCGTGTGGGCGATGGTGGTCAGCACCGGCGGCTCGGGGAAGATGGCCAGCACCAGGGTGCCACCGCGTTGCGGCGCGAGGGGCGGTGTGGCCGCCTGGGTCGGGGCCCAGGGCAGCAGGGCGCCCAGGCCGGCGGCGCTGGTCTGGGCCAGCAATTGACGGCGTGACAGGCCTGTGCCGGCTGTATCAGCTTCGGCGGTGGCGTGGAAGGGGTTCATGGCGTGTTCCCTTCCTCGTTGCTGTGCCAGCCCGGGGGCACGATGAAGCCGGCTTGCTGGGCCTCCAGCAACTCGGCAAAGCGGATGGGTGTCAGGTCTTCCAGGAAGGGGCCCACGGCCTGCCCGCCGATGGGCAGGCCATCCTCGTCCAGCCCGAGCGGAAAGCTGGTCGCGGGCAGGCCGGGCAGCACCGGCAGGCCGGCCCAGTGGAACAGGTCCAGAAAGCGCACTGGGCGCACACCGTCGGCGAAGGCCACGGGGTAGCTTCGTTCGTCCTTGGGCTCTTGCTGG
This sequence comes from Curvibacter sp. GW821-FHT09D12, assembly GCF_059416245.1. Lineage (NCBI taxonomy): Bacteria > Pseudomonadati > Pseudomonadota > Betaproteobacteria > Burkholderiales > Comamonadaceae > Curvibacter > Curvibacter sp. GW821-FHT09D12. The sequence continues at coordinate 35,837 of NZ_JBWKOU010000023.1, read as the reverse complement.
TTGTGCTCGAAGGCGGGCAGTGGGGCCACGGGGCTGAGTACCAGGTCGAACTGCTCGAACAGGCGTGCCCATTGCGCGCGTACCTGCAGGCGGGCCTCGTCCAGGCGCAGCCAGTCGCGGTGGCTCAATGAAAACGAACGCAGCCAGGCAGCGTCGGCGCTGTGGTCTTCGGGCGTCAGGGCTGCCAGACGCTGTTGTGCACCGGCACTGAGCGCTGGCGGGTCGGCCAGCGATGAGCCCAGCAGGCTGCGGTAGAGCGCGTGCGCGGCCACCAGATCGGGCAGCAGGCCGGGGGCCAGTTCGCTCACCCGGCTGACCCGGCCGCCCGCGGCCTGCACGGCCTGCTCCAGCCGCTGGCTGACCGACTGCTCGCTGAGGCTGGCCTCCGTGCCCGGCCATCGATCGATCAGCAGCAGGCGGAAATCGCTCAGCCGTTGATGCCGTGGCGCCGGCAGGGTGGCGCGCCAGGTCTTGTTGCGACGTGGGTCGCGGTTGAGCAGCAGCGGCAAGGCCAGCGCCAGGTCGGTAGCGCTGCGGGCCAGCGGGCCCGCCACGGCCAGGTCGCGTTCACCTTGGCGGCCGGCGGGCAGGCCGGTGCCCAGCAGGCTGATCAGGCCCTGGCTGGTCTTGTGCCCATAGACGCCCGTGAAATGGGCCGGAATGCGGATTGAGCCCCCGATGTCGGTGCCCAGCTCCAGCGCCACGAAGCCAGCGGCGAGGGCGGCGGCCGAGCCACCGGAGGAGCCGCCCGGCGTGCGGGCCGGGTCCCAGGGGTTGCGGCTCAGACCGTAGACCGCGTTGTAGCTTTGCAGATCGGCCAGCGCCAGGGGCACGTTGCTCTTGCCCAGCACGATGGCGCCGGCCTCGCGCAGACCGGCCACGGCGGCACTGTCCTGCGCGGCCAGGTTGCCGGTCTGGGCCGGGTTGCCCACCGTGGTCGGCAAGCCGGCGACATCGAAGTTCTCCTTCACGCTGACCGGCACGCCCAGCAGCGGGCGGCGCTCGCCCCGCGCCAGCGCGGCATCGGCGGCCCGGGCGTCAGCTCGGGCGCGCTCCAGGTCCAGCACCACGAGGGCGTTGATGGCCGGGTTCAGGCGCGCAATGCGTTCGATGCTGTGCTCCAGCAGTTCGCTGGCGCTGACCTGGCCTTCGGCCAGGGCGCGTGCCTGCTCGGTGGCCGAGGCATGGCTCAGGCGTTTGAGCAAGGCAGTCTTCAGGTGATGGGTGTCGGCGGGTGCGTTCATGGGCGGCTCGCTTTCGGTGAATCTGGTGGGATGGTGTTGCTGGCAGGAGCGGCTTACTTGCCGCCTTCCACCCAGGTGTCGGACCAGTCGCCCGCGTGCAGGTCGATGCTGTTGAAGAAGTTGTGCACGCGCTTGTTCAGGGCCGAGGGGCCGGGCACGGTCACCAGTGGGTACACCGGCAGCTCACGCCCCACGATCTGCTGGATCTGCTTGAACTGGCCTGCGCGCTTGCCTTCGTCCACCTCCACCGCAGCCTGGCGGAACAGCTCGTCGACCTGAGGGTTGTTGTAGTGGGCGGCGTTGATCCAGATCAGGGGGTTCTTGACGCCGTCGGACCAGTAGATGCGTTGCACGCCCACGATGGGGTCGAACAGGCGGCCCAGGCCATTGATGTTCAGGTCAAAGTCGCGGGCGGTGTAGACACGCTTGAAGAAGCTGGCCATGTCGCCGTCCTGCAGCTCGGCCTTGATGCCCACGCGCCCCAGCGCATTGCGCAAAAACTCCGAGCTGCGCTTGAAGTCGGCACCCGGGATGTTGGTGATGCGCAGCGCAAAGCGCTGCCCATTGGCCTGGCGCGGGTAGCCGGCCTGGTCCAGCAACTGGTTGGCCCGGGCCACGTCGTAGGGGTACTGGAAGGTGCTGTCGTCGTAGTAGCTCGACAGCACGCTGGGCACGGGCGAATTGACCACCTCGGCGCGCTTGTAGTAGACCGTGGTGCGCAGGGCGTTGCGGTCGATGGCGTGCGCAATGGCCTGGCGCACCTCGGGCTTGGCCAGGATGGGGTGTTCCACATTGAACTCGAGGAAGGCGGCATTGTTCAGGAAGCCGTCGTAGCTGTCATCCACCTGCACCTTGGGGTTCTGGGCCAGGCGGTCCAGATCGGCCAGGTTGATGTTGGTGGCCACGTCGATTTCGCCGGCCTCCAGCGCGGCCACGATGCTGGCGCGGTCACCGATGAACTTGATCACGGCGCGGTCCAGGTAGGGCTTGCCAGCCTGCCAGTAATTGGGGTTTTTCTTGAGCAGCACATGGCTGCCCCGCACCCATTCGGCAAACACGAAGGGGCCGGTGCCGATCGGCGCGCTCTGGTTCGGGCTGGTCAGCGGGTCGGCCTCGGTGTAGCGGTGGGCCGGCACGATGGGCAGCTCGGCTGAGCTCAGCGACTTCAGCAGGAAGGGCGTGGGCTTGCTCAGCACCAACACGGCGGTCAGCGGATCGGGCGTGTCCACCCGCTCGAGGTTGGCCAGGGTGATGCGGCCGCGCGGGCCCTGCTTTTTCTGGGCCAGCAGCGAGAAGCGCACGTCGACGGCGCTGAAGTCCTTGCCATCATGCCATTTCACGCCGGGGCGCAGCTTGAAGGTGTAGCGCAGGCCGTCGGGGCTCACCGTCCAACTGGTGGCCAGCAAGGGCTGGGGCTTGAACTGGCTGTCGTAACGCAGCAGGCCCTCGACGATCTTGGCGCTGATGTTGCGGATGCGGGTGTTGGTGTCGAGAAAGGACACCAGCGATGGCGGCTCCAGGTCGGTGGCCAGGGTCAGGGTGCCGCCGCTTTGCGGTTTGGCGGCCGTGGCCTGGGCGCTGGCATTCAGGCTGGTGCCGGTCAGGGGCAGGGCGGCCAGCAGCAGGGCGATCAGGCGGCGGTTGAGTTGGGGCAGGCGCTGGGTCATGGTGGGTTCCAAAGTCGGTTTCTCTTGGTGTGATTTGGGTTTGATGGGGGGCGGTCAGAGGCGCAGGCCGGCCTGTTTGAGCAGCGGCAGGATGCGGTCGCCGAAGTACTCGAGGTCGGGCTTGAAGTCATAGAAGCTCAGTTGCAGGCCGTCCACGCCGGCTCGGTGCAACTGCACGAATTGCTCGACCACCTGTTCGGGTGTGCCCACCACTTCGATGTTGCCGCCGATGGCCCGGCGGCTTGGCGGGTCGATGCCGACCCGGCCTTTCCAGGCATGGGCGTCGCTGGCTAGGCTGTTGAAGCCCTGGGGCGTTGTCGGGTCCTGGTGGGCCACGATGGCGTCGTAGTAGGCACGGGTCTCGGCCTCGGTGTCACGGCTGATCACCAGCGGGTTCAACAGTGTGCGCACTTCGCGGCCCTGCTGACGGGCACGGGCCTTCAGGTCGGCGATGTGGGCGGGCAGGGCCTGCACGGCGCTCGCAAAGTCCGAGCCCGCCGGGCTGGTGATGAAGACGATGTCGGAGTAGCGGGCCGCGTACTCGAAGCCGGCCACCGAGCCGGTGGCGTTGACCAGCACCGGGCGGCCATAGCGGGGCTTGGGGCTGACGAACGCGCCCTGCAGCTTCCAGCTCGATTCGCGGCCATCGTAGCTGAAGTTCTCGGGGTCGCTCCACAGGCGTTGCACCACCTCGATGAACTCTGCCGTCAGGTCGTAGCGGTGGTCGTGTTCGATGCGGTCCCAGCCAAACATGCGGTGCTCCACCTCACGGTGCCCGGTGACCACGTTGATGCCCCAGCGCCCACCCGAGATGTGGTCCAGGGTAGCGGCCCACTTGGCCAGGTGCAGCGGGTGCAAGGGGCCATACAGCACGTGCAGGGTCGAGATGAGGATGATGCGCTGCGTCACCGAGGTGAGGGCTGCGGTGGTCATGAATGAGTCGAGGGCGTTGCCATCGAACACGCCGCCATAGCCCCCCTTGGGCAGCCACTGCGACAGCGCGAACACCAGGTCAAAGCCCAGCGCCTCGGCTTTCAGCACCAGATCGCGGTTGTAATCGAAGCGCCAATCGGTGCTGCGCGGCAGTGTGGAAGCGCTCCAACCACCGGCCTGGATGGGCAGGAACAGGCCCAGCAGCACGGGCTGCTTCAGGGCTTGAGACAGCGGGCTGTCCGGGAAATCGGTGGGGGCGGCAAAGCGGTCCAGGCCGACCAGGGCCCCGGCATGAGATGGCAGTGACATGGTGTTTGAAGCGTGCTCGGGCAGGTGACAAGTGAGAGCGCATTCTGGGTCGCGGCGCTTCAGGTCCGCTATGCCGATTTCGGATGTCGATTCTTGGAAATCGTTGCTGGGCGGGGCTTGCGCGGGGGTGGTGCGTTCCTAGAATGAAAAAAGACCGCGTCACGGCAGGCCTGCGGCGCCTGTCGGCCGTGCCCTTTCTCCAACCTGGAAACCCATCCCATGACCTATCGTTACCTGGGCCGCAGCGGCCTGCGCGTGTCCCGCCTGAGCCTGGGCACCATGATGTTCGGCGGTGCCACCGACGAGCCCACCTCGCACCGCATCATCGCCAGTGCCCGCGAGCAAGGCATCAACTTCATCGACACGGCCGACGCCTACCAGAAGGGCCGCACCGAAGAGGTGGTGGGCCGCGCCCTGCAGGGCGACCGAGACCACTGGGTGCTGGCGACCAAGCTGTCCAACCCCATGGGCCCGGGGCCCAACCAGCGCGGCACCTCGCGCAAGTGGATCGTGCAGGCGGTCGAGGCCAGCCTGAAGCGTCTGGGCACCGACTACATCGACTTGCTGTACCTGCACCGGGCCGACTTCGAGGCACCCCTGGGCGAGGCGGTCCGTGCGCTGGGCGACTTGGTGCGCGCCGGCAAGCTGCGCTATTTCGGTCTGGCCAACTTTCGGGGATGGCGCATTGCCGAGGTCGCCCACCTGGCGGATGCAGAGGGCATCGACCGCCCCGTGGCCAGCCAGCCCTTGTACAACCTGGTGGACCGCAGTGCCGAGGTGGAGCAACTGCCCGCCGCCGCTCACTACGGCCTGGGTGTGGTCTCTTACAGCGCGCTGGCGCGCGGTGTGCTGACGGCCAAGTACGACCCCGATGCGCCGCCGCCCGCTGATTCGCGGGCAGCACGTGCCGACAAGCGATTGCTTGAGACCGAGTGGCGCCCCGAATCGTTGCGCATCGCTCGCCAGTTGCGCGAGCACGCCGAGGCCCGCGGCATCACGCCGGCCGAGTTGGCCGTGGCCTGGGTGCTGAACAACCGGCTCATCACCTCCTTCATCGCCGGTCCGCGCACCGAGGCGCAGTGGCAGGCCTATGTGAAGGCGCAAGACGTGGTGCTGACTCCTGAGGACGAGGCCCTGGTGAACCGGCTGGTGCCGGCTGGTCACAGTTCTACCCCTGGGTATACCGATCCTGGGCATCCGGTCGAAGGGCGTGTACCTTTTGTTTCGCCAGCCGTCGTCTGACTTTGGCGCCCCAGCGCAGGCCATCGGCTGATGGCACGCTGTCGCCTGGCATGGCTTTCTGCGCTTTGGCACTTTTCTGTGCCCCACCGGGCATCACAGCGCGGCCTGGCACCACCCGGACGCTTTGCCCGGAGCCGGCCTCGACATCCGTCACTACCGTGAACTGGCGCAGATCGTCAAGGCGGCGCGTTTCGAGTTGCTGTTCGTGCCCGATGGCGTGAGTACTCAGGGCGATCGACCTGAAGTCTTGAGCCGCACGACGCACAGCGATGTGTCGACCCGCTGGAAGAGCGCTTTGTGAACTATGGGGCCGACGGCTTCAATGTGATGGCGCCCGTGCTGCCCAATGGCTTGCGCGACTTTGCAGAGCGTGTGTTGCCCGAGTTGCGTCGGCGGGGCCTGGCGCGCCGTGAGTATGAGGGCACGACACTGCGGGATCACCTGGGTTTGTCGCGCCAGGTGGCTTGATCTGCGGCGGTCAGCGCTTGCGGGCGCAGGTCTCGGCCTGGTTGGCACTGACCAGGACCGTGGCGGGTTTGAGCGAGAAATGGCCTGATCGGTGGTTGCAGGCCTCGCACATGGGGATGATTCTTTCGCCACTCACGGCAGGGTTGATCACATGCGCGCCCAGGGTGGGGCGGCTGGCGCAGGCTTGCACCGCGCATTGCGCTGGCCAGGGGCGACCCGAGAAGTTGAGCCAGTGCTGCTTCCAGGTCTGGCAGCTGCAGGCCCGTTCGGCGGTGCCGGCTTTGTTTGACCAGCCATCGTTGGTGATTGTTGGGGACATGAAGGCCTCCTGAGGGTTCGGGAAGCCACGGTTCTAAGGTTCAACCCCGCGTGGGCCCACGCCCTGACGACCAAGGTGGTTGTTCATCGGTCGGGCGGCGGGCTTCAGGCACCGCCGCTTCAGCCCAGCTTGTAAGTGGACAGCAGCAAGCTGGTCTCGGTGTTGGCGATGCCAGGCACGGTGCGCAGGGTGCCCAGCACGCGGTCGAACTCTTCGAGGTTGTCGGCCCGGATCTCGGCCAGCAGATCCCAGCGGCCATTGGTGCTGTACAGGGCCACGATGTTGGGATGGCCGCGCAGGGTGCGTTGCACCTCGGGGCCATGCGCGCCCTCGACGGCGATGCTGGTCATGGCGCGGATGCGCTGCGCCTCGGCGGCCGGTCGCAGGCGCACGGTGTAGCCCACGATGGTGCCGTCGGCTTCCAGTCGGGCGATGCGGTTCTGCACCGTGGCCCGGGCCACGCGCAGTTTGGCAGCCAGGGCGACCACTGGCAGGCGGGCGTTGTCACGCAGCAGGGCCAGCAATTGGCGGTCGATGTCGTCCATGGGCGGATTGACGGTTGAATAAAGCAATCTGTGCATTAAACCGTAAAAAGTGACAGATTGAAGGGTTCATTTTGGCGCGTCTCACGGGAAAAATTCTGTCATCCCCACTGGCTGAGCGCAGCCTGAAAGACCCTGCCATGACCCGCTTCATCGATGTCCCGACCATGTCTCGCCTGGTGCAGGAGGTGGGCGTGGCCCGCTTTGTGGGCGAACTGGCCGATGCCATCCGCGACGATTTCGTGCGCTGGGCCGATTTCGACAAATCGGCCCGCGTGGCCAGCCACTCCGACATCGGTGTGATCGAGCTGATGCCCGTGTCCGATGCAAAGCACTACGCCTTCAAGTACGTCAACGGTCACCCCGGCAACACGGGCCGGGGCCTGTACACGGTGATGGCCTTTGGTGTGCTGGCCGAGGTGGCCACGGGCTACCCGGTGCTGTTGTCGGAGCTGACCTTGGCCACGGCGCTGCGCACCTGCGCCACCTCGCTGATGGCGGCGCGGGCGCTGGCCAGACCCGATTCACGCCGCATGGCCCTGATCGGCAACGGGGCGCAAAGCGAGTTCCAGGCCCTGGCCTTTCACCACCACCTGGGCATTGATGAGATCGCTGCGTTCGACCTCGATCCTCGGGCTACCGACAAGTTGGTGCGCAACCTGGCCCATTGCCCCGGGCTGCGGATCCGGCGCGCCAGTTCGACCGCCGATGCCGTGCGCGGGGCCGATGTGGTGACGACGATCACGGCCGACAAGCGCTGCGCGACCATTCTCACGCCCGAGATGATCGAGCCCGGCATGCACTTGAACGCGGTGGGGGGCGACTGCCCAGGCAAGACCGAGCTGCATGCCGATGTGTTGCGGGCCGCTCGCGTGTTTGTCGAGTACGAGCCGCAGACCCGGGTGGAGGGTGACATCCAGCAACTGCCGGCCGACTTCCCGGTGGCGGACCTGTGGCGGGTGCTGGCCGGCACTGAAGCCGGGCGCCAGAGTGCCGAACAGGTCACAGTGTTTGATTCGGTGGGCTTTGCGCTGGAGGACTACGCCACCTTGCGCTACGTGCTGGCACAGTCCACCCGCTACCAACTGGGCGTGGAGGTCGAACTGGTGCCTGAGGCCGATGACCCCAAGGATCTGTTTCGCCACACCCGTGCCAGTGCCGCGCGGGTCGCCTTGCGCCGCGTGGCCTGAGCGGCCACGGCCGCCCCGCGCTTTTTCCCGTTGCTTGCACACCGTTGAGCCCATGCCTTCCATGCCCTCGATCCAGGCCCCGGCGGCCGTCGTGATGGTGCGTCCGCACCACTTCACCCCCAACCCTGAAACCGCGGCCGACAATGCTTTCCAGCAGGCGGCCGAGCGTGAGGCGGCCCAGCGCATCGCCGAAGCCGCGCGTGACGAGGTCACCGCAGCAGCGGCCCGGCTGGAGGCCGAGGGTGTGCGGGTGCATCTGTTTGAGGACCATGGCGAGCGCGACACCCCCGATTCGGTGTTCCCGAACAACTGGTTCTCCACTCACCCGGGCGGCCATGTGGCGCTGTATCCCATGCACTCGCCCAGCCGCCGGCGTGAGCGCCGCAGCGATGTGATCGAGATGCTCAAAAGCACTTATCGGGTGCAGGACGTGATCGATTACTCGGGGCTGGAGCCCGACGGGCTGTTTCTGGAAGGCACAGGCGCCATGGTGCTGGACCACGTGGCCCGGGTCGCCTACACGGCCCGCTCCAACCGGGCCGATGCGGTGGCCCTGGAGCGTTTCTGCACCCATTTCGGCTTCGAGCCCCTGGTGTTCGACACGGCAGACGCCCAGGGCCAGCCGATCTACCACACCAATGTACTGATGTGCATTGCCACCCAGTTTGCGCTGGTCGGTCTGGACCTGATCCCCGATGCCAGGCGTGCCGCCGAACTGCGGGCCCGGCTGGAAGAGTCGGGCCGCGAGGTGATCGCCCTGAGCGCAGGCCAGATTGCCGAGTTTGCGGGCAACGCGCTGGAGTTGTCGGGCCGGGAAGGGCGCCTGCTGGCCCTGTCGCAGCGTGCCCACGACAGTCTGACGCCGGCCCAGAAGGCCCTCATCGGCCAGAGTGCCCGGCTGCTGCCGCTGAACGTGCCCACCATCGAGATGGCCGGTGGCTCGGTGCGCTGCATGCTGGCAGGGATTCACCTGGCGCCCCGGCGTTGACCCGGGTCGCGCGGGCAGTATCAAATGCCCGTGAGGCCCTGGCAGCACTTGGGGTCGCTTTGATCAGGCGGGGGTGCCAGGGGTGCGCCGTGTGGGTCCGCATGTCACACGGATCGGCTCACATTTTGAGCCGTATGGGGTGAAATGCGGCTCACACCGAGGCCATCCCTCGTGAAAAGCCCCACTCAAGCCCACGCTCAGGCCGTCACAGCGTCCAGCGTGGGGTAGTCGGTGTAGCCCTCGGTCCCGCCGCCGTACAGCTTGTCGGCGCGCAAGGGGTTCAGCGGGGCGTCTTCGCGCAGGCGTCGCACCAGATCGGGGTTGGCGATGAAGGGGCGGCCGAAGGCCACCACATCGGTGGCGCCGCTGGCCACGGCCTCCAGGGCCTCGCTGCGGCTGAAGCCGTTGTTCACGATCCAGGTGCCCGGGAAGGCGCGTCGCAGCGCGGCGTAGTCAAAGGCAGGGGCCCCTTCAGGCTGGCGCGCCCCGCCGGTTTCGCCCTCGATCACGTGCAGGTAGGCCAGGCCCAGCGAAGCCACCTGTTGCACCACGTGGCCATACAGGGCCTGGGCTTGGCTGTCCACCGGGGCGCTGCCGCCGAAGGTGGTGATGGGGCTCAGGCGCAGACCCGTGCGGCCGGCGCCGATTTCGGTGGCCACGGTGCGCACCACTTCCAGCAGCAGTCGGGCGCGGTTTTCGATCGGGCCACCATAGGGGCCGCTGCGGTCGTTCACGCTGTCGCGCAGAAACTGCTCCAGCAGGTAGGTGTTGGCGCCGTGAACTTCAACGCCGTCAAAGCCGGCTTCGATGGCGTTGCGCGCGGCGCGGCGGTAGTCCTCCAGCAGGGCCGGGATCTCGTCATCCGCCAGGGCCCGAGGGGTGGACACGGGCACAAAGCCTTCGGCGGTGAACGTGTGGGTCTTGGCGGCCACCGCGGTGGGCGACACCGGGGCCGCGCCGCCCGGCAGCAGCGAGTTGTGCGAGATGCGGCCCACGTGCCACAGCTGCAGCACGATGCGTCCGCCCTGGGCGTGCACGGCGTCGGTCACCTGCCGCCAGGCCACCACTTGCTCGGTCGAGTAGATGCCGGGGGTGTCGAGGTAGCCCTGCGCCATGGGGCTGATCTGGCTGGCCTCGGCAATGATCAGGCCAGCGCTGGCGCGCTGGGCGTAGTAGTCGGCCATGGCAGCCGTGGGCACGCCGCCGGGGGCACGGTTGCGGGTCAGTGGGGCCATGGCGATGCGGTTGGGCAGGGCGATGTCGCCGGCTTGGACGGGGTCGAACAAGGTGGTCATGAGGTCAAGGACTTTCAGGTTGAGAGAGCCACAGGGGCCCGGGTTGAGGCAGACAGAGAAAGGCAAAGGGTGGGGACGACCGCGGTGCCAACGGCCCGGGGCGCCTGGGTGCGGCGGGTGATGGCGTGAGTGTTGTCCATTTAAATTAGACCGGTCGTCTAGTTTGGGTTTCAAAAAATCCTGAAAGGCTGAGCCGATTCAAGGGGTGAGGAGTTGCCGGGTGAACGCCATGGCCTGCTCCAGCGATTGGGTCTGCCGGTGCACCTTGCTCAGCAGGCTGGCACCCAGCCACAGCTGGTAGAGCAGACCCGCGGTGGCCTCGGGTTCGAGCTTGGCCATCGAGCCATCGGTCTGCCCAGCGCGGATCACCTCGGCCAACCGTGCCGTGACGCGCTGGGTGCCGTCATGCAGCGCCATGCGCATGGGTTCAGACAGGTCGGACACTTCGGCACTGAGTTTCACCACCTGGCAGGGCTGGTCGCCGCCGCTGGGGCATTGGGTGGACTGCCATTGCTGCCAGTAGGCGAGCAGGCGTTCGCGGGCGTTCAGATCGGTGCGTTCGAACAGGCTGTCGATGCGGCCCAGATAGCCTTCAAAAAACGATTCGAGCAAGGCTTCGCCAAACTGCTCCTTCGATTTGAAGTAATGGTAGAACGATCCCTTGGGCACCTCGGCCGCCTGCAGGATCTCGTTCAGACCCACGGCGGAGAACCCCTTGCTGGCAATGATGCGATTGCCAGTGTCCAGAATATGCTGGCGGGTGTCGGCGTGGGCGGGTTTCATGGGAGTAAATGGTACGGATGTATTAGACCAGTCGTCTATTAACCGGTGAATATCCCAATCGTTCATGGGGTTTTGCGGTGAGCTGAGGGCCTGACCCGGTGCTTAGGCGTGCAAAGGAGGGGGATCCCCCGGCCAAGAGGCAAGAGGCAAGAGGCGCTCGCAACAAGGCCGCATAGGCGCCGCGCCGGGGCTGCACCGATGGCGGTGTCACGGATCAGGCGTATAAATTGCGCAAGGTCATTCTTCGGGGCGCTCACCTGCCCCACAGTTTCAGACATGTCCGCATCCCCGACCGAGCCTTCCCAAGCGACAACGCCACCCACCGGCCTGGAGCCTGCCGCAGCGGCCCAGCGTCTGCGTGACGAGGGCCCCAACGAACTCGGTGTCAGCCAGCGGCGCACGCTGCGCGACATGGCCTGGGATGTGGTGCGTGAGCCCATGTTCCTGTTGCTGCTGGGCGCGGGCGTCATTTACCTGGCCATGGGCGATGCCCATGAGGCGATGATCCTGTTGGGTTTCGTGGTCGTCATCATGACGATCACGGTGCTGCAGGAGCGCCGCACCGACCAGGCCTTGAACGCATTGCGCGACCTGTCCAGCCCGCGGGCCCTGGTGGTCCGTGGCGGTGTGGCGCAGCGGGTGGCGGGCCGCGAGGTCGTGCGCGAAGACCTGCTCATGATTGCCGAAGGCGACCGCATACCGGCCGATGGCACCCTGCTGCAGGCCCATGAGCTGGCCACCGACGAATCCATGCTCACCGGCGAATCGGAATCGGTGGCCAAACAACCTGGCCAAGCCGTGTTCGCCGGCACCCTGGTGGTCAGCGGGCAAGGGCTGCTTCAGGTCACCTCGACTGGCCAGCGAACCGAGCTGGGCCGCATCGGTCAATCGCTGGACACCATTGCCTTGCAGGCCTCGCCGCTGCGCGAAGAGATGGCCAGGCTGACGCGTCAGCTGGTGTTCATCGGCCTCGCGTTGTGCGCCTTGCTGGTGGGCCTGCTGGGCGTGTTGCGGGGCGATTGGCTGCAGGCCGTGTTGTCAGGCATCACCCTGGCCATGGGGCTGCTGCCGCAGGAGCTCCCGGTGATCATGATCGTGTTTCTGGCACTTGCCGCCCGGCGCATGGCCGCCCAGCAGGTGCTGACCCGGCGCCTGAATGCCATCGAGACGCTTGGCCAGACCACCGTGCTGTGTGTGGACAAGACCGGCACGCTGACGCAGAACCGCATGGCCGTGGCAGCCTTGTGTGCCGGCACCCAGACACTGAACACCCTGGACCCGATGGCAGAGGGCCCCGACGCGCTGCCCGAGGCCTTCCACGAGCTGTTGGAGTACGCGGTGCTGGCCAGCGAGATCGACCCGCACGATCCCATGGAGCAGGCCTTTCACCGCTTTGCCGGGGCCCATCTGGTGGGCACCGAGCACCTGCACCCCGAATGGCGCTTGGTGCGCGAGTACGAGCTGTCGCCTGGTTTGCTCGCCATGTCGCACCTGTGGCGTGATCAGAACGGCCCGGTTGACTGGGTGGCCTCCAAAGGCGCGCCGGAAGCCGTGGCCGATTTGTGCCACCTGCCTGAGGCTGAGCGTTCTGCGGTCAGCGCGCAAGCGGCGCAACTGGCCGACCAGGGCCTGCGGGTGCTGGGGGTGGCCAAGGCCCGGCACCGCAGTGCCCAGGACTGGCCGGCCGGCCAGCACGATTTCGAGTTTGTCTGGCTGGGCCTGGTCGGGCTGGCCGACCCGTTGCGACCTGAGGTGCCGGCCGCCATCGCGCAGTGCCGTCAGGCCGGTATCCGGGTGGTCATGATCACGGGAGACCACCCACGCACTGCCCGGGCCGTGGCGGCCCAGGCGGGCATGGCGCACGATCAGGTCATCACTGGCGACGAACTGGCCAGCCTGTCCCCCACTGACCTCGCGGGCCGCCTGGGCCAGGTCAGTGTGTTTGCACGCATCAGGCCCCAGCAAAAGCTGGCCTTGGTCGAGGCGCTCAAGGCCCAGGGCGAAGTGGTGGCCATGACCGGCGACGGCGTCAACGACGCACCCGCGCTCAAGGCGGCGCACATCGGCATCGCCATGGGGCAGCGTGGCACCGATGTGGCCCGCGAGGCGGCCTCTCTGGTGCTGCTGAACGACGACTTCTCAGCGATCGTGCAGGCCATTGCGCGTGGCCGGCTCACCTTTGCAAACCTGCGCCAGGCCATGGTCTACACCCTGGCCGTGCATGTCCCGATCATCGCTTTGGCCCTGCTGCCAGCTTTGTTCGGCCTGCCGCTGGTGCTGGCGCCCCTGCACATTGCCTTCCTGGAGTTGGTGATCGACCCGGCCTGCTCCATCGTGTTCGAGGCCGAGCCTGGGGCCACCGGCCTCATGGACCGGCCGCCGCGGCGCACCGACGAACCGCTGCTCAGCCCGCGCCACGTGTTGCTGAGTTTGTTGCAAGGGGGGGCGGTCAGTGGGGCGGTGGTGGGCGCCTATGCATGGCTGCTCAGCCAGGGCCACCCGGCGGGCCTGGCCAGCACGGTGGCCTTTGTGTTGCTGGTGGTGGCCAATGCCGTGTTGATCCTGCCCAGCCGCCAGGGCCGCGTGAACGGGCTGAGTTTGTTCAAGGGCCTCACACCGGTCAGCCTGTGGGTGCTGGGCGGCACGCTGCTGGCGCTGTGTGCCATCACCACCGTGCCCTGGTTGGCGGCCCCGTTCCACTTTGTGGCGCTGGCGCCCGGGCCCTGGCTGACGACGCTGGCGGCCGGGTTCAGCCTGATGCTGGTCTTTGTGGGCAGTCAGCGGCTGCTGGGCAAAAGGCCGGGCTGACAGCACTTGGCGGCCGGGTGGCCTGTGGGCCTGCGTCAAGTCATCAGGGTTGCGCCACACGCGCCCGTGCGGCGTGCAGCTTTTTGTAGCTGTCGAGCAGGCGCTTGTGGCGGTCCAGGCCATCGAGCTGCAGGCTGGTCGGCGTCAAGCCAAAGAAGCGAACCGTGCCGTCGACCGAGCCCGTCACGGCGTCCATGCGCGGGTCGCCGAACATGCGACGGAAGTTGACCATGTAGTCGTCGAGTTCCAGGTCTTCGTCCAGGACCACATCGAGCACCGCATTCAACGCTTGGTAGAACAAGCCCCGGTCAACCGTGTTGTCGTTGTACTGCAGGAAAGACTTCACCCCTTCGTGGGCTTCCTCCAACCTTTGCAAGGCCAACTGGATCAGCAATTTCAACTCGAGAACGGTGAGTTGCCCCCACACGGTGTTTTCGTCGAAATCAATCCCGATCAGGGTGGCAATGTCGCCATATTCGTCCAGCTCTTCGTTTTCCAGGCGATCCAGCAGGGCCTCCAGTTGATCGTCGGTCAATTGATGCAGATTCAGCAGGTCGTTGCGGAACAGCAAGGCCTTGTTGGTGTTGTCCCAGACCAGGTCTTCCACGGGATAGACCTCCGAATAACCCGGCACCAGAATTCGACACGCTGTGGCGCCCAATTCATCATGCACCGCCACATAGGTTTGCTTGCCCATTTTGTCGAGGATGCCGAATAAAGTGGCCGCTTCCTGCGCATTGGAATTTTCACCCTTGCTAGAAAAATCCCATTCGACAAATTCAAAGTCAGATTGCGCGCTGAAAAACCGCCAAGACACCACGCCGCTGGAATCAATGAAGTGCTCCACAAAATTATTGGGTTCAGTCACCGCATTGCTGATGAAGGTGGGTTGAGGCAAGTCATTGAGCCCTTCAATGCTGCGACCTTGCAGCAACTCTGTCAGGCTGCGCTCCAGTGCCACCTGCAGGCTAGGGTGTGAACCAAATGAGGCAAAAACGCCCCCCGTGCGAGGGTTCATCAAGGTGACGCACATCACGGGGTAACGCCCCCCGAGAGAGGCATCCTTCACCAGAATCGGAAACCCTTGTTCCTCCAGGGCTCGAATGCCCGCCAGAATGCCTGGGTATTTCTCCAGGACCTGCGCCGGCACATCGGGCAGGGCCATCTCGCCCTCGATGATTTCACGCTTCACCGCGCGCTCAAAGATCTCTGACAAGCATTGCACCTGCGCTTCGGCCAGCGTGTTGCCGGCACTCATCCCGTTGCTGGCATAGAGGTTTTCAATCAGATTGGACGGAAAGTACACCACCTTGCCATCCGACTGGCGCACATAGGGCAGCGAGCAGATGCCACGCGCGGCGTTGCCAGAGTTGGTGTCGACCAAATGCGAGGCACGCAACTCGCCGCTCGGGTTGTAGATGGCCAGGCAATGCTCATCCAGGATTTCAGGTGGTAATTTGTCTTTTTTACCGGGCTTGAACCAACGTTCATTCGGATAATGAACAAAGCTGGCTTCGGCAATGTCTGACCCCCAGAATGAGCCCGCATAAAAATGATTGCAGCTGAGCCGTTCAATGTATTCGCCCAGCGCTGATGCCAGGGCGCTTTCCTTGGTGGACCCCTTGCCGTTCGTGAAGCACATGGGTGAGTGCGCATCGCGAATATGCAGTGACCAGACATTCGGAATGATGTTGCGCCAAGAGGCAATTTCTATTTTGATGCCCAAGTTGGCCAGCAAGCCAGACATGTTGGCGATGGTTTGTTCCAGAGGCAGGTCTTTTCCGGGGATGTAGGTGGCAATATCAGAGATTGAATTAACCGTCAGCAACGATTGCGCATCGGCATCCAGATTTTCTACTTCTTCGATCACAAACTCGGGGCCGGTCTGAACCACTTTTTTGACCGTGCAGCGCTCAATGGAGCGCAAAATACCCAGGCGATCTTTGGCCGTGATGTCCGTTGGCAATTCCACCTGGATTTTGAATATTTGCTGATACCTGTTTTCTGGATCGACAATATTATTTTGTGACAACCGGATGTTTTCGGTCGGTATGTTTCTGGTGTTGCAATACAGCTTGACAAAATACGCGGCACACAGGGCGGAGGATGCCAAAAAATAATCAAAAGGCCCTGGGGCCGACCCATCGCCCTTGTAGCGAATGGGTTGATCGGCGATCACCGTGAAGTCATCAAATTTGGCTTCAAGACGAAGCTTATCCAGAAAGTTGACTTTGATTTCCATGGGGAAAATGTCCAAAAATAATATTTGCAGGTTTCGCAGGCCGCATCTCAAATGCGAAAACTGCTGTCATGGTTGCAGGCGTCGCGCAGCAATCGGGGGTGAGATCGTTGGCATCTGATCACCCGATTGTC
This sequence comes from Curvibacter sp. GW821-FHT09D12, assembly GCF_059416245.1. NCBI lineage: Bacteria > Pseudomonadati > Pseudomonadota > Betaproteobacteria > Burkholderiales > Comamonadaceae > Curvibacter > Curvibacter sp. GW821-FHT09D12. The sequence goes on along the minus strand of NZ_JBWKOU010000023.1, from coordinate 19,676 downwards.
CATGCAGACATGGAACGCAGGTTGGAGCTTGAAAATAGGCCTTTGGGTATGACGAAGGCACCGGTTCAAAGGCCGGTGTGAAATGGTGCAGGCAGCGGGCCTGGTCAAACGCCCCCTGCTGCATCCCCGCCCAGTGAGCCATAGGGCGCGAACGGGCTCTCCTGCTCGTCCACCGCCAGGGCGCGGCCCACAAAGGGAAAGGCGCGCTGCGGGCAGTTATGTCGTTCGCAGACCTTGCAACCCATGCCGATGGGCGTGGCGGCCGCCGGGTCTTGCAGATCCAGGCCGCGCGCATAGACCAGGCGATGCGCGTGGCGCACATCGCAGCCCAGTCCGACCGAGAAGGTGCGCCGCGGTGAGCCATATCCGGCCTCGCCGTGGGTGACCGCGTGTGCCACCCACAGGTAGCGGCGACCGTCGGGCATGCTGGACAGCTGTGCCAGGATCTGACCCGGGCGCGAGAAAGCCTCGTACACATTCCACAGCGGGCAGGTGCCACCGATGCGGCTGAAATGAAAGTGGGTGGCTGACTGGCGCTTGGAGATGTTGCCAGCCCGGTCCACCCGAACAAAGAAGAAGGGCACGCCCGGTGCGCCCAGGCGCTGCAAAGTGCTCAGTCGGTGGCAGACCGTCTCCAGGCCGACGCCGAAGAGCCGGCCCAGCAGCTCGATGTCGTAATGCAACGTCTCGGCCGCCTGCAAAAAACGTCCATAGGGCAGCAGCAGTGCGCCTGCGAAGTAGTTGGCCAGGCCCAGGCGGGCCAGTTGGCGCGCTGGCTCATGGCGGGTGAATGGGGTCACCTGGGTCAGGGCATCAAGCTCGGCGGGGAACTCAGTCAGCGCCAGCTGGGTCGCCATCTGGAAGGCTTTCTGGGCGGGATCCAGGCGCCCAGCCAATGTCAGTGTCGAGTGCCTGGCATCGAAGCGGCGCTTGCTGCCTTGCGGCCCCGGATCGTGCCGCACCAGGATGCCGTGCCCGGCCAGGCGCTGCGTCAGCCAGGCGAGCCGCGCGATTGGGTCATCCCCACTGTCGGCCTCTGCTGCCAGGCGCTCGGCTGCGCGGTCCAGACCGTCGAAGTGGTTCTGGTGGTTGAAGAAGAAATCCCGCACCAACTCGAAAGGTTGGTGGACGACAGGTTCATCCAGGCTTCGGTTGTCGCCCAGTTGCAGCGACAGGGCTTCCAACCGGCCCTGCAGTTCGTGCTGGCGCCGCCGCATGTCGATCACCGCTCGCGCCACCGCGGGCATCTGGGAGGCCAGCTCCTGGAACTCTGGCAGCGAGATGGGCTCCGGGGCTTCGGCCAGGGCTTCTTGCACCCCCGCCATCAGGCGGGCTTCTTCATCCTCAGAGAACTCCTGGATGTCGACACCCAGCGCCCGGTTCAGCTTGAGCAGCACCGAGACCGTGAAGGGGCGCTGGTTCTGCTCCAACTGATTGAGGTAGCTCGGCGACAGGCCCAGGGCCTGGGCCAGGCCGATCTGCGACAGCCCGCGCTCTGCGCGCAGTCGGCGCAGTTTCACGCCCATGAAGGTCTTTTTCATCCGCAGTGGCGTTCCTGAAAATTCGCAAAATTTGCTGATTTGCGAAATTCATTCGCAAATATTCGCCTTTTCAGGCCTGTTTGAAGGGGTGCATTTTGCGTAAATTGCGAAGCATGACAAGCCTCCCAGGAACCGTCGAGCTCAGAGAACTGGTGTTGCCCGCCCTGGCCAATCACCACGGCACCCTGTTTGCAGGCCAGGGCCTCCAACTGCTGGCCAAAGCGGCCTTTCTGGCCGCGCGCAGCCTGGCGCAGCGTGAGGTCGTGATGGCCGGTGTCAGCGCTGTGGATTTCCACCACCCCGTGCCGGTCGGCCATCAGTTGCTTTTGCGGGCCTGGGTCAGTCGCGTTGGGCGCAGCTCGATGACGGTCTGCGTCACCGGCCTGGCCGATGCGCCCGGTGTGCCGCTGGACGAGGCCCTCAGGGGCGTGTTTGAGATGGTGGCGGTCGATGCCTCAGGCCGCCCCGCAGCGATGGATCGTTTTGATAGCCAACAGGAGACCCCGACATGAGTACCGAGACCGTGCAAGCCCCGGCGCCAGCCACCTTCAAGCCGAAGAAATCGGTCGCCCTCTCGGGCACCGCTGCCGGCAACACCGCCCTGTGTACCGTGGGGCGCAGCGGCAACGATCTGCACTATCGGGGCTATGACATCCTGGACGTCGCCACCACCTGCGAGTTCGAGGAAGTGGCCCACCTGCTGGTGCACGGCAAGCTGCCCAACCAGGCCGAGTTGGCCGCCTACAAAGGCAAGCTCAAGTCCTTGCGCGGCTTGCCGGCGGCGGTCAAGACCGCGCTCGAGCAACTGCCCCCGTCCACCCACCCGATGGACGTGATGCGCACCGGCGTCTCGGTGCTGGGCTGCGTCAAGCCCGAGAAGGAAGACCACAACCACCCGGGGGCGCGTGACATTGCCGACAAACTGATGGCTTCGTTGGGTTCGATGCTGCTGTACTGGTACCACTTTGCCTATAACGGCAAACGCATCGAGGTGGAGACCGATGACGACTCGATTGGCGGCCATTTCCTGCACCTGCTGCATGGCGCGAAGCCGCGCGACAGCTGGGTGCGCGCCATGCACACCTCGCTCATCCTGTATGCCGAGCACGAGTTCAATGCCTCCACCTTCACCTCGCGCGTGGTGGCTGGTACCGGCTCTGACCTGTATTCGGCCATCTGCGGTGGCATCGGCGCCCTGCGCGGGCCCAAGCACGGTGGCGCCAATGAGGTGGCCTTCGAAATACAGAAACGCTACGACAACCCCGATGAGGCCGAAGCCGACATCCGTGACCGCGTCGAACGCAAGGAGGTGGTGATCGGCTTCGGTCACCCGGTCTACACCGTCGGTGACCCGCGCAACGGGGTGATCAAGAAGGTGGCCCACGAGCTGTCGCTGGAGCAGCGCAACACCAAGATGTTCGACATCGCCGAGCGCCTGGAATCGGTCATGTGGGAGGCCAAGAAGATGTTCCCCAACCTCGACTGGTTCAGCGCTGTCAGTTACCACATGATGGGCGTGCCCACCGACATGTTCACGCCCCTGTTCGTGATCGCCCGCACCTCGGGCTGGTCGGCCCATGTGATCGAGCAGCGCATCGACGGCAAGATCATCCGCCCCAGTGCCCAGTATGTCGGCCCCGAAGATCAGGCGTTCGTGCCCCTGGATCAGCGCACCTGAGCCCATCCGCGCCACAATTCCTCTTCAGCAACCTGCCATGAATTCCTGTTTCAGATCCCCTTTGCCAGGCCTGGGCCTGAGCTACTTCGACGCCCGCGCCGCGGTCGATGCCCTGCAGCCTGGCGCGTGGGCGCGCCTGCCTTACACGGCCCGGGTGCATGCCGAAAACCTGGTGCGCCGGGCTGACCCGACCCAGCTCGACAGCTACCTGCGCCAATTGATCGAGCGCCAGCGCGAGATCGACTTTCCGTGGTTTCCGGTGCGCGTGGTATGCCACGACATCCTGGGCCAGACCGCCTTGGTGGACCTGGCCGGCCTGCGCGATGCCATTGCCAACGAGGGGGGCGACCCGGCGGCCGTGAACCCGGTGGTGCCGGTGCAATTGATCGTGGACCATTCGCTGGCCGTGGAGTGCGGCGGCTTTGACCCCGAGGCTTTTGCCAAGAACCGGGCCATCGAAGACCGGCGCAACGAAGACCGCTTTCACTTCATCGAATGGACCAAGAAGGCCTTTGCCAACGTGGATGTGATCCCGGCGGGCAACGGCATCATGCACCAGATCAACCTCGAGAAAATGTCGCCGGTGGTGTACGTGCAAGACGGGGTGGCCTTCCCCGACACCTGCGTCGGCACCGACAGCCACACCCCGCATGTGGACGCGTTGGGCGTGATCGCCGTGGGCGTGGGCGGGCTGGAGGCCGAGAACGTGATGCTGGGCCGCGCCTCATGGATGCGCCTGCCCGACATCGTGGGTGTGCGCTTGACGGGGCGCCGCCAGCCCGGTATCACCGCCACCGACATGGCGCTGGCCCTGACCGAGTTCCTGCGCGCGCAGAAGGTGGTGGGCGCCTATGTCGAGTTCTTTGGCGAAGGCGCCGACAGCCTGTCCATCGGTGACCGCGCCACCATCTCGAACATGTGCCCCGAGTACGGTGCCACGGCAGCGCTGTTCTACATCGATCAGCAGACGCTGGACTATTTGCGCCTGACCGACCGCAGCCCCGAGCAGCTTCAGCTGGTGGAGACCTATGCCAAGACGGCCGGCTTCTGGCACACCGATCTGGCCACGGCCGAGTACGAGCGGGTGCTGAGCTTCGACCTGGCCCGTGTGGTGCGCAACATGGCGGGCCCCAGCAACCCGCACCAGCGCCTGCCCACCACGGCGCTGGTGGAGCGCGGCATCGCCGGCCCCGACAAGCTGGCTGCCGCCCAGGCCGAAGAGGCACAGGGCCTGCTGCCCGATGGCGCTGTCATCATTGCTGCCATCACCAGTTGCACCAACACCAGCAACCCGCGCAACGTGATCGCCGCCGCCTTGCTGGCCCGCAACGCACGCCGCCTGGGCCTGGCGCGCAAGCCCTGGGTCAAGTCTTCGCTGGCCCCGGGCTCCAAGGCCGTCGAGCGGTACCTCAAAGAAGCCGGCCTGCTGGCCGATCTGGAGGCCCTGGGCTTTGGCATCGTGGCCTTTGCCTGCACCACCTGCAACGGCATGAGCGGGGCCCTAGCCCCGAAGATCCAGCAAGAAATCATCGAGCGCGACCTGTACGCCACCGCCGTGCTGTCGGGCAACCGCAACTTTGATGGCCGCATCCACCCCTATGCCAAGCAGGCCTTTCTGGCCTCGCCGCCGCTGGTGGTCGCCTATGCCATCGCCGGCACCATCCGCTTCGACATTGAGAACGATGTGCTGGCCGTGGTGCAGGGCCGTGACATCCGCCTCAAGGACCTGTGGCCCAGCGATGAAGAGATCGATGCCATCGTGGCCCAGGCCGTCAAACCCGAGCAGTTTCGCGCGGTGTACGAGCCCATGTTCGCCCTGCGCCGCGACGACGGTGAAACCGTGCGTCCGCAGTACGACTGGCGCCCGCAGTCCACCTACATCCGCCGCCCACCCTACTGGGACACCGAGGGCGTAGGCGCGCTGGCGGCCCACCCGCGCACCCTCAAGGGCATGCGCGTGCTGGCCTTGCTGCCCGACAACATCACCACCGACCACCTCTCGCCCTCCAACGCCATCTTGCCCGACAGCGCGGCCGGCGAGTACCTGGCCCGCATGGGCCTGCCCGAGGAAGACTTCAACTCTTATGCCACCCACCGGGGCGACCACCTGACCGCCCTGCGGGCCACCTTTGCCAACCCGCAACTGGTCAACGAGATGGCCGTGGTCAACGGCCAGGTGCAAAAGGGATCGCTGGCCCGCATCGAGCCCGAGGGGCAGGTGGTGCGCATGTGGGAGGCGATCGAGACCTACCTGAACCGACGCCAGCCCCTGATCATCATTGCCGGTGCCGACTACGGCCAGGGATCCAGCCGCGACTGGGCTGCCAAGGGCGTGCGCCTGGCCGGGGTCGAGACCGTGGTGGCCGAGGGCTTCGAGCGCATCCACCGCACCAACCTGATCGGCATGGGCGTGCTGCCACTGGAGTTCCTGCCCGGCACCACCCGCCTGACGCTGGGCCTGGATGGCCGAGAAACCTACGCGGTGGCCGGTGAGTTGGCGCCGCGCGCGCCCCTGACCCTGGTGGTGACACGCCGTGATGGCAGCCTGCTTCAGGTGCCGGTGCGCTCGCGCCTCGACACGGCCGAAGAGGTCTCGGTCTACCAGGCCGGCGGCGTGCTGCAACGTTTTGCCCAAGACTTTCTGGCCCAACTACAAGGAGCCGCGGCATGAGCCACGCACCCCAGATCAAGATCGCCGCCACCTACCTGCGCGGCGGCACCAGCAAGGGCGTGTTCTTTCGCCTGCAAGACCTGCCTGCGGCGGCCCAGGTGCCGGGCACGGCCCGTGACCGCCTGCTGCAGCGCGTGATCGGCAGCCCCGACCCCTACGCCAAGCAGGTCGACGGCATGGGCGGGGCCACCTCGTCTACCTCTAAAACGGTGATCATCTCGCCCCCAACCCAACCCGGGCACGATGTGGATTACCTGTTCGGCCAGGTGGCCATCGACAGCGACTTTGTCGACTGGTCGGGCAACTGCGGCAACCTGTCGGCCGCCGTCGGGCCGTTTGCCATCGCCAACGGTTTCATCCCGGCCGACCGCATCCCCGACAACGGGGTGTGCACCGTGCGCATCTGGCAGGCCAACATCCGCAAGACCATCGTGGCCCATGTGCCCATCACCCATGGCCAGGTGCAGGAGACGGGCGACTTTGAACTGGACGGCGTGACCTTTCCGGCCGCCGAGGTGGCGATTGAGTTCCTCGACCCGGCCGACGAAGGCGAGGGTGACGACGGTGGCAGTGCCATGTTCCCCACCGGCCAGTGGGTGGACACGCTGGATGTGCCCGGCGTGGGCCGTTTTCAGGCCACCTTCATCAACGCCGGCATCCCCACCATCTTCCTCAACGCCGCCGAGCTGGGGTACACCGGCACCGAGCTGCAAGAGGCCATCAACGGCGACGCCGCCGCGCTGGCCCGCTTCGAGACGATCCGTGCCCACGGCGCCCTGCGCATGGGCCTGATCCGCGACCTGGGTGAGGCTGCCAAACGCCAGCACACGCCCAAGATTGCCTTTGTGGCCCCGCCGGCCAGCTACACCGCCAGCAGCGGCAAACCGGTGCAGGCCGGCGAGATCGATCTGCTGGTGCGTGCCCTGTCGATGGGCAAGCTGCACCACGCCATGATGGGCACCGCCGCCGTGGCCATTGGCACGGCGGCGGCCGTGCCAGGCACCCTGGTCAACCTGGCCGCGGGCGGCGGCCCGCGCGAGGCGGTGCGCTTTGGCCACCCCTCGGGCACCCTGCGCGTGGGGGCCCAGGCCGAGCTGCGCGACGGCCAGTGGCTGGTCACCAAGGCCTTGATGAGCCGCAGCGCCCGCGTGCTGATGGAAGGCTGGGTGCGCGTGCCCGGCGATGCCTTCTGAACGCGCGCCCCTTGATTCCAAACCTCACCGGATTCCAGTTCATGTCCCCACGTCAACAACTCAAACAACTCGTCGAAGCCCGCCGTGGCCTGATCGTGCCCGGCGCCTTCAATGCGCTGTCGGCCAAAGTCATCGAAGACCTGGGCTTTCAGGCCATCTATGTCACCGGCGCCGGGGTCACCAACATGTGGTTCGGCATGCCCGACCAGGGCTTCATGGGCCTGGCCGAGATCGCCGACCACACCGCGCGCATCCGCGATGCGGTGAGCGTGCCCCTGCTGGTCGATGCCGACACCGGCTTTGGCAACGCCCTCAATGTCTACCACACGGTGCGAACCCTGGAGCGCGCCGGCGCCGACTGCATCCAGCTCGAAGACCAGGTGGCGCCCAAGCGCTGCGGGCACTTTTCAGGCAAGGAGGTCATCTCCACCGAGGAAGCGGTCAGCAAAATCAAGGCCGCCGTCGACGCTAGGCGTGACCCCAACCTGCTCATCATGGCCCGCACCGACGCCGCCGCCACCCACGGCTTTGAGGCCGCGGTGGAGCGCGCCCAGAAATTTGCCGAGGCCGGTGCCGACATTTTGTTTGTCGAGGCCGTGACCCAGGCCGAAGAGGTGCGCGCCTTGCCCCAGCGCCTGGCCAAGCCCCAGCTCATGAACATGGTGATCGGTGGCCGCACCCCCATCTTCAATGCCGAGCAATTGGGTGAACTGGGCTACGGCATCGTGCTGTACGCCAACGCGGCCCTGCAAGGCGCGGTGGCCGGCATGCAAAAGGCCTTGACGGTGCTGCGCGACGAGAAGGAAGTGCACGAGTCCAGCGGCCTGGTCACGCCGTTTGCCGAGCGCCAACGTCTGGTGGGCAAGCCCGGCTGGGACGCCTTGGAGAAGCAGTACACCTGAGGGCCGGGCGTGTCCAAGCCAGGAGCACCATGTGGCGTTGCGCCTGAACAGGCGTATGACAAAGCCAAAGGGGCGTGTCCTGTGATGGGCACCCCTTTTCTCGCTCATTGTCCGGACGACTGGGAAATATCGGCCCGGGGGCGGTCTGCTGGCCTTTGGGCGCGGCGGGCTGCAGTAGGCTGGCTGCTGTCGTTCGCCGTCGGGCGGTTGGTTGGTCGCTTTCGACCCATATGAGTCGCAGCGAATGTCGAAGTCAGTGACCGTTAGCAGGCATTCAATTTGATTTGGATTCTGGCCACCTTCGATAGCTTGCGGTTACGATGTGCATCTCCGTGGGGAGCGGTTGATCTTAACGGGGACCAGACCAAATAACAGGTGTCGACGTAAGCACAGGTGGAGAAGAACTTGAAGACGATTTCCGTGTTTAACAACAAAGGTGGCGTAGGAAAAACTACTCTAACGTTCCATTTGGGCAACGCGCTCGCGGAGCTAGGTTATAAAACCTTAGTCATTGACCTTGATCCTCAATGTAATCTAACCATCCTTGGGCTACCTGAAGAAACTTTGGATCAGGTGTGGCAAGCGGAAGAAGCCTTTATCGACGACTTCAAGGCCGCACGAGATAGTCTCCCAAAGAAGGATCTTGACGCGCTGATAACGTCTCCGCGCTCTATCCACTTTTTGCTGAAACCAACCGAAGATGGCCTTTCCGATCTGGATAGTCTCCCGCCGCCTTTTCAAATTGCAAGGAACCTTCACCTCATCCCTGGCCGCCTCACGATGCATTTATATGAGGATGCCATCGCTAGGCGATGGAGTGACGTTTATCAGGGTGATCCGCTTGCTGTTCGAACAGTAACTCGCCCTAGGCAGATTGCAGAGGCTTACGCGAGGGCCTACGGATACGACTTTGTCATTATGGATACGTCGCCCAGCCTCGGTACTCTAAACAAGGTGATCATCTCCACGGCAGACGGTTTTCTGATCCCGTGTATGCCAGACATGTTTTCTCAATATGGCATCAAGAATATTGGTAACGCGCTTGCAAACTGGAAAAAGCAGTTTGAAACGATATACCACCTCCTGTCGACGGAGAAAAGAAAGCAATTTCCTCAGAACTTTGTACGCCTGCTGGGTTATACGATATTCAATGCGAAGAAGTATTCCGGAAAGCCACTCGACTTAGCGACAGCACACTACAACTTTGCGACGCAGATTCCGGAGGCGATCCGTGATTATATTAGTCTGGATATTCGCTCTCACTTGAGTGAGCAGGTTTTGGAAAAGCCGATTGGTGGGAGAGCGATCATGCACACCCACAACACCTTGCCTTCTATGGCGCAGAAGTACCATACACCGATGTGGCGGGTGCCGTACGCAACACTGGATTCATCAGATGTCTCTACGATTCAGGGTAATCGTACGGCATACGAGGCGACCAAAGAAAAATACTCCGAGTTTTCCAAGGATCTTCTCTTGCGCACGTCCTCGCTGGATTAAGAGAGCACGATATGCAAGACGCAGCATTGACGAATGCGGCACTGAACGCCTTCGACGAAATGAATCATGAATTGACCATGTTTATGTCAAGCGTTCGGACGTGGTTTGAGACCCATCCCAGTCTGACGAGCGGATATACGCCGCTGGTTCATTCCGTTAAATCCAGGTTAAAAAATAGAGAGCATCTGCGAGCAAAAATCCAGAAAAAATCTAATACGGAAAATCTGATTGACGGAAGCAATCTTGGGCAAAAGATCACCGACCTTGCCGGGGTCCGTGTGTTACATCTGCACCAAGAGCAACTAACGCAAATTCACGAACAGATTCTCCGAAAGATCGAGCATAGGGGTGACTGGGTTCTTCACGAGACGCCGCGCGCCTACACCTGGGATCCAGAGCGGCGCGACTTTTATCATGGAATAGGTTTTGAAGTTCATTTGAAGCCTTCGTCCTATACAAGCGTTCATTACACTGTGCGCCCGCGACATGACTCCCCCTTGTGCTGCGAGATTCAAGTCCGCACATTGTTCGAGGAAATCTGGGGGGAGGTAGATCATGCGCTGAACTACCCGGATCCTACGGATAGCGTCGCGTGTAGAGAGCAGCTTCTTGTTCTCGGGAAGGTCGTGGGCGCGGGTAGCAGGCTTGTTGATTCAATTTATCGAACAGTTGCAGCCGAACCAGCCCTACTCGTGGAGCAAGCGCACCAACCCGAGGCAGCTACCGAGATCACCCCCGTTGTGATACATGCTCCTGTCGTTTTGCCACCAGCGGTGCTGAAGCTCGAGAATGAACCTGCGGCTGCCGCAGAGGAATTCGTGGAGCAGAGGCCGGCTGAACCAATATAAGCGCCTCCATTGGACGCAGGACAAAATACAGTTGCCTGACCACTTCTCGCAAAATCAACAGATGCACGGCCACTAAGCTGTCGCTCGCCAATAGCCGCAACTGGCCCAGAGTTGACCTCACCGGGAAGTTGACCGACTAACTGTCACCGCTGCATAGCTGCCGGCCGACTGCTGTCGGACGGCTTCCGGCTGGTTGCTGATGCTCAACGGTAAACGTTCAAGCGACTGCTGTGCACTCTAAGATTACACCTGCGCGCAATCACACCTCCCGAAAGCCGGTGTTCGCACTTCCGACGTGCTTGCATCCTTACGGATGCGGATACGGCTTTGAGGATACGCCATACGGACTACTCCATCAGGAGAGAACACATAGAACTAGGCTCCAGCGACTCGGGCGAGGTGCTTAGCCCCTTGCCTACTCGACTAAATCTGTCCGGAACAAAAATCGAATACCGTGCGACGAAGGGTCAGGGCGTAGCACCCCTGCATAGGAAGTACGCTCAGTTCCTTCCGAAGAGTCTTGTCCCGCCATTGGGGGGATCCGATAAGCTAAGCGCTTTTCACGTTAGACCTGGGGGGAGCGATGGACGCGAATGCGATTGCGCTGCTGGACATCTTTGAGAAGAAGATGCGGCTCGAAGTGCCGATGTTCCAGAGGCAGTACGTCTGGAAGCAGGAGCACCAATGGGAGCCACTGTGGGAGGACATCTCTCGCAAGTTTGTGGAGTTCATTGAGGGTCGAACCGACGCACCAGTTCACTTCCTCGGTGCGATGGTGCTCGACCAGCGGCAAACGCAGACCGGCCGTGTCGAGCGGCGCAGTGTGATCGACGGTCAACAGCGTCTCACAACTCTTCAGCTTTTCCTTGCCTCGTTTCGCGACTTTTGCCGATGTGAAGGTTTGGGCGACTTCGCCGACGAGTGTGAGAAGTACACGGTGAACACCGGTCGGATGGCAGAGCCGGAAGTGGAGAAGTACAAGGTTTGGCCAACACTGAGCGACCGACAGCAGTTCATTGACGTCGTCGATGCGGGGTCACGAGATGCTCTGGAGAAGCTCCATCCGTTGACGCGACGCAAGTATTCGCGGAAGTTCGAGCCGCGCCCTCGAATGGTGGAGGCCTATTTCTTCTTTTACGACAGTCTTGCTGAGTTCTTCAAGGGAAGCCCGACCGAGCCGCCGCTGGCAGCCAACAAGCCGTTGGCTGATCGCGTTGAAGAGTGCTTCGAAGCCCTCAAGACGGCGCTGAAGGTGGTAGCAATCGACCTTGACCGCGACGACGACGCACAGGTCATCTTCGAGACGCTCAACGCCCGTGGCGAGCCGCTTCTGCCGGCCGATCTTCTCCGGAACTTCATCTTCCTTCGGGCCGCTCGGCAAAACGAGGAACAAGAGGCGCTGTACAAGAAGTATTGGGCAGCCTTCGATGAGCCCTTCTGGCGCCAGGAGGTCGTGCAGGGGCGTCTGTTGCGTCCACGCAGTGACCTATTCATTCAGCACTTTCTTGCGAGCAAGCAGGCCAGAGATATCCCAATCAAGCACTTGTTCGTCGAGTACAAATATTGGGTCGAACGCAGTGCTCCCTACAAGACGGTCGAGGCAGAGCTCGCGGCGCTAGCGAAGCAAGGCAAGGATTTCAGACGCCTCGTCGGTCGTAGTGATGCCGATGCACTCGGGCCGCTCGCCCACTTCCTGGAGACGTTCGACATAAGTACCGTCTTCCCACCTCTTCTGGCCATGCTTGATCTCGGGGCGAGCGACGATGAGATGCGCGAGGCTGCAAGTGTCCTTGAGAGCTACCTCCTTCGTCGTACGGTCTGCGTGTCGGATACCAAGGCGTACAACCGAGTCTTTATGGGCCTTACGCGGGCGATTCGCCGAGACGGGGCGACCGCCGCAGTTGTTCGTTCGCACCTGATCGGCCTCCAGAGCGCCACCGATGCGTGGCCGAGCGACGAACGATTCACCGAGGCATGGATGACGGGGCACGCTTACTCGGCGCTCAACAACGGGAGGATCGTCTACATCCTGAGCAAGCTGAGTGAAACCTACCGAAATTCCAAAACCGAACAGCTGAAAGTAACTGGGCAGCTTACGGTAGAACATCTGATGCCGCAGGCCTGGGTCGCTCACTGGCTGCTGTCGGATGGAAACAGAGGCGTCGACATTCCATGGTCTGTTCCGGCAGATGATCCCCAGGCACTTGCGACACGCGCTCGAAGCGCCATCGTCCAAACGTTCGGCAACCTCACCTTGATCACAGGCAGTCTGAACAGCTCAATCTCGAATGGCGCCTGGGCAACCAAGCGAGCCGCAATTGAGGCGAATAGCTTGCTGCCAATCAACCTCCAACTGAGGAGCGCCGAAACGTGGGACGAAGGAGCGATTGAGCGGCGCGGCCGCGACCTGCTTTCTCGGGCGCTTGAGCTGTGGCCGAGAGGCTAGGCCTTACCTGATTACGAACCAGCCGTTGGCAGCTATCCGCTTCTGGCCCCATAGCTGCCATAGGAGCCTCTATCTGTGGTCGACGGCAATCGCTGCACACCAGTCGTTGAGGTCCGTTGCGCCAATTCGGACCCCCCCTCAGTGCGCAGCCTTCGCCCCTCTCCCCCCCGGGGTCCCACACAGCCCAATCAGGCCAGCTCTGCCCGCAGTGCCTTGGCCGCCGCCACCATGTGCGTCAGTGCCGGGATCACCTCGGGCCATTGGCGGGTCTTGAGGCCGCAGTCGGGGTTGACCCACAGGCGCTCTGCGGGCACGCGTTCGGCGGCCTTCTTCATCAAGTCGACCATGTGCTGCTGGCTCGGGATGTTGGGCGAGTGGATGTCGTACACGCCGGGGCCGATCTCGTTGGGGTAGCTGAAGTGGTCAAACGCATCGAGCAGCTCCATGTCTGAGCGCGAGGTCTCGATGGTGATCACGTCAGCATCCATGTCGGCGATCGAGGCCATGATGTCGTTGAACTCCGAATAGCACATGTGGGTGTGGATCTGGGTCTCGTCGCGCACGCCGTTGGCGCTGATGCGAAAGCTCTCCACCGCCCAGTCGAGGTAGCTCTGCCATTGGGCCCGGCGCAGCGGCAGGCCTTCGCGCAGGGCGGCCTCGTCGATCTGGATCACGCGCACGCCGGCCTTTTCCAGGTCCAGCACTTCGCTGCGGATGGCCAGGGCCAGTTGCCGGCAAGACTGCGAGCGCGGTTGGTCGTCGCGCACAAAAGACCAGTTCAGGATCGTCACCGGGCCGGTCAGCATGCCCTTCATGGGTTTGGGGGTCAGCGACTGGGCATGGGTGGTCCACTCCACCGTCATGGGGTGCGGGCGGCTGATGTCGCCGAACAGGATCGGGGGCTTCACGCAGCGCGAGCCATAGGATTGCACCCAGCCGAACTGGCTAAAGGCATAGCCGTCGAGTTGCTCGCCAAAGTATTCGACCATGTCGTTTCGCTCGGCCTCGCCGTGCACCAGCACGTCCAAGCCCAGGGCCTCCTGCTCGCGTACCGCACGCTCAATCTCCTGGCGCATGGCGGCCTGGTAGGCCGGCAGGTCCAGCCGTCCGGCCTTGAATTCGCTGCGTGCCTGGCGGATCTCGGCCGTCTGCGGAAACGAGCCAATGGTGGTGGTCGGAAACTTGGGCAGCTTCAGCAGCGCAGCCTGTTTGGGGGCGCGGTTGGCATAGGTGCTTTCACGGCGACCCAGGTCTTGGGTGATGCGGGCCACGGCCAGTTTGACGGTGGGGTTGTTGACGCGTGGCGAGGCGCGGCGGGCCGCCAGGGCGGCCTGGTTGGCGTCCAGGGCCTCGCGCACCGCCTCGCGGCCCTCGTTCAAGGCCTGGGCCAGCACCTGCAGCTCGACCAGCTTCTGGCGCGCAAAGGCCAGCCAGGACAGGATCTCGGCATCCAGCTTCTGTTCACTGGCCAAATCCACCGGCACGTGCAGCAGTGAGCATGAGGGTGCGATCCACAGGCGCTGACCCAGTTGCTGAGCCAGGGGCTCCAGCCAGCCCAGGGTGGTATGGAGGTCGGTTTTCCAGATGTTGCGGCCATTGATCACGCCCAGCGACAGCACCTTGTGCGCGGGCAGCAGGTTGATCAAGGGTTGCACGCCTTCGCGGTCGTTGATGGCGTCCACATGCAGGCCGGCCACCGGCAGGTTGGCTGCGAGGTAGGCGTTTTCTTGCAACTGGCCGAAGTAGGTGGCCAGCAGCAGCTTGACCTTGGCCGCTTTGAGGTGGTGGTAGGCGGTGTTGAAGGCATGTTGCCAATCGGCATCCAGCTCGGTCGCCAGAATGGGTTCGTCGATCTGCACCCATTCCACGCCCTGGGCGGCCAGGGCGTCAAGCAGCTCGGCATACACCGGCAGCAGGCGCTCCAGCAGGCTCAGTCGATCCGAGCCGTCCTTGCTCTTGCCGATGGCCAGGTAGGTGACCGGGCCGATCAGCACGGGCTTGGCCTTCACGCCCTGGGCCTGCGCCTCGGCCAGTTGCGCCAGCAGGCGGCTGGCATCGAGCTTGAACGCGGTGGCCGCCGTGAACTCGGGCACGATGTAGTGGTAGTTGGTGTCGAACCACTTGGTCATTTCGCCGGCCGCCACACCGCCACCACAGCCACTACCGCAGCCCGCATGGGCCTCGGCAGGCTGTGCCGAGCGGCCGCGGGCCACGCGGAAGCAGTTGTCCAGCGCGTCGCCCTGGAAGCCGCGCACCCGCTCGGGCAGATTGCCCAGGGTGAAGCTCAGGTCCAGCACCTGGTCATAGAACGAAAAGTCGCCCACGGGGGCCAGGTCCAGGGGGGCCTGATCGGCCCAGTTCTGCTGTCGGAGGGCGGCCCCCAAGGCCTTCAGATCGTTCAGTGTGGATTGACCCTTCCAGTACGCCTCCAGGCCGAACTTGAGTTCGCGTTGGGCGCCGATGCGGGGAAAGCCGAGGTTGTGTGTGCGGACCATGCTGTCTTCTTCAATGTCATCAAGGTTGGAGATGACGCAAGGTTAGAGACGACATGCGATGACGTAAAATGATCTTATTTCAGAGTTCGATAAATTTTGCTCATGGATCTGCATGATTGAACGCATTCACCTGGCCATCATCCAGGCCGTGGATCGGCAGGGTTCGATGACGGCCGCAGCCTCGACCCTGTGCCTGACGCAGCCCGCGCTGAGCCACGCCATGAAAAAGCTGGAGCAGTTGATGGGCACCGACATCTGGTTGCGCGAAGGCCGCAGCCTGCGCCTGACCCAGGCTGGCGAGTACTTGCTGGCAGTGGCCAACCGGGTGCTGCCCCAGTTGGAGCTGGCCGAGGCCCGCATGAAGCAGTTTGCCCAGGGTGAGCGCGGCACGCTGCGCATTGGCATGGAGTGCCACCCCTGCTACCAATGGCTGTTGAAGATCGTGGCGCCCTACCTGGCGGCCTGGCCCGATGTCGAAGTGGACGTGAAACAGAAGTTCCAGTTCGGGGGCATCGGTGCGCTGTTTGGCTACGAGATCGACCTGCTGGTCACGCCCGACCCGGTGTTCAAGCCGGGCCTGCATTTCGAGCCGGTGTTTGACTATGAACAGGTGCTGGTGGTGGGCCGGGGCCATCGGCTGGCCGAGCACCTCTTTGTCGAGCCAGCTGAACTGGCGTCTGAAGTGCTGTTGAGCTACCCCGTATCGCCCGAAAGGCTCGACATCTACCAGCAGTTTCTGGTGCCTGCGGGCGCGCTGCCCCGGCGTCACAAGCCGATCGAGAACACCGACATCATGCTGCAGATGGTGGCCAGCGGGCGGGGCGTGGCCGCGCTGCCACGCTGGCTGGTGCAAGAGTACGCGGCCCGCTTGCCGATCCAGCCGGTGCGCCTGGGCGAGCAAGGCATTGCCAAGCAGATCTACCTGGGCGCCCGCGAGGCCGATGTGCAGGTGGACTACCTGCAGGCCTTTGTGGCGCTGGCACGCAGCAGCGATGTGCGGGGGGCCACCGCCAAGGCCCCGGCGACCTGAGACGGCCCCCGGGCCGCTGCCTCAGGTCACAGCACCCGCTGCGAACGCCGCCACACCCCCAGGCGGGCGGCATCCTGGATCAACTGCTCCCGAAAATCCGGGTGTGCGATGTTGATCAGGGCTTCGGCCCGCTGCCAGGTCGATTTGGCCTTCAACTGGGCGCAGCCGAACTCGGTCACCACGTAATGCACCAGCGAGCGCGGGCAGGTGACGATGGAGCCTGGCGACAGCGTCGGCACGATGCGCGAGGCCAGCGTGCCATCTTTTTGCCGGTAGGTGGAGTTGAGGCAGATCAGGCCCTTGCCGCCTTCCGATTTGTAGGCGCCCAGGATGAAGTCCAACTGCCCACCGGTGCCCGAGATCTGTCGGGTGCCAGTCGACTCGCTGGACACCTGGGTGAACAGGTCAATCTCGATGGCGTTGTTGATCGCCACCACCTTGGGGTTGCGGCCGATCACGCAGGGGTCGTTGGTGTACGACGCGGGGTAGATGGCGGCGGCCGGGTTGTTGTGCAGAAAGTCGTAGAGCTTTTGCGAACCCATGGCAAAGGTGTAGACCATCTTGCCGCGGTCCAGCGCTTTGCGTTGGCCGGTGATGCGGCCGGCCTCGTACATGTCCACATACGAGTCGGCCAGCATCTCGGTGTGCACCCCGAGGTCTTTCAGGTCGCTTTGTGCGATCAGCGCGCCCACGATGTTGGGCAAGGCACCGATGCCCAGTTGAATCGTGGCGCCGTCTTCCAGCAAGCCCATGACGTAGCCGGCGATGGTGGTGTCCGCCGCACCGGCCTGGGTGGCCGGCAGTTGCAGAAGGGGGCTGTTGGGGCCCTCGATCACGCCATTCACCTGGCTCAGGTGGATGCCCTCATCGAGCCCGCCCAGACAGCGCGGTGCGCGGGTGTTCACCTCCACCAGCACCTTGCGGGCCTTGCGCAGGTAGGCGGGCGTGAGCGAGCAACTGGTTGAGAGGTTGAAGAAGCCATGGGCATCCATGGGCGTGACCTGCACCACCGCCACCTCGGGCTCTTCGTACAGCATCACGTTCTGCGGGCCCTGGTGGTAGCACAGGGGGATGTAGCTGGCCAGGCCTTTTTCAGCGGCCTGGCGTGCCAGGCCCGAGAAATGCCAGTCGTTCCAGACGAAGGCCTCGCGTTGGGGGTCGGCTTCAACGCACTTCAGAGGTTTGGCGCGGGTGGTGGTGATCAGGTTCACGTCACGCAGCACGCCGGCGCGCAGGGCCAGGGCCGCGTCAAAGGCCTCCACGCTCTGGGCAAATTCGCCCAGAAACACGGTGTCACCCGATTGCACCAGGGCCGCGGCGGCGTCAGCGCTCAGTCGTTTTTGCCGGTAGAGCGCCTGCAGGTCTTGTGTCATGTTGGCAGATCCGAGGCAGGTCAGAACAAATCGGCGGGCATGGCCTGGGTGTTGCCCCCGGCTTGCACGATGGCGCTGGCCAGGGCATCGGCCAGGGGCAACAGTGACTGGGCATAGAACACCGCGGTGTGCACCTTGGCACCGTGGAAGGCGGGGTCCTCGTTGCGCTTTTCCAGGGCCACCATCAAGGCACGGGCCATCTGCCAGCCGCACAACACGTAGCCGGCCAGCTTGAGGTAGCTCACCGCGCCGGCGTACACCGACTTGGGGTCGGTCTTGCCATGGGCCAGCACGTGCGCCACGACAGCTTCCAGCGCCTGCCGTGCCGGGGTCAGGGCCGCGCGCATCAGCGCGCATTCGGGCTCGCCATGCACGGCCAGGTCTTCTTCGGTGCTGGCCACCAGGGCGCACAGGTGCTGCGCCATGGCGCCGCCATCGCGCAAGGTCTTGCGCCCCACCAGGTCATTGGCCTGGATGGCGGTGGTGCCCTCGTAGATGCTCAGGATGCGGGCGTCGCGGTAGTGCTGCGCCGCGCCGGTTTCTTCGATGAAACCCATGCCGCCGTGCACTTGTACGCCCAGGCTGGTCACGTCGATGGCCAGCTCGGTGCTGAAGCCTTTGATCACCGGCACCAGGTAGTCGTACAGCGCCTGGTACCGGGCACGCCGCTGCGCATCGGGGGCGTGGTGGGCCTGGTCGCTGGCGGCGGCCGCCACATAGGCCAGGGCGCGTTCACCCTCGGTCAGCGCACGCATGGTCAAGAGCATGCGCTTCACATCGGGGTGCTCGATGATGGCCACGGGCCCGGCAGAGCCTGCCAGGTCACGGCTTTGCACGCGTTGGCGAGCAAAGGCCACCGCTTGCTGGTAGGCCCGGTCGGACACCGCGATGCCCTGCATGCCCACGGCAAAGCGGGCCGCGTTCATCATGATGAACATGTACTCCAGGCCCCGGTTTTCTTCGCCCACCAGGTGGCCCACCGCGCCGCCATGCTCACCAAACTGCAGCACGGCCGTGGGTGAGGCCTTGATGCCCAGCTTGTGTTCGATGCTGATGCAGTGGGCGTCGTTGCGCGCGCCCAGGCTGCCGTCCGCCTGCACCAGGTATTTGGGCACCACGAACAGGCTGATGCCCTTCACGCCTTCGGGCGCCCCCGGCACCCGGGCCAGCACCAGGTGCACGATGTTCTCGGCCATGTCGTGCTCACCGTAGGTGATGAAGATCTTGGTGCCAAACACGCGGTAGCTTCCATCGTCCTGACGCTCGGCCCGGGTGCGCACGGCGGCCAGATCCGAGCCGGCCTGGGGCTCGGTCAGGTTCATGGTGCCGGTCCACTGGCCCGAGATCATCTTCTCCAGGTAGATGCGCTTGAGCTCGTCGCTGCCCGCCGTCAGCAGGGCTTCGATGGCACCATCGGTCAGCATGGGGCACAGCGCAAACGACAGGTTGGCCGCATGCAGCATTTCCATGCAGCCCGTGGCGATCAGTTTGGGCAAGCCTTGGCCACCGTGCTCGACGGGATGCACCACCCCTTGCCAGCCGCCGGCCGCGAATTGTTCGAAGGCCTGCTTGAAGCCCGGCGTGGTGCTGACCTCGCCATCCTTCCAGGCCGACGGGTTCTTGTCGCCGGGCGCGTTCAGAGGTGCGACCACGCCTTCACAGAACTTGGCAGATTCCTCCAGCACGGCTTCGGCGGTGTCCCGGCCGTGGTCTTCAAAGCCGGGCAGGGCGGCGATGCCATCAAGGCCGGCCAGGTGGTCCATCACGAACAGCATGTCCTTGAGGGGGGCTTGGTATGTCATGTCTCTCTCCAGAGTGTCTTGGGGTGTCGGGGGCACCTGAGGCCGGGGGCCTCAGGTCAAGGCTCACAGGGGGGCGTTCAAAGCTGGCTGATCAACTCTGGCACGGCCGCAAACAGATCAGCCTCCAGGCCATAGTCGGCCACGCTGAAGATCGGTGCCTCCGGGTCCTTGTTGATCGCCACGATCACCTTGCTGTC
>NZ_JBWKOU010000022.1:0-82243 GCF_059416245.1 Curvibacter sp. GW821-FHT09D12 | reverse complement strand
TTGCCGTGGTCAACGTGACCGATGGTGCCGACGTTCACGTGCGGCTTGGTACGTTCAAACTTGCCTTTTGCCATTTTCAATCTCCAAAAAGAGCGATCCCGTGTGTGGTTTTACGTCTGCATCCAGTTGCTCAATCCCTTCGCACGGGGACAAAGGGGCACCGGATCGCAGACAAATGAGGATGCCCCGCCACCTCTGCAGGCGCGGGGCAAGTGCCAATTACTTGGCGCGGGCTGCCACGATGGCTTCAGCCACGTTGCGCGGAGCTTCGCTGTAGTGCTTGAACTCCATCGTGTAGGTCGCGCGACCTTGCGACATCGAACGCAGCGTGGTCGAGTAGCCGAACATTTCCGACAGCGGCACTTCGGCCTTGATGGCCTTGCCACCACCGACCATGTCGTCCATGCCCTGAACCATACCGCGACGGCTGGACAAGTCACCCATCACGTTGCCGGCGTAGTCTTCAGGGGTTTCGACTTCCACAGCCATCATAGGCTCCAGAATGACCGGGCTGGCCTTGCGGCAACCTTCCTTGAAACCGAAGATGGCAGCCATCTTGAACGCGTTTTCGTTCGAGTCCACATCGTGGTACGAACCAAAGGTCAAGGTGACCTTGACGTCCACCACCGGGTAGCCGGCCAGCACACCACTGTTCAAGGCTTCGATCACACCCTTTTCAACGGCAGGGATGTATTCGCGAGGAACCACACCGCCCTTGATGGCGTCGACGAATTCAAAACCCTTGCCCACTTCGTTCGGCTCGACAGTGAACACCACGTGGCCGTACTGACCCTTACCGCCCGATTGACGCACGAACTTACCTTCGACGTCAGAAACCGACTTGCGGATGGTTTCGCGGTAGGCCACTTGCGGTTTGCCCACGTTGGCTTCCACACCGAATTCGCGCTTCATGCGGTCAACGATGATTTCCAGGTGCAACTCGCCCATACCGGCGATGATGGTCTGGCCCGATTCTTCGTCGGTGTTGACGCGGAAAGACGGATCTTCCGAAGCCAGACGTTGCAGGGCAATGCCCATCTTTTCCTGGTCAGCCTTGGTCTTGGGTTCCACAGCCTGACGGATCACAGGCTCAGGGAACACCATGCGTTCGAGCATGACGATGGCATCGGGATCGCACAGGGTTTCACCGGTGGTGACGTCCTTCAAGCCCACGCAGGCAGCGATGTCGCCAGCGCGGATTTCGTCCACTTCCTGGCGCTCATTGGCGTGCATCTGCACGATACGACCAATGCGCTCCTTGCGGCCCTTCACCGGGTTGTAGACCGTGTCGCCCTTGCTCAGAACGCCGGAGTAAACGCGAACGAAGGTCAGCTGACCCACGAACGGGTCGGTCATCAGCTTGAATGCCAGGGCCGAGAACTTCTCGCTGTCGTCGGCCTTGCGGCTGACCGGCTGCTCGTCATCGTCCGTACCCTTCACCGGCGGAATGTCCACAGGCGAAGGCATCAGTTCGATCACGGCGTCCAACATGCGCTGCACACCCTTGTTCTTGAAGGCGGTACCGCACAGCATCGGTTGGATTTCGCAGGCGATGGCACGGGTACGCAGGCCGTGGGTGATCTCTTCTTCGGTCAAGTCACCTTCTTCCAGGTACTTGTTCATCAGCTCTTCCGAAGATTCGGCTGCAGCCTCGACCATCTTTTCACGCCATTCCTTGGCGGTTTCCAGCAGGTCGGCCGGGATCTCTTCGAAGTTGAACTTCATGCCTTGCGAGGCTTCATCCCAGATGATGGCCTTCATCTTGCGCAGGTCCACAACGCCCTTGAAGTTTTCTTCAGCGCCGATGGGGATCACGATAGGCACAGGATTGGCCTTCAGGCGCAGCTTCATCTGGTCCACGACCTTGAAGAAGTTGGCACCAGTACGGTCCATCTTGTTCACAAAGGCCAGACGCGGCACCTTGTACTTGTTAGCCTGACGCCACACGGTTTCAGACTGGGGCTGCACGCCACCCACAGCGCAGTAAACCATGCAAGCACCGTCCAGCACGCGCATCGAGCGCTCAACTTCAATGGTGAAGTCAACGTGGCCGGGGGTGTCGATGATGTTGATGCGGTGCTCGGGGAAAGACATGTCCATGCCCTTCCAGAAGCAGGTCGTGGCAGCCGAGGTGATCGTGATGCCGCGCTCTTGCTCTTGCTCCATCCAGTCCATGGTGGCTGCGCCATCATGCACTTCACCGATCTTGTGGTTCACACCGGTGTAGAACAGGATACGCTCGGTGGTAGTGGTCTTACCGGCGTCAATGTGAGCAGAAATACCGATGTTGCGGTAGCGCTCGATGGGGGTCTTGCGGGACATGAAATTTCTCCGTTAATCGCTGAGAGCCCGCACAAAGGCGGGCTCTCAGACGCGAGGGGATGGATCTATTTAGAAGCGGAAGTGGCTGAAAGCCTTGTTGGCTTCGGCCATGCGGTGAACTTCATCACGCTTCTTCATGGCACCACCACGGCCTTCGGTGGCTTCGAGCAGTTCGTTGGCCAGACGTTGGGCCATCGACTTTTCGCCACGCTTGCGGGCGGCTTCCTTGATCCAGCGCATGGACAGAGCCAGACGACGAACAGGGCGGACTTCCACAGGCACTTGGTAGTTGGCACCGCCGACACGGCGGGACTTCACTTCGACCATGGGCTTCACGTTGTTGATGGCAACCGTGAAAGCTTCCAGGGCGTCCTTGTCAGGGTGCTTCTTGGCGATCAGGTCCAGAGCACCGTAAATGATGCGTTCTGCGACCGCCTTCTTGCCGCCTTCCATGATCACGTTCATGAATTTGGACAGCTCGACGTTACCGAACTTCGGGTCCGGCAGGATTTCACGTTTAGGGACTTCGCGACGACGTGGCATTTCTTCACCTCTATGCTTCAGTTGGCACCATTTCAGGTACCGCGAGTGCCATGGGGCAACTCACTTACTCGACCCCGCGCCAACATGGCACTGTTCGGGTCACTACGTCTGAAGGCCAGCCAGGCCATTCAAACACCGATGTTTTTCAAAGCTGTGACGCTTTCGGGAACCATTCACCCGTGGCTGACAGCAAAATTGCTTAGGCCTTCTTCGGGCGCTTCGCGCCGTACTTGGAACGCGATTGCTTGCGGTCTTTCACGCCTTGCAAGTCGAGCGAACCACGCACGATGTGGTAACGCACACCGGGCAAGTCCTTGACACGACCGCCGCGAACCAGCACCACGCTGTGTTCCTGCAGGTTGTGGCCTTCACCGCCGATGTAGGAGATCACCTCAAAACCGTTGGTCAGGCGCACCTTGGCAACCTTACGCAGAGCGGAGTTAGGCTTCTTGGGGGTCGTGGTGTACACACGAGTGCACACGCCACGACGCTGGGGGGAGTTTTGCATCGCGGGGCTCTTGGACTTGGTCTTTTCGACCTCGCGCCCCTGACGCACGAGCTGGTTGATGGTTGGCATGAAACGTCCCTAAACGTTTGAAAATTACAAAAAAGCCGAGCAATCGACACCGCACGGCACTGCACACGCGTGAAACGCACCTGTCTGATCACCATGCCGAGCCGCAAAAACCGCTGGAGCAAACCACCGAGCCGTCCAAACGGATCACTCAGCAGTCACTGCGGTCATACAGCCCATGCAAGTCAAATCAGATTGACGCGCAAATGTGCAACCCTTCGGAAATTCCGAAAAGCCTTCTAATGTATCAGGTCGGGCTTTTGGGGGCAAGTACGGCTTGACAAACCCTCACCCCATCACTTGATCCAGAGTCGCAGAGCGTCCCAGGCTCGCCCCATGACGCCGGCCTGCTCGACGCCGTCCAGGGCCAGCAGCGGCACGTCAAGCAAGGGTTGATCGGCCAAGCTGACTTTCAGGGTACCGATGCCCTGCCCCTTCTGCAAAGGGGCCACCACCGGGTCGGGTCTTGTCACCAGGGTTTGCAACTTGCCGGCTTGACCTGCAGGCACCGCCACCACAATCGCCTCCGGGCGGCCCAGGCGCGCCGTGCTCTCCTTGCCTTTCCAGACACTCGGCGTCACCACAGGCTGGCCCGCGTCGAACAGTTTGACAGCTTCATAGGCCGTATAGCCCCAATTCAACAGCTTCTGACTTTCATTGGCCCGCGCATTCTCACTGGCCGCCCCCAGCACGATCGACAGCAACCGTCGCCCCCCCACATTCGGAAAGTCTCTTTTGGCCGTGGCAATCAAACAATAGCCTGCCGCATTGGTATGGCCAGTCTTCAAGCCATCCACCGTCGGGTCGCGAAACAGCAGCAGGTTGCGATTGCTGGCGTTCGTGGCAGGCGAGCCCTCATAGCGGTATTGCCTGATGGCGTAGTAGCGGAGGTAGTCCGGAAAATCAAGGATCAGGCGGGTGGCCAGAATGCTCAGATCACGCGCCGTGCTGGTATGGCCAGCCTCGACCATGCCTTCAGGGTTCTTGTAAACGGTGTTCTTCATCCCCAGAACCTTGGCCTGGGCATTCATGAGTTCGACAAAGTGCTCGGCCGAGCCTCCCACCCCTTCCGCCAAAGCCATGGTGGCGTCATTGCCGGATTGAACCACCATGCCCTTGATCAAGTCCTCTACCGGCACCTTCATCTTGGGGTCAATGAACATGCGCGAACCAGGCATTTTCCAGGCTCGGTCGCTGACCGGCAGTCGCTGCGCGAGCTCGATCCGCCCAGCCTTCAGCGCATCAAAGACGAGGTAGGCCGACATCAGCTTGGTCAGAGAAGCCGGCTCGACCGGTGAGTCGATGTCTTTCTCCGCCAGGATCTGATGGGCCGTCACATCCATCAGCAGGTAGGAGCGGGCCGCCAGTTCCGGCACCTGAGGTGCCTGCGCCCCAGCACGAAGCGAGGCGACGATGAGGATGGAGGCCAGCAGGGGCTTGAAAAAAGAATTCATGCGAAGAGCGCGTACGCAGAGCCGAAAAACACAGGGACCGCGAAGGCGCAGCCAAACCATGAGAGCGCCCAACGCACCCCAAAGTTCATGGCTTCGCACGTCGTCAGGGGCGTAAATGGCGCATCACCAGCGCTTTCAACAACGGCAGCTGACCGTGAAAGAAGTGCCCCCCTCCGGGCACCACCATCACCGGCAGCGCCTGAGGACGCGCCCAATCCATCACCGCCGACAGGGGCACCGTATCGTCCTGCTCACCATGCAGAACCAGCGCCCGCTCATGCAATTCTGGCGTCAGCTCGGCCACCTGGAAGCGTGAGGCAGCGGTACCGACCAAGACCGCCCGGTCCACCTCGCGACTGGAGCAGACAGCCTTGAGGGCATGACTGGCCACATAGGCGCCAAAAGAGAACCCTGCGATGGCAATGGGCCCATGAGGCGCCTGCTGCTCCAGGACGGCCAGAAAATCGTCAATCTCCCCACGCCCCTCATCCCAGACGCCAGCGCTGCCACCCACCCCCCGGAAGTTGAATCGGACGGCATCCCAACCCGACTGAACGAAGGCACGCGCCAAGGTCTGCACCACCTTGTTGTCCATGGTGCCGCCAAACAGCGGATGCGGGTGGGCGATGATGGCCACCCCTCTCGGGGCGCCACCTTCTGGCACAGAGGCCGAGTCGCGCAAGCCTTGCAGAGCGCCGGAAGGCCCCACGAGTTCAAGCTTAAAGGTTTGGGCATTCATGGCGATACCTTCTCAAACAGAACCGGGTCGCTCCGCCAGGATGCGACCCGGTTCGATATCCAACAACAAATCAACGTCCGAGATGGGGCGGCGTCAGAAGTCGTTCCACCACCTTGCCGTTCTTGAGGTGGGATTCCACGATCTCATCGACGTCGCTGGGGTCCACAAAGGTGTACCAGACCGCCTCTGGGTAGACGACCGCCACGGGCCCACCGGCACAGCGATCCAGGCACCCGGCCTTGTTCACGCGCACCTGGCCAGGCCCCGCCAGCCCGGCGGCCTTGACCTGAGCCTTGCAGCGGTCAAAGGCCTCTTTGGCTCCGTGGTGAGCACAACTGTCCTCACCATTGATGCGCTCGTTGAGGCAGAAAAAGATGTGCCGCTCGTAATAGGAGGGCTGCGCAGCCAGCTGCGGCGCGCCATCGGCAACAGCGCCAGTGGCGGCCTTGACGGTAGAGGATTCGGACATGGCGCCATTTTAGAGAGAAGCGGCCCCAGGGCATCGCTCCGACCTCAAACCGGCTCGCGCCGGGCCATCCAACTGACCAGATAAACCAGCGTGGCATAAGGCCACAACCAGCCTACCCATTGCGCCAAGCCATTGAACCGGATGAAGCGCCCCTGCTCCCAGGTCTGCAGGGTCTGGGCAAAATAGGCACTGGTCGGCGATTGATTCAAGATAGACAGGTGGATGCCCAGTGCCAGCAGGCACAAAGCAGCACACCCCCGACGAGTCAGCCACAGCGATGGCAGCGCCAGCAACACCGCCAGCACCAGGCCCAGTTGCACCGGCAGACTCAGCCAGCTCCAGGCGTGCACCGGGCCGTAACTCAAGGCGGCCGACAAGGCGGTGAAACCCAGGCCCACCCCCAGCACCAGCACCAGCATGGCCAGACGCCTGGGCAAGGACCGGACAATGCTGTAGGCCAGCAAGCAAGGCACCAACGCCCCCAGCGCCACACAGAGCAGTTCGGCACTCGGGATCAAAGGCTGCAGCTCCACATCTCGCACAGGCAGCCAATCCAGCAAAGGCGTATCAGCCAACCAGTCGGCCAAACCCTCTTCGACCCGCTCCATGACCTGGCCCAAACCCAAAGGGACCGCCGCCGGGAACAGCAGGCCCACCGGCCACAAGGCCAGCAGCACCAAGGCCCCACGCGCCTCCGGCACGAACCAGCGCGCACGGAACAGGGTCCAGCGATCCAACGCCCCCAGGCGCTCCAAACCCCACGCCGCCATGGCCCCCACAATCCCACCCAACCCGTTGAGGAACAAATCCACATTGGAGGGAACCCGCGAGGGCAGATAGCTCTGCAAACTCTCCATCACCAACGACAGGCCCAACGCCACCCCCACCGCCAACAGCAGCGGGCGAGCCAACCTGCTGCGCAGCCCCCCCAGAGTGATCAAAAAGCCCAAGGGGCCATAACCCAGGGCGTTCGACAGAACGTCAAAACCGGTCCAGTACCGAGGCAAGGGCGCCAGCAGGAATGCAAAAGGCGAGATCCCCTGAGTGCGCCACTCACCAAACGGGTACAGGCTGGCATAAACAATCAGCGCCGCATACACCTGGGCCAGAGGCCAGGCTGCGCTTTTGTGTTCAGACACGGCACCCGCCTCCGGCATCAAAACGGCTTGACCACCACCAGCACCACAGCAAGCAGCATCAGCAGCACCGGCGCTTCATTGAACCAACGGAACCAGACATGCCCGCGTCGGTTCTGATTGGCCACAAACTGGCGAAGCAATCTGGCACAGACATGGTGATAAGCCAGAACCAGCAGCACCACCATCAACTTGGCATGCATCCAGCCGTTGCCCGGCCCGCGGCCAATGCCATACCCCAGCCAGAGAACAGCGCCCAGGGCCAATGCCGGAACGGCCAGCAAGGTGGTGAATCGCAACAATTTGCGGGCCATCAGCAACAAACGCTCTCGCTCGGCCACAGAACCCACCGGCACCATGGCCAAATTGACAAAAATGCGAGGCAGGTAGAACAGACCGGCAAACCAGCTGGCCACGAAGACGATGTGAAAGGCTTTGATCCAGAGCATGGCGTCAGTGTAGGGCCAGATCCCCGCCTGTCCAGAAGCACCACGGCAAGCGATGCCAAGCCTTGTGTTGACACAGGGCAGGCAAAAAAAAACCCGGCCATCGGCCGGGTCAGGAAGCCTTTTTGCTGTCACACATCAAGGCACCCGCTCAGGGAGGAAAAGCGGGGAGCAGCAAGCTGCCCAGGGGTAATTTAGCAAAGTCACTGACCAAACTCAAGCAGGAAATTCAGATTTACATTGAATTTCGTCAGAAAAAAGCCGCACGTCGCCACAAATTACCGGATATCCAATATGGAAATGATATTTTTGAAACAACCATTCCACTGCGTCATTTACTGAACGACGAGGTATGAGGCACAATTTTCGAATGACCTCCCCTCTCCTCCACCCCGCCCCCTTCCCCGCCAATCGCCCGCGCCGCCTTCGGCGCGACAACTTCACGCGCAACCTGGTCCGCGAGCACCGCCTGAGCGCCCATGACCTGATCTACCCCGTGTTCGTGCATGAAGGCCAGAACCGCCGCGAGGCCGTGGCCTCGATGCCTGGCGTCGAACGGCTCAGCCTGGACCTGCTGCTGCGCCAGGCCGAAGAATGCGCTCGCCTGGGCATCCCCGTGATGGCCCTGTTCCCCGTGATCGATGCGGCGCTCAAAACCCCCGACGGCAAAGAAGCGCTGAACCCGGACGGCTTGATCCCACGCGTGGTGCAAGCCCTCAAAAAGGAAGTGCCCGAGTTGGGCATCATGACCGACGTGGCGTTGGACCCTTTCACCAGCCACGGTCAAGACGGCCTGCTCGACGACAGCGGCTACATCCTCAATGACGAGACCACCGAGGTACTGGTGGGCCAGGCGCTGGTCCAGGCTCAGGCCGGGGTCGACATCGTGGCCCCCAGCGACATGATGGATGGCCGCATTGGCGCCATCCGCGACCAGCTTGAAGCGCAGGGCCTGATCCACACCCGCATCATGGCCTACAGCGCCAAATACGCCAGCGCCTTCTACGGCCCTTTCCGTGACGCCGTGGGTTCGTCCGCCAACCTGGGCAAGAGCAACAAGAAGGTCTACCAGATGGACCCCGGCAACAGCGACGAAGCCCTGCGCGAAGTGGCCCTGGACCTGGCCGAAGGCGCCGACATGGTGATGGTCAAACCCGGCATGCCTTACCTGGACATCGTGCGCCGCGTGAAGGACCAGTTCCATGTGCCCACCTTTGCCTACCAGGTCAGCGGCGAGTACGCCATGCTGAAGGCCGCCGCCCAGAACGGGTGGCTCGATCACGATGCCGTGATGCTGGAAAGCCTGCTGGCCTTCAAACGGGCCGGTGCCGATGGCGTACTCACCTACTTCGCCATCGACGCCGCCAAAGCCCTGCAACAACAAGCCTGAGGGCACGCAGCCGCCCCCATGCGCATTTTCTCGATCCAAGGCTCGAACATCAGCGAGACCGACACCCTGCCAGCCCATTTGCCCGAGCAGGGCTACCTGTGGCTGGCCTGCTCGCGTGAAGAATTCGAGCACCTGCAAGGTCGCCTGCAAGGGGCCTTGCAGGCCTGGACGGGGTTGCAACTGGTGGATCTGCACATCTCCGACCTGCTGAACAAGCAGTTGCCCTCCCACTACGACTACACCTCGCAATACGATTTGCTGGTGTTTCGCAGGCTGGCGACCCGCCACGGTGAAAGTGATGGTGCCCATTCGGGTGAGCCGCTGGTGCGCTCACCGACCCGCGGCGGCCCACCTGTGCTGCGCCGCATCGACACCAGCCCGGTGGGCTTTGCCTTGTTCGACCATTTGCTGCTCACCGTGCACCCTAGCGACTGCAGCGTGCGCGAGGCCTACGCCGCGCGTCTGCTCAACCACGGCCATGCCGATCCGCGCCCCACCGGCTCACGCGTGCCCGCCAACCCGGCCGATCTGATGCTGCGGCTGGTCAATCTGATGGTGGACGGCTACCTGGAGCTGCGCCGTGAACTCACGCGCCAGCTCGATCACTGGCAAAGCTCTCTGCTCAAACCCGGAACCCGCTTCAACAACTGGAGCGCCCTGCTGGAGGCCCGGCTGTCACTTCACCAGCTTGACGAGATCTGCGAAGACCAGCGCGCCGCCATCCAGGACTGGATCGATGCCCTGGAAACCTGGCCCGACGCCCAAACCCCGGCTGAACAGCGCGAGCGTGACCTGTTGAAGGTGCGCAGCCGCGACGTGCTGGAGCACATTGAGCGCGTGGTGCACCATGTGCGTCGGCTGGAACAAAGCGCCGAGACCGCCGTGCAAATGCATTTTTCAGCCCAGAGCAACCGCACCAACGACATCATGCGCACCCTGACGGCGCTGACGGCCGTGTTCCTGCCTTTGAATCTGATCGCAGGCATCTTCGGCATGAACTTCGAATTCATTCCTCTGGTGCACCGGGAAACCGGCTTCTGGTGGGCCATGGGCACCATGGGACTGATTGCGCTGGGCTTGATCGTGGTGTTCTGGCGCAAGCAATACCTTGCTCGCTCCAGGCGCTGAACCAGGCCTGGCCCCCGATCAATGCGGGTCCGGCGGCGTCAGGCCGTGATCACGCTCCAGCAGATCTGCCACCAGCTCCAGGCGCAGCAGAGGGCTTTCCAGGCTCATCAACTGCTGCATCTGGGCTGCCGGCAAGCCCAGCAGCTCGCACCAGCGGTTGGCCAGCCAGCCCGCGTCATGCCACTGATAAGGCTGGCGGACCGGTAACTCCAGCCCGGCCTGAGACTGGCGCTGCACTTCGGCTTCACCTTGCGCCACCAGGGCCTGCAGCGCGCGCTGCACGTGCAAGAGGTGATCAGGCACGGCCACCAGCGGGTCGTCCGGCAACCATTCGGCCACCGGCGCCACCCACAGCCCATGCTTGAGACGCTGCGGTGTGGCCAGGCGAAACCGCTGCCCACCCTCACAACGGATGAACATCAACCCGGGTTGGGGCCGCTCCAGCCCGACGATGTGCGCCAGAGTACCCACCCGTTGGAAGGCCTCTGGTGCAGAGTCCCCTGCGCGCTGCACCTCCTGGCCTTGCAGCAACGACACCACGCCAAAAGGCCGCCCCTCGCGGTGGCATTGGCCAATCATGTCCAGGTAGCGCACCTCGAAGATCTGCAGCGGCAACCATCCCCCCGGAAACAACACAGTTTGCAGGGGAAACAGAGGCAGCGCCTCATTGACGGGGGGCAAGGAACTCATGGCAGGAGACTCGATGGACAGGTGGCGCGGAAGGCGTGATTGTCACCGCGCCAGCGCCACAGGCCCCTCAAGCCAGATGCTGCGCAAAGAAGGCCAGCGTGCGTTCACGGGCCGTGTTCGCGGCCACCTCGTCATACGAGCCACGCTGATCGCAATTGAACCCGTGGTTGGCAGCATAGACGTGCACCTGCACCTCAGGGTGGGCGGCCCGGAACACCTCGACCGACTCCAGCGAAATCCAGTGGTCCTTGTCACCAAAGTGCGCCAGCACCGGCACCTTGGGCTGACGCGCCACTTCGTCGGGTGTGGTCACGCCACCGCCGTAATAGGCCACAGCAGCGCTCAAGCCTGTCAGCGCCACGGCCGAGCGCCAGACCAGCAGGCCGCCCCAGCAATAACCGACGATGCCCACCTTGCCGGCGCGGGCCGCATGGTCGATGGCGGCCTGGATGTCTTGCAACACGCCGGGGGCAGGCAGGGCTTCGACTTCGGTCTTGTAGCCAAAACCCTCACCCATGTCGGCCTCGGAGTAGCCCAGTTCCACCCCGGGTTTGACGCGGTTGAACGTGGCCGGCGCCACGGCCAGATAACCCTGGGCGGCATAGCCATCTGCCACCGAACGGATGTGCGAATTGACACCGAAGATCTCCTGCAGCACCACGACAGCCCCCTTGGGCGTGCCGGCGGGCTGCGCCACATAGGCGGGGAACACATGGCCGTCAGCGGCCTTCAGATCGATGAATTGACCCATGGAAAACTCCTGTTGGAAAGTACATGCAAACGGCACACCCGACAAAGACCGGGCTCTGCCGACACCCGACGCAAAATAGCGGGCACACGCGTCGCCGGGCACAGGCGGCTTTTTACCCCAATTGACCCCATCTGGCTGGAGACATGGATATGAGCAAAGTAGTGTTGATCACCGGCGGCAGCCGCGGCATCGGCGCAGCGACCGCCTTGCTGGCGGCGCAGCAGGGCTACGCAGTGGCCGTGAACTACACGGCCAACTCCCTGGCCGCCGATGAAGTGGTCCGCCAGATCCGCGCCAGTGGTGGGCAGGCCGTGGCGGTGCAGGCCGACGTGGCCGACGAAGCTCAGGTGCTGGGCATGTTCGCCAAGGTCGACGCCAAACTGGGGCGTCTGAGCGCCCTGGTGAACAACGCCGGCGTGGTCGACGTGACCGCACGGGTCGAGGACATGAGCGTGACGCGCTGGAAACGCATGTTCGACATCAACGTGATCGGCACCATGCTGTGCGCCCGTGAGGCGGTGCGCCGCATGAGCCGTCGCCACGGCGGCGACGGCGGCGCCATCGTCAACGTCTCCAGTGCGGCGGCCCGCCTGGGCTCGCCCGGCCAGTACGTGGACTACGCCGCGGCCAAGGGCGCCGTGGACGCCTTCACCATCGGCCTGGCCAAAGAAGTGGCGGCCGAAGGCATCCGTGTCAATGCGGTGCGGCCCGGGCTGATCGAGACCGACATCCATGCCTCAGGCGGCCTGCCCGACCGGGTGCGCGACCTGGCCCACCTGGTGCCCATGCAGCGCGGCGGCAGCGCCGAGGAAGTCGCGCAGGCGATTGTGTGGTTACTGTCTGACGCGGCAAGCTACACCACCATGTCGCTGCTGGACGTTTCTGGCGGCCGTTGAGACAACCAAACAAACCTCTCATGACCCAAGCAAGCTCGATTCGGTATTACTGGGAAGACCTGCACGTCGGATTTCAGAAAGACCTTGGCACCATCTCCCCCAGCCGGGAAGACATCATTGCCTTCGCCAGCCAGTTCGATCCCCAGCCCTTTCACCTGGACGACGAAGCCGCCAAGGCCTCGGTGTTCGGGGCCTTGTGTGCCAGTGGCTGGCACACCTGCTCCATGGCCATGCGCCTGATGGTGACCCACTTCCTGCGCGAATCATCCAGCCTGGGCTCACCGGGCCTGGAGGGCATCAAGTGGCTCAAACCCGTGTTCCCCGGCGACACGCTGCGCCTGCAACACACCGTGCTGGAAAGCCGTCCCATGAGCAAACGCCCCGACGTGGGCCTGGTGCGCACCCAATGGGAGATGTTCAATCAGCATGGCGACAAGGTGCTGCACATGGAGGGGTATGGCATGTTCCGCCGTCGCAACCCCGCCGTCGCACCGGCAGAATCCGCCAATTGACTCATGGAAAGCACCGTGTAGCGGTGCATGGCTTCCGAAAGGTCGATGTGCGAGACTCAAGCGCATGGACTTTAAGCCGCTTGTCACCCTGCTCGCCATCGTCAACCCGCTGGCGATTGTTCCTTTCTTCATCCACTACACGCAGGACTTCACGCCTGCCCAACGCCGACGCACCATCGGCATCTCGGCCATCAGCACTTTTGCGGTGATCGCCATCAGCGCCATCCTGGGGCTGCAGATCCTGGATTTCTTCAGCATCTCTCTGCAAAGCTTCCAGGTCGGGGGGGGCACGCTGCTGCTGATCGGCTCGATCAACATGCTCAACGCCCAACCAGCCGAAGCCAAGTCGAATGCCGACGAGGTCAATGATGCCGCGGCCCGAGCCTCGATCGCGGTGGTTCCCCTGACCATTCCCCTGTTGACCGGCCCCGCCACCATGTCGACCGTGGTGATCTATGCGGACAAGGCCCATACCTTTTGGCAACACGCCGCGCTGGTGGGCTATGGCGCCGTGATCGCCCTGGCCACGGCCGTGTGCTTTTCGCTGGCCGAACCCATCGCCCGCATCCTTGGCAAAACCGGCATCAACGTGATGACCCGCCTCATGGGCTTGATCCTGGCCGCGCTGTCGGTGGAAGTGATGGCCGATGGCCTGGGCAAACTGTTTCCCATCCTGATGAGCCGCTGAGCCAGCAAGCCCAAGGGGCACGCGATTGATATCGGTCAAGGAAACCCCAAGCACCCAAGCGGTGCATGGCCTGCGTTTCTAGAATCACTGGGACGCCGCCTGACCATCCGTCCCGACCGAGAAGCTGGTTTCAGCCGTCAGGCCACCAGGCTGCGTCGCAGTCACAGGACCCTACCCATGCAGAAACTCCCCATTGGCACCCGGCTTGCGCTGGGCTTCGGCCTTTTATTGCTGCTCACGCTGCTCAATACCGGCCTGGGCAACTGGCAGTTGCAGACCGCCACCGAATCCACCCAGGCCATCATCGACCAGCCGCTGGCCAAAGAGCGCCTGATCTCGGACTGGTACCGTCTCATTCACAGTGCCGTGCGCCGGACCACGGCCATTGCCAAAAGCACCGACCCCTCACTGGCCACCTTCTTTGCCGATGAGCAAAAGCAATCGGCGGCCGACACCACCGCCATCCAGAAACAGGTCGAAGGCCTGATGGTCAGCGCCGAGGAAAAGCACCTGTTCGCCGAGATCTCAGAACTGCGCAAGGGCTACGTGGCGGCGCGTGATGACGTGATCCGCCTCAAACGCGATGGCCAGGGTGCCGAGGCCGACAAGCTGCTTGAAAGCGCCTTCCTGCCCAATGCCAGCCGGTATGTGGAACGTGTCAAGACTTTGCTTGAAATGCAGCGCAAGGCCCTCGATCAGGCCGCCACCCCGATCCGCGAGGCCAACGACCGCGCGCGCCACCTGATGTGGCTGCTGGGCAGCCTGTGCCTGGGCGTGGGCGTGGGCTGTTCGGTGCTCATCACGCGCAGCATCACCCAACCCGTGTCGCGCTCGCTCAAGGTGGCGCAACAGGTGGCCTCGGGCGATCTCAGCCCGTTGCCCCAGCATCAGCTGGCCATACGCGACAGCCGGGATGAGACCAGCCACCTGCTGCAGGCCCTGGGCACCATGCAGGCCTCGCTGACCCGGGTGATCCTGGGCATTCGCCAGTCAGCCGACAGCATCGCCACCGCCAGTGCCGAGATCGCCACGGGCAACCACGACCTGTCGGTGCGCACCGAGCAGACCGCGGCCAGTCTGCAGCTCACGGCCTCGTCGATCGAACAGCTCACCGGCAATGTCAAGCAGACCGCTGACGCCGCCCACACCGCCAGCGGTCTGGCCTCCCACGCCACCGAAGTGGCCTCTCACGGCGGGGCCGTGGTGGCCCAGGTGGTGAGCACCATGGAAGCCATCAATGCCAGCTCGCGCCGGATCGCTGACATCACCGGCCTGATCGACAGCATCGCCTTTCAGACCAACATCCTGGCGCTGAATGCTGCGGTGGAGGCCGCCCGGGCCGGCGAGCAAGGCCGTGGCTTTGCCGTGGTGGCCAGCGAAGTGCGCACCCTGGCCCAGCGCAGCGCAGAAGCGGCCCGCGAAATCAAGGGACTGATCACCAGCAGCGTCGAACGGGTCGAGGACGGCACCCGCCAGGTGCATGAAGCGGGGCGCACCATGGAAGACATCGTCAGCGCAGTCCAGCGTGTCACCACAGTGGTGGCCGACATCGCGGCCGCCGCAGCCGAACAATCCCAGGGCATTTCGCAGGTGAACAGTTCAGTGGGCCAGCTCGATCAGATGACGCAGCAAAACGCGGCCCTGGTGGAGCAATCCGCCGCCGCCGCCCAGAGCCTGCGCGAGCAGGCCGAACGCCTGACCCAGACCGTGGCCACCTTCAGCCTGAGCGCCAATGCGCCTGCACAGGTGCTGTTGCCGGGCTGAAAACAAGCACAAGCCACAGGGTCTGGAAAACCACCGAAGCCCCGCAAACTTGATGCAGCGCAAACAAATGACACCCTCGACCTCGAGTCGGTTTTGAATTTGACATTCCGCAAGGTTTGACCGGGGTGATTTGAATTTAATAGCGATACGGGGGCCGTCCCCGGTGATGTGAGAAAGAACACCATGAAAAAGCAAGTGATGGCTGTCGCCGCCCTGTGTGCACTGATGTCTGGCGCGGCCTTCGCCCAGCAAGCCGAAGGCCCCTGGCTGGTGCGCGCCCGCGCCGTGAATCTGCAAGCCTCCAACGGCGACACGACCGGCCTGGGTCTGTCGACCAACAACAAGTGGCTGCCTGAAGTCGACTTCACCTACTTCATCAACAAGAACATCGCTGCCGAGTTGATCCTGACCGTGCCGCAAAGCCAGACGCTGTACTCGAACGGCGCGGCCATCGGCTCGTTCAAGCACCTGCCGCCGACCCTGACGCTGCAATACCACTTCGACATGAACGGCTTCAAGCCCTATGTCGGCGCCGGTATCAACTACACCCGCCTGAGCAGCATCAACCTGCCCGCCGGTGTGAGCGTGGACAGCAACAGCTTCGGCCCCGCCCTGCAAGCCGGTGTGGACATTCCTGTGGGCAAGAATTTGTACGTCAACTTCGACGTGAAAAAGGTTTACATCCGCACGGATGTGAGCGCCGCTGGCAGCAAGTTGGGGACCTTCAAGGTGGACCCCCTGCTGGTGGGTGTGGGTCTGGGCTGGCGCTTCTAAACCATCGCCGCATACGCCCAGTTGAGGCCAGCAGGTGCAAGCCTGCTGGCTTTTTTGTTGCCTGGGCCGTTTCACACGAACAGCATCGACTCAAGCAGACAACAAAAAACCCGCCGAGCGGGTTTTTGTTTGGGGGCCAGACTCAGCCCCAGGTCAAAGCGGCCCTCAGGCGGCGATCAGGCCGCCAGCGTTTCTTCTGCCGTGTCAGAGCAGGTCGACCCGCCGCAGCCATGGATCTCACCCTGGGGCAGGGCATCGGGCGATGCCACGACGCCGGTCTCGGCGTCGTAACCCACGCGACGCAGGTGCAGGGCCAGGGCCGCATCCATGGATTGAGCATGCTGCGGAAACCAGATGGCCAGTTCAGAGGCCATCTGCCGCACCACGGCCAGATCACCTGCGGCACCGCGCACCGCACCTTCGCGCATCACCTGCAGCACCACCTTGTGCTGCATGGTGTGGCAGTTGGACGACGAGAAGCGGGTGTCCTGCATCCAGCGGTCTTCACGGCCGAAGTGATCATCCGTGTGGTCCACCAGCACCTGCCAATGTTGCAGCAGGGTGTCGTCAGGGGCTGAGGCCACGACCGCCAGCAGATCGACGAACTCGCGGTGGGTGTCGTCCATCAAAGGCAGGTCCAGCGACAGGGCGTCGCTCCATTCGAGCTGGTTCATGAGCGGTTCTCCGGGTGTGCGCAATCGCGGCAGCATAAGCGCGAGCGAACGCCCTGGATTTGATCCAGGTCAGCCAGCCGGCAGGGTGACCGTCAGCAGGCTCGACACCCCCTGTTCAAAGTCTCCCTTGGGTCGCGCAGCGAAATCAGGCGAGACATTGAACAGGCTCTCAGGGCTTGCGACGGGTGCGTTGGGCCAGCGAGGGGGCCGCCTTGAAAGGCCAGGCCACCGAGGCTTTGGCCCAAGCCGGGGTGGCCGGCGCATCGGATCCGGGCAAGGGTTGGGCGGCACGCGCGGGTGGGGTCTGGGTGGAAGCGCTGCCCTTGGGCGGCGCGTTCTTCCTGGTGTCTGACATGGAACTCCCTCGGGGCGTGATCGCCCTCATTGATCTGAGTGGATGGCGCGCGGCAGGCGAAGTTCCCCGGCCGCTGATGGAGGGCCCGTGACCAAGCCCTGGCCCAGGCAACCATCGGTCAAGTTGACTGCACCAATGGACTCAACGACGATGCCCATCGCGTGGTTGACGCATGCGGGGACTCAGACACATCATTTTCAAACACCAGCACGGTGTTCACCCAGTCTGGCTTTGCCAGACCGGACGGCGCTCATCCCGGTGCTCAGCGAGCCCGCTCCAGCCACTGCCCCAAGGTGCCGGCCACCTGATCGGTGGCCCGTGTCAGTGCGAGCACGCCACCGACCGCATCGGCACTGGTCGCCGGTTCGTGCGCCGTGAAGACCTGCTGGGCCAGCAGGGTTTCACCCGCAGGGCTGTTATCGACCAGGGTGGCGCGCAGGCGCACCAGCGCCTGGCTGTGGCTGGGGCTGTCAAACACCTGGGTGAACTCCTCCAACTCAAGGCGCAGCACCCGCACGGGCTGGTTGTCGGCACGCTTGAGCGCTGCACTCTCGCCCGCACTCATGACCGTGTAGCGCGTCGACAGGTGATCGCGCAGGCGCTGCCGGATCAGCTGAGCGGGCGGCAAGGTCCAACGGGCCTGCGCATACGGGCGCAGTTGCTGATCGCCCGCGTAGGCCAGCCGATACAGCACCGCACTGGAGCCCTCGAACACGCCCACGGGTTCCAGGTCGGCCAGTGCCAGCACTGGCAAGGGTTTGGCGGGCGGGGCGACCGCATCGGCCTGCGCCAGGCCGGGGCCGAAATCGTACTGGGCGGGGCGCACAGGGCGCTCCGGCAGGGCAGAGCAGCCGGCCAGCAGAAGGAAGGCCGCAGCCCAGGCAGCCGACAGCACCCGGCGATCCGTCAAATAGGGGGTCATGGCAAGGTTCTCCTGGATCTGGTTCACGGGCGGGTCAAGACAGCCGGGGCCCGAAAGCCGGGCTCACCCGGGCCCGGCTCGACCAGGCCATGGCCGAACAACAGCGATTGCGGGTTGTCATTGATGCCGGTGACGGTGCGCCCCAACTGGCGCGCGGCACGGGCGCTGTCTTCAGTGAAACGGTTGACCCGCGGCAAGGTGGTCGAGCCCAGGGTGTCCGTGACATGGGACAAGGCTTCGGTGCCTTGCGCGATGCGGTCCAGCGGGCCGTCCTTCTCGTTCAAACGATGCGCCGTCTGCGCGATTTCGCCCGACATGCGCCCCACTTCGGCAGCGCTGTTCTGCACGGCCCGCAGGGTCTGCGAGGCATCCCGCGTCAACGCAGGCACCGCCGCCAGCGCAGGCTCCACGTGGGTCTTCACCGTGCTGTTGAGGGTGGCCGTGATCTCGGCCACATTGGCCGAGGCCTGCCCGATGTTGGCCAGCATCAGCGAAAGGCGTTTCTGGTTGTCGTCCGACAAGGTCTGAGCGATGCGCTGGGTGGCATCCTGGATCTGGGACAGCAGCTCAGGGGCCTGTTCGGTGAGCTTGCCCAGTTGCGAGGTGACCAGGGGCAGGCGCGGCAGCCCATCTTCGCCACTGGGCAAGGGCTCCTGGGCCTGGCCCGCGTCGTCCAGCAGCACATAGGCCAGGCCTGTGACCCCCTGGTAGGCCAGGGTGGCAAAGGTGGTCGCGGTCAGGGGGGTCTTTTCCTCCACCGAGATGCGGATCAGCACATTGCCCTTGGCTTCGTTGTCGAAGCCGATCTGGGTCACCTTGCCCACGGCCACCCCCTTGTAGCGCACGGGGGCCTGGGGCTGCAGGCCGGTGACGCTGTCACGGGTCGAGAGCTCCCAGGACTGGTAGCGCCCCTTGTCCCGCGTGAGCCAGAAGCCCAGTGACAGCAAGAGCAGGGTGACCACCAGCACAAAGGTGCCGGCGGCCATGGCGTGGGATTTGTTTTCCATGTGCGGTGTTCCTCGAACGTGGGCTTCAGGGGATGGTGGGGGCCGGGGCCATGGCCCGGCGCCCGCGCTCGCCCTGGAAGAAGTCGTGGATGAAGGGGTGGTCCAGGCCGGCGACCATCCGCGGCGTGTCGGTGAACAGCACTTTCTGGCTGGCCAGCACAGCCACCCGAGTGGACAGCGCGAACAGCGTGTCCAGATCGTGCGTGACCATGATCACCGTCAGACCCAGCTCGGCGTGCAGGTCCTTGAGCAGGTCGCAGAAGTCGTCAGACGCGT
This sequence comes from Curvibacter sp. GW821-FHT09D12, assembly GCF_059416245.1. Classification (NCBI taxonomy): domain Bacteria; kingdom Pseudomonadati; phylum Pseudomonadota; class Betaproteobacteria; order Burkholderiales; family Comamonadaceae; genus Curvibacter; species Curvibacter sp. GW821-FHT09D12. Next base: position 62,733 of record NZ_JBWKOU010000022.1, on the reverse strand, counting down.
GGGGATCCAGGCCTGCGGTGGGTTCGTCCAGCAGCAGCAAGGGCGGGTCCATGATGAGGGCACGCGCCAGTGCCACCCGCTTGATCATGCCGCCCGACAGATCCGAGGGGCGCTTGTGGGCATGCTGGGGACCCAGGCCCACCATCTGCAGCTTCACGTAGGCGGCGTCGGTCACCACATCGGCCGGCAGCGTGCCCAGCTCTCGCAAAGCAAAGGCGATGTTCTCGAGCACGCTGAAGGCCGAAAACAAGGCCCCTTGCTGAAACAGCATGCCCACGCGGCTGGAGGCGCCGTGGCGGCCCAACTCGGCCGCCGGCTGCCCCAGCACCTGCACACGCCCCCGCGCGGGATGCTCCAGGCCCAGCATCTGGCGCAGCAGCACCGTCTTGCCGGTGCCCGAGCCCCCGACCAGGGTCAAGACCTCGCCGCGGCGCACCTGCAAGGCCAGGTCGCGGTGGATCACCACCTCGGATTCGCCGCGACCGAACACGGTCCACAGGCCCTCGATGTCCACCACGGGGGCGGCATCGGCCGGTGGGGCCAGGTTGGCCAGAGGCATGACCGTTGCTTTCATCAGATCCCCACGTCCTTGAACAGGATGGCGAACAGCGCGTCCACCAGGATCACCACGGTGATGGAAGTCACCACCGACGCCGTGGTGCCCTGCCCCAGGCTCTCGGTATTGGGTTTGACCCCCAGGCCGTAATGGCAGCCCACCAGGGCGATCAGGATGCCGAACACCACCGACTTGCCGGTGGCCAGCAACAGATTGCTGGCCTCGACCGCCGCCGGCAGCGCCTGCATGAAAAATGCCGGGGTCACCTTCAGGGCCAGATCGCTGGCGAGCATGCCGCCGGCCAGCGAGGCCACGGTGGTCCAGACCGAAATCAGCGGCATGGCGATGGCCAGCCCCAGCGCCCGCGGCATGACCAGCCGGAAGCCGTGGGCGATGCCCATCACCCGCATGGCGTCCAGCTCTTCGGTGACCCGCATCACGCCGATCTGCGCCGTGATCGCCGAGCCTGAGCGCCCCGCCACCAGGATGGCGGCCAGCAGGGGCCCCAACTCGCGGATCAGTGAAATGCCCAGAATGTTCACGATGAAGGCCTCGGCACCGAACTGGCGCAGTTGCAGCGCCATCAAGTAGGCCAACACCACGCCGATCAGAAAACCCACCAGCGCGGTGATCGGCATGGCCGTGGCCCCCATCTGGTACAGGTGGCCCGACAAATCCCGCCAGGGGGCGTCGCGCGGTGCCCGCAGCAATTGCATGACATCCAGCAACAGCTGCCCTTGCATGCGCACGTAGTCACGCGCATGGCCCAGGCCTTTCAATACCCGCACCCCCAGGTGGTCGATGGCCGAACGGGTGCCATCCCCGGAGGCCTCGGTCCGGTCCTGCCCTGGCGGCAAGGTCAGGCGCGCCACGCGTTCCAGCATCTGGCGCTGCAAGGCATCGATCTGCAACTGCGCCGGCCACTGCATTCCCCATTGGCGCCACAGCAATTGCGCCCCCACGTGGTCCAGCCGCTGCAGGCCGCTCAGATCCCATTGCACCGGCCCGGCAGGGCCACCGTGCGCCGGTGCCAGGGCCTGCAGAAGCTGGTGTGCCACCCCTCGATCCGCCAGCGCCGCGGCCGTCCAGTGGCCGGTGGGCGCGGCACAGCGCCCATCGGCGGTGTCACGCCATACCAGGCTGGGGGAAGACGGGGAGGTGTCGGTCACAAGGCAAGGGGGGGGTCAAAACTGTCACATCGTAACGCCAGCCAGCCCGGGCTCTCAAGGGCGCCACGGCACAGGATCAAATAGATTGCAAAGCGACACAAAGCTGACGTTTGGACAACACGCCAAGACCACGCGCTCAGGCCCAGACCGCCGCCAAAGCCGCACAGGCACAGGCCAGCACCGGGTCATCACGCCGGGCCGCCGGGTACACAAAGGCCAGGTCGCAATCCAGGCTGACGGCATCGGCAATCACCAGCCCTCGGGCCTGGCTTTCGCGCATGGCAATGGAGTCACGCACCAGGCTCAGGCCCACACCGGAGCGCACCAGGTCCAGCATGCTGGACTCCTGGTCCACCAGGGCCACCCAGCGGGGCTCCAGACCGGCAGGCGAACCGACGCCCATGACCCGCGCCAGCAGCCGATGGTGGGCCGATGCGGGCGGCGTGGCCAGCCAGGGCAGGGCCGCCAGGCCCTTCCAACCACGCCCCTGCACCTGCGGCCCCCAACCCGCCGGCGCCAGCACCCGGTAGGTGAACCGGGTCAAGGTGAGCTGGGTCAGGGGCTCGGGGGGTGGCTGATCCGGTTCGGCCAGGTAGAAGCCCCCATCCAGCGCATTGCGCTGCACGGCATCCCAGACATCGCCGCTCATGGCCTGACGCAATTCGGTGCGGACCTGCGGGGCGGCCTCGACCAGGTGCTTGAGAAAGGCGCCCAGGCGGGTGAACTCGGGGTCGAGGATGGTGCCGATGCGCAGGCTGCCGCGCACGGTGTGGTGCAGACGCTGGGCCGCCTGGGCAAAATCGACCAGCGCGCCCAAGGCCCGCTCGGCCTGGGGCAGCAAGGCCGCACCATCGGCGGTCAGCACCAGGCCACGTGGGCTGCGGCTGAACAGGCTCAAACCGGTGGCCTGGGCCAGCGCCTTGAGCTGCAGGCTGACCGCCGGCTGCGACAGGTGCAAGCGGGCCGCCGCCCGCGACACGCTGCCCTCGCGGGCCACCATGACGAAGGCGCGCAGGCTTTGAGGGTCGGTCATGAGGGACGGTGACATGGGCGCAATCCCTTTGTGATATTTGCCATTCTTATAAGACAGTTTTGAACAACTCATTGGATTAACGGGCCAATCTGCCTGAAACTGCGTCACAGATCGCCAACGAATCATGAGATTGGCAAATACACGCCCCGGAGACACCATGAGCCAAGCCCCCTCCTCTTCCCAGGCACCGGCCCCAGCGGCAGAGGCCTTGTTCGACTACATCGTGATCGGTGCCGGCACGGCGGGCGCACTGATGGCCAACCGGCTCAGTGCCGACCCCAGCCGCCGGGTGCTGCTGATCGAGGCGGGCCGCAAGGACGACTACCACTGGATCCACATCCCGGTGGGCTACCTGTACTGCATCGGCAACCCGCGCACCGACTGGCTCTACCAGACCGAACCGGCCGCCGGCCTGAACGGGCGCACCCTGCGTTACCCGCGCGGCAAGACCCTGGGTGGCTGCAGCAGCATCAACGGCATGATTTACATGCGTGGCCAGGCCCGCGACTACGAGCATTGGGCCGAACTGACGGGGGACGACGCGTGGCGTTGGCAGCAGGTGCTGCCCGAATTCATGCGCCACGAAGACCACTGGCGCCTGGATGTGGCGGGTCAATCACCGGCCGGCTTCGAGCAATGGCACGGCCACCGGCGCACCGGCAGCAGCGGGGAGTGGCGGGTTGAAAAGCAGCGCCTGCGCTGGGACATCCTTGACGCCTTTGCCCAGGCAGCCCAGCAAGCGGGCGTGCCGGCCAGCGACGACTTCAACCAGGGCAGCAACGAAGGCGTGGGCTATTTCGAGGTGAACCAGAAAAGCGGCTGGCGCTGGAACTCGGCCAAGGCTTTTTTGCGGCCCACCTGCTATGCACGCCCCAACTTTGAACTCTGGACCCAAGCCCAGGTGGCGCGCCTGCTGCTTGAAACCCAGGCCGACGGCGGCCGACGCTGCACCGGCGTGCAGGTCTGGACGGGCAGCGAGATGGTCACGGCCCGGGCCAGCGCCGAGGTCGTGCTGTGTGCCGGCAGCATCGGCACGCCGCAGATCCTGCAACTTTCGGGCATCGGCGCGGCCCCGGAACTGCTGGCACGCGGCATTGCCCCCCAGGTCGATCTGCCCGGGGTCGGCCACAACCTGCAGGACCACCTGCAGATCCGGGCGGTGTTCAAGGTCCAGGGCGTGAAAACGCTCAACACCCTGGCCAACAGCCTGTGGGGCAAGGCGATGATCGGTCTGGAGTACGCTCTCAAACGCAGCGGCCCCATGAGCATGGCGCCCAGCCAGCTGGGGGCCTTCACGCGCAGCCGGCCCGACCTGCCCCACCCCAACATCCAGTACCACGTGCAACCCTTGAGCCTGGACGCGTTTGGCGAGCCCCTGCACAGCTTCAATGCCTTCACCGCCAGCGTGTGCAACCTCAACCCCAGCAGCCGCGGCTCGGTGCTGGTGAAAAGCCCGCGTTTTGACGAAGCCCCCGCCATCGCCCCCAACTACCTCAGCACGGACGAAGACCGCCAGGTGGCCGCCGACAGCCTGCGCCTGACGCGGCACATCGTGGCCCAGCCTGCGCTGGCGCGCTACCAGCCCCAAGAGTTCAAGCCCGGTACCCAGTACCAGAGCGATGAAGAACTGGCCCGGCTGGCCGGCGACATTGCCACCACCATCTTCCACCCCGTGGGTACCACGCGCATGGGGCGCGCCGACGACCCGCAGGCCGTGGTCGATTCGCGCCTGCGCGTGTTCGACGGCGTGGGCCTGCCCGGCCAGCCCCGGCGCACCATCGCCGGCCTGCGTGTGGTCGACGCCGGGGTGATGCCCACCATCACCAGCGGCAACACCAACAGCCCCACGCTGATGATGGCCGAGCGCGCCGCCGGCTGGATCACCGGGCGGAGCTGAGCCCGATCAGGGCAAATCCCAGGTCTTCAGCACCTGGGTGGGGCCGAAGTGCTCGTCAAAGCCCAGCACCTGGATCTGCACGCGGTCGTCGGCATAGACCTTCACATCCGCCCAGGCATAGAAGCGGTCGAAAGGGTTGCTGCTCTGGCCGGGCCAGGCGGCAAAAGGGGATCCGCCCGAGCCCACGATCACCTGCCAGGCCCGGCCCCCTTGCGCCAGCCGGGGCTGCGAGGCGTGGTAGATGTGCTGGTGGCCGCAGAAGTAAGTGGCGCCATAGTCCTCGATGACATCCCAGAACGCGTCGCGCAAGGCTGGGCGCACGTTCAGGCCATCTTCACGCTCGGCCACACCGGCCTGAAACTCATACACATAGGCCATCTTGTGGCCGAACACGAAATAGTGCCTCGCTCCGCGCGCCTTGGCGGCAGCCAGGTCGGCGCGCAGCCAGCGCACCGGCGCCGAGCTGTCAAAACCCACCGGGTCGGTGTTGATGACGGCCAGGTGCACCGAGCCGACATCGAATGAATAGCTGAGCAGCTGCTGCGGCGTGCTGACGCCATCGCTGCCCGAGGCCGGAGCGTGGGAGGGGCGCCAGGCCTGGGCGGGCTGGCCCGTCAGGCGGCTCCAGCGCGTCTCGTCCAGGATCAGATCGCCCATGTTGGCCCGCCAGGCGTCTTCGAGCCAGGCTTGCGCCAGCTTCTCGGTGCGTCCATTGCCCAGCCGCGTCGGCACCTGAACCTCATGGTTGCCAGGCACCGGGAGCACATAGGTGCCCTGCTCCATCAAGCCAGCCACCATGCCGCGCCAGTAGGCGTACTCGCGCTCGACCTGGGTGGCATCGCGGGTGTAGCCCATGATCATGTCGCCGTTGAAGACCAGGGCCTGCGGCCGCACCGCCGCCATCTCCCGGGTCATGCGCGCCAACACCTGGGTGGCCTGTAACCAGCGCCGATCCTGCCCCGTCAAGCCCGGGGCGCGCGGGTCGTGCCGGCTGTCACCCACGGTGGTGAAGTGAAACACCGGGGCCGGCGGCGCCACATCGGCCGTCTGGGGCATCGCAGGCACCGGTGCAGCGGCTGCCACTGCAGGCGTCGGGACCAAGGTACCGCCCTCAGGGAGGGCACAGGCCGACAGCAGCCAGGCACAGCAGCCCGCCAGAAGCCAGTTCAATCGCAAATTCATGGGCAGCCCTCTCTCATGCGCACCGGAAACCTCAGGAGGCGCAGAGCTTAACGCCTGCCGGTGGGGCGTCGATTTGTATCCATTTGTCACAACAACGTCAACAGCATGTCACGGGCCATCTCTAGATTCCCGGGGTTCCCCATGGCTTGGCCTTGTGTCCCATCCTTTGCAGAAGAACCCATAACATGTCCCACGTCTGTCCTTTCCCAACACGTCCCCTGACCCGCCTGCTGACGCTGGCCCTGATCTCACTGGGGGCCTCACAGGCCGCCCTGGCCGACACCGTTGACCTTGGCACCGTCGGCGGCAGCGGTGGCGCTGCCGCCACGCCGACCGTGAAAGCCGAACGCGGTACCGCAGCCTCGGTGGCCCCCACGCAAGCCAGCCTGAAAGCCACCCAGCCTCAGTCGATCATCTCGCGCGCCTTCATCGAAGACTCGACCCCGCCCACCGGCAACTTCAACACCATCACGGCGATTGCGCCCAGCGTGGCGTCGATGCCTTCCACCAACGGCCCAGGCCTGGCCGACCAGAAGATGAGCCTGCGCGGCTTCCAGGACGGTGAGTACAACGTCACCTTCGACGGCATCCCCTTCGGCGACTCGAACGGCCCGACCCACCACTCGACCGCCTACTTTCCGGCCTCGGTGATCGGCGGCATGGTGATCGAGCGTGGCCCGGGCAATGCCAGCAACATCGGTTATTCGACCTACGGCGGCAGCGTCAACCTGTTCTCCAAGACCCCCTCGGAAACGCAGCAGGTTCAGGTGTATGGCTCGGTGGGCTCGTGGGGCACGGTGCTGGAAGGCATTGCCTACGAAAGCGGCCGCATGGAGGGCAGCGACGCCACCCTGCAACTCAATGCCCAGCACATGGGCGCCAAGGGCTACCTGACCCACAACGACCAGGTCAACAAGAACATCACCGCCAAGTACCAGCGCCCCGTGGGCGACAGCAGCCTGCTGACGCTGTTCATGAGCCTGGCCGATGTGAAGACCAACACCCCTGACAACGCCAGCGGCCCGACCCGTGCCCAGGTGAACGCCATGGGCGCCAACTACAGCCTGAACAGCAATCCGCGCAGCCAGGGCTACTACGGCTACAACTACGCGGCCAAGCAGACCGACATGGAATATGTGCGCCTGCAAAGCCGCCTGGCGTCGGGCTGGGAAATCGACAACAACGCCTACACCTACGCCTACACCAACAGCACCACGGCCGGCCAGGACCCCTCGCTGTACAACGGCACCGCCGACACCAGCCTGAGCTTCACCAACCTGCTCAAGAAGCCCGTGACCCTGCCCAACGGGGACGTGCCCGGCTACTACAAGCTCAACATGTACCGCGTGTGGGGCGATGTGTTCAAAGCGACCAAACAGTTCGACGCCGGCCTGCTGCGCACTGGCTTCTGGTACGAGGGCTCGCGCACCCAGCGCCACAACCTGGAGGCCGACCTGACCACCGGTCAGCAACTGCCTGGGGCCAATGGGTCCTACCCGACCGGCGTGGTCACCTCGTCCAACTTTGCCGAGCAGAACTCGAACTGGCACCAGGTGCAGCCCTTTGCCGAGTTCGAATGGGCCGCCGCCAAGGGCCTGACCGTGACCCCGGGCCTGAAGACCATGTGGTACCACATGGGCCTGAAATCGGCCATGAACCAGAAGTCGCTGACCCCGCAGGACTACCAGTACACCTACCACGCGGTGCTGCCCTTCCTGACCGTGAACCAGCAGCTCGACGGCAGCAACTCGCTGTACGCCCAGTACGCCAAGGGCATGCAGGTGCCCTTCCTGGGCGTGGGCTCGCCCAACGGTGCCGCACCGGACCCGCAGACCACCACCAACTACCAGGTGGGTGCCGTGCACAAGTCGGACGCGCTCACGCTGTCGGGCGACATCTACTACATCACGGTCAACAACCTGCAGCTCAACACCGGCACCAGCGCCAACCCGAACTACATCAACGCCGGCGGCGCCATCTACAAGGGCATTGAAGGCGAGGCCACCTACATGATCGGCCAGGGCCTGGCCGCCTACGGCAACGTGGGCGTCAACAGCGCCAAGTACAAGGCCGGCAACGCGGCCAACGGCCAGCCGACGGGCGACGTGCCCAACGCCCCCAATGTGACCACTGCCCTGGGCGCGCTCTACAACATTGGCCCCTGGAACGCCTCGCTGATCTTCAAGCGCATCGGCGAGCAGTACAACGCCAAGCTGGGTGGCAAGCTCAGCCACATCGACAACACCGACCTGAACGTGGCCTACACCTTCAAGAACGTCGGTGCGTTGATGGGTGCCAAGGCCCTGAAGCTGCAGTTCAGCGTGTTCAACCTGACCAACCGGCAAAACCTGATCGCCGTGAGCGGCCCGCTGAGCAGCGCCTCCACCCAGTACCAGTGGCAGGCCCCCCGCAGCTACATGCTGTCGGCACGCGCCGATTTCTGAGACGCCGAGCCCTTGGCGCTCTGACTGGGGCCAGCACCCGCTGGCCCCAGATGCCTTCTGCCCCCGCCACTGACCCACTGCACGAGCCCGACATGACCCCCTCAAAACTGTTTGAACTGGCCAACGCCTCCGGCGGCACCCTGTACCTGATGGGCCTGCTGCTGCTGATTGCCCTGACCGTGATCATCGAACGCAGCCGCCACCTGCTGAACATGCAGCAAGCCGGCGTCGACCTGATGAATGCCTTGCGCGACGACCCGGCCCTGCTGGCGCCGGCCACCCAGGTGTTGCTGAAAAAACATGCCGATCAGCCGCATGTGCGGGTGATCCGCAGCCTGGACAACGAGCCCGCCGAATCGTCCAGCGACACCGCAGCCGGCCACATCGAAGAATCGCTGATGCACGAGGTGCCCTTGCTGGACCGATCGCTGTGGGTGCTGGACACCGTCATCACCCTGGCCCCGCTGCTGGGCCTGTTCGGCACCATCGTGGGCATGTTCCGCGCCTTCTCGGTGCTGGACGATGTGCAGAACGGGGCCAGCCAGGTCACCGGCGGCATCGCCGAAGCCCTGATCGCCACTGCCTGCGGCCTGTTCATCGCCATGCTCGGCCTGATCTTCTTCAACTGGCTGAGCACCCGGGTGCGCGTGATCGTGCACCAGCTCGAAACCCTCAAGATCATGCTGCTGAACCGCCGCCGCCCACAGCCCACGCAGCAGGCCTCGCACCTGAAGGCCGTGTGAGTCGCCATGCGTTACTTCGAAACCAAGAAAGCCCGCATCGAGATCATTCCGATGATCGACATCATGCTGTTCCTGCTGGTCTTCTTTGCCATGATGACCCTGAAAATGATCCCCACCTCGGGCCACGTCAGCAAGCTGCCCACCAGCAGCACGGCCACCGCGATGCCTTCGCCCAAACTGCTGGTGGAGGTGCATGAGGACGGCTCGCTGCATGTCGATGGGCAGGCCCTGCCAGCCCCCGAGCTGACGGCCCTGGTCAAGCAGCGCGATGCCGCCCACCTGGCCGTCACCATCGCGGGTGGCGAGCACGTCAACCTGCAGCAGCTGATGGGCGCGATCGACGCCGTGCGACTGGGCGGCGCCACCCAGATCGGGCTGGCGGCACGCACCGTGCGGCCATGAGCACCTTGCCTGCCGCCACCAGGCTGCTGCCCCGCCCCGCAGCGCCCACGCGGCCCCCGCTGTGGCCAGCGTTTGGTGCCGCCTTGACCCTGGAAGCCGCCGCCGTGGCGGGCCTGCTGCTCTGGCTGAGCCTGCACCCGGCCGAGCCACCGCTGCGCGTGCTGCCCTTGCAGATCGAGGCAGCGCCTGCCCCCACGCCCCAGACAGCACCGACACCGCCGGTGAGCAAGCCGCCCCCACCGCTGCCGACCCCCCAGCCCGTGCAACGCAGCCCGCGCCCCGCCATGGTCCCGCCCGCAGCGCCGGCCCCCACGCCACCGCTGCCGGTGAGCAGCGCCCCCAGCGAGGTGGCAGCCACGCCCCAGGCCCAGGCCGCCGCTGCGCCGGCCGTGGCCGCGCCACCGGCACCGCCGCCCCCACCGCCGCCCGCCGGCCCGACGGGGCCTTCGCCCGAGTACATCGCCAAGGTGCGCGCCGCTGTGCAGGCCGCCTTCATCTACCCGCCCGCGGCCGTGGCAGCCGACTTCCATGGCCGTACCCGGGTGGCCTTCACGCTGCGGGGCACCACCCCGGCCAACGCCCGCGTGCTGGTGGGCAGTGGCATGGGCCTGGTGGACCGGGCCGCCCTGCAGTCGGTGCGCTCGGCCATCTATCCATCACCGCCCCCGGAGATGAGCCAGACGGAGTCGCAGTTCGAGGTGTGGGTGGAGTTCAAGCCCTGACCACGGTCAGGGGCAGGTTCAGCGCAGGCCGCCGATATAGCGCGGGGCCTCCGGGTCGGCCGGGCTGGCTGGGGCCGCAGCACGCAGGCCCACCCGCGCCAACTGCTCGCGCGCCGACACAGCCGGCGCCGGCCGAGGGTTCCAGGCCTGATCCAGCTTGTCAGCCCATTCGGCCAGGTCGGCGTGCGCGCCTTCCTGGGCCGCACTGCGCGCCACCCGCACCATCTCAGCCGCGTAGTCGGCATTGACGGCCATCCATTCGGTGTCCGTCACCCGACCGGCCTTGCGGCGCAACAAGACATGCAGGTGGGCCGCGATGGCCAACTTTTCACTGGCAAGCATGAGCGGTTCTCCAGACAAATTCCATCGGGCAGCGGGGACGCAAGCTCATGCCCCCAGGTGCTCTCGGTGCTGGGCCACATCCAGGCCCCCTTGCTCACTGGCCTCGTCCACCCGCAGGCCCACCAACACGCGGGTCAGCCCCAGCACCACCCAAGTCATCACCAAGCTGTAACCCAGCACCGCCACAGCCCCCAGGGCCTGCACCACGAGTTGCCCCTTGGCCCCACCCACCACCGGGTTGGCCAGCAAGCCCGTCATCAGGCAGCCCACCAGGCCCCCGATGCCATGAACGCCAAAGACGTCCAGTGAGTCGTCGGCGCGCAGCAGGCGCTTCAGGCCGGTGGCCCCCCAATAGCAAGCCAGCCCGGCCACCGCGCCGATCAGCACGGCCGAGGCCGGTGTCACATAGCCCGAAGCCGGCGTGATGGCCACCAGGCCCGCCACCACCCCGGAGCACAGGCCCAGCAGCGAAGGGCGGCGGCGGCGCACCCATTCCCCCAGCATCCAGGCCAGGGCACCGGCACAGGCGGCCAGGTGGGTGACCAGCATGGCCAGGCCGGCCCGGCCGTCGGCGGCCAGGGCCGAGCCCGCGTTGAAGCCAAACCAGCCCACCCACAGCAGGCCCGTGCCCACCATGGTCAAGGCCAGGCTGTAGGGCTCAAAAGGCTCCCGCCCGTAACCCTGGCGCGGCCCCAGCACATAGGCACAGACCAGACCTGCCGCACCGGCGTTGATGTGCACCACCGTGCCGCCGGCAAAATCCAGCGTGCCCAGCTGGGCCATCCAGCCCCCAGGCTCCCAGGCCCAATGGGCCACCGGGGCGTACACCAGCAGCGACCACAGGCCGGCAAACCACAGCAGGGCAGAAAACCGCATGCGCTCGACCAGGGCCCCCACGATCAAGGCCGGCGTGATGACGGCGAAGGTCAGCTGGAACATGGCGAACACCGACTCGGGCACATGCGGCGCCAGATGGCTCACCGCCACCTGGGCCCCCTCTTTCACGTAGTCCATGCCTGCAAAGCCGGCCCGCGCCCATGAGCCCAACCAGGGCGTGCCCGGCGTGAAGGCCAGCGAATACCCCAACCCCAGCCACAGCAGGCTGACCAGGGCCGCCACCGCCAGCACGCTGGCCATGGTGTTGATCACGTTCTTGCGCCGCACCATCCCGGCGTAGAACAAGGCCAGGCCCGGCAGGGTCATGAGCAGCACCAGGGCGGTGGCGCTCAGCATCCAGGCCGTGTCGGCCGGGTTCAGGCTGGCCTCGGGCACCAGGCCCGGGCGGCTGATCGCCAGCGCCGACTCGGCCCGCACCGAACAGGCCAGACAGGCCCAGCCCAGCGCCCCAATCACCTTGCTGTTTCCCAACACTCTTGCGCGCATCCTGCCTCCAGGGGTTCTTCTGACGCACAAGCTGCATGACTCATGCCAGGGGCTGAACGGGGCCTGCAGCACGATTGGGGGCAGGGAAACCCCCAATGCACCGAAATGGTCCAAAGTTATACATTTCATGCACTCGCGACGGGCACACAGTGACCTGTCATGGCGGGGGATCGAGGAGACAAACCTTCAAAACAACCAGAACATCATCTGGACGGTGCTCAAAGAAGCTGCCGCAACCTGACAAAGGCGCCCAACCGGGCGCCTTTTTTATTGGCTGAAACGCCTCCGACCCGATCAGCCGATCCCCCCGGCAGGCGATGCGACAATCCGCCCAATGGACTTCTTTCTTGTATCGCTGGCCTCGTTGCTGGCAGGATTCATCGATTCGATCGTCGGCGGCGGCGGCCTGGTCCTGGTACCAGCCCTGTTCGCCATCTACCCCACCACGCCACCGGCCACCCTCTTCGGCATCAACAAGAGCGCCTCGATCTGGGGCACAGGCATCGCCACCTGGCAGTACCAGCGCCGCGTGAGCCTGCGTTGGCCCACCGTGTTGCCCGCCGCAGCCGCGGGCTTTGCCGGGGCCTTTGCGGGGGCCTGGGCCGTGACCCAGATCTCGCCCGAGTTTCTGCGCCGCCTGCTGCCCCTGATCCTGCTTGGTGTGCTGGCCTACACCCTGGCCCGCAAGGAACTCGGACGTCACCATGCGCCGCGCTTTGCGGGCCTGCATGAGACCGCCGCCATCAGCCTGATCGGCTTGGTGATCGGTTTCTACGATGGTTTCTTCGGCCCGGGCACGGGCAGCTTCTTTGTCTTTTTGCTGGTGCGCTGGCTGGGCTACGACTTTTTGAACGCGTCGGCCAATGCCAAGCTGCTGAACACCGCCACCAACCTGGCCGCACTGATCCTGTTCAGCCTCAAGGGCCATGTGTGGTGGCACTACGCGCTGCCGCTGGCGGCGGCCAATGTGCTGGGCAGCGTGCTGGGCACGCGGCTGGCCCTCAAACATGGGGCAGGCTTTGTGCGCGGCGTGTTCATCGCCGTGGTGTCGCTCCTGATCCTCAAGACGGGCTACGACGCCTTCCTGCGCTGAGGCCGGCGGGCCGCGGCCCGCCGCCGCCCGCTCGGTGCGTCAACGGCTGCTGCCGCGCGCCGGCAGTTGGCCCTGCGACAGATCGGGCAACCCGGGCACTTCCGACACCTTGCGCGGGGTGCCTATCGGGGTCTGGGCCTGGCCGGCCTGCACGGCGGCCAGGTCCGGCTCGCTGGGGTATTGCTGCATCAGCCAGTAGTCGAACACCCGGCGTGCGATGGGCGCTGCCGTGGCCCCACCCCAGCCCGCGTTCTCGACCACCATGGCCAGGGCGATCTGCGGGTCCTGGGCCGGTGCAAAGGCCATGTACAGCGCGTGATCGCGGTAGCGCTCGGACAGCTTGGCGGCGTCGTATTTTTCGTTTTGCTTGACCGTCACCACCTGGGCGGTGCCGGTCTTGCCGGCGGCCACATAGCCGGCGCCCCGGAAGGCCGTGGCCCCGGTGCCCTCGGTGTTCACACCCACCAGCGCATTGCGAATGACAGCGATGTTGGCGGGCTTGGCGGTCAACTCGGCCTTGATTTCCTGCTGGGTGTCTTGCGACTGGCGCGTCACCACATCGGTCACCTGGCGGACCAGGTGCGGCTTCATCTTGACGCCATTGTTGGCCAGCACGCCCGTGGCCGTGGCCAGTTGCAGCATGGTGAAGTTGTTGTAGCCCTGGCCAATGCCCAGCGAGATGGTCTCGCCCGAGTACCAACGCTTCTGCTCAGGACGCTTGTAGGCGTTGCGCTTCCAATCGGTGGAGGGCAGGATGCCGCGCACCTCACCGAAGATGTCGATGCCGGTGAGCGCACCAAAGCCGAACTTCTGCATCTCGTCGTGGATCAGGTCCACGCCCATGTCGTTGGCCAGCATGTAGTAATAGGTGTCGCACGACTGCACGATCGACTTGTACATGTCCACCGTGCCATGGCCGCCTTCCTTGTCATCGCGGAAGCGGTGGTTGCCGAACATGAAATAGCCCGGGTCGTAGATCGTCTGCTGGGGCGTGCGCTTGCCCGTCTCCAGCGCGGCCAGGGCCATGAAGGGCTTGTAGGTGGAGCCCGGCGGGTAGGTGCCACGCAAGGCCCGGTTCAACAGGGGCTTGTCGGGTGACTCGTTGAGGGCTTGCCAATTCTCCTGGTCGATGCCGTCCACGAACAGGTTGGGGTCGAAAGTGGGCTTGCTGACAAAGGCCAGCACCTCGCCGGTCTTGGGGTCCAGTGCCACCAGGGCACCCCGGCGCTCGCCGAACAGGTCTTCGACCAGCTTCTGCAGCTTGATGTCGATCGACAGCATCACGGTGTTGCCCGGTGTGGCCGGGTGGCTGGCCAGGCGCCGCACGGCGCGGCCACCGGCCGAGGTCTCCATCTGCTCGACACCGGTGATCCCATGCAGCTGCCGCTCGAAGCTCTGCTCCACGCCCAGCTTGCCGATGTACTCGGTGCCTCGGTAGTTGGCTTCGTCGTCCGAATCCTGGATGTCTTCCTTTTCCCTCTGGTTGACGCGGCCGATGTAGCCGATCACGTGGCTGGCCAGCGGCCCATAGGGGTAGTTGCGAAACAGCCGGGCCTTGATCTCGACGCCCGGAAAGCGGAAGCGCTGGGCGGCAAAGCGAGCCACCTCTTCGTCTGACAGCCGGGTGCGGATGGGCAGCGACTCGAAGCTCTTGGACTCTTCGACCAGCTTCTTGAAGCGACGCCGGTCGCGGGCCTGGATGTCGACCACGGTGGCCAGGCCATCGATCACCTCGTCCAGCGGGCCGGCCTTGGAGGGCGTGATCTCCAGCGTGTAGGCCGAGTAATTGGTGGCCAGCACCACGCCATTGCGGTCCACGATCAGGCCGCGGTTGGGCACGATGGGCACCACCGCGGTGCGGTTGTTCTCAGCCTGCTCGGCCAGGTCCTCGTGACGCACCACCTGCAGGTAGATCAGGCGGGCCACCAGCAAAGAGAAACAAATCAACACCACCGCGCCCGCCGCCACCACACGGGTGCGGAAGCGCCACAGGTCGACCTCGACGTTGCGCAGCTCGGTCATAGCGGCCGGTTTTCATCGCGATCCGGCGGACGCCGTTGAGGCGCCAGCAGCACCCAGGACGCCAGCGGCCACAGCAAGGCCTCGAGCGTGCCCGCCAGCAGGAACCAGAAACCCGGAAAGATGCCGCCCAGCAACACCCGCAAAGCCAGCTCGACCAGGTGCGCACCCAGGAACAATGGCAGCAACTGCAGCGCCTGCGACGGCACACTGAACCACAGCAGGCGGCGTTGCATCTGCGTGGCCAGGTAACTCAAGCCGGCATAGACCAGGGCATGCTGCCCCAGCAGCGCCGACTGGTGCACGTCCATGACCAGGCCCAGCACAAAACCCGCGCCAATACCCACCCGCTGGGGCTGATGCACCGACCAGAACATCAGCAACAGCAGCAGCACATCGGGCATGCCCGGCATGCGGCCCAGCGGCAGCAGGTTGACCAGCAGGCCCACCACCACGGAGGTCCAGATGAAGACCGGATTGGCTGGCAGCAAAAGCTGCTGGCCGCTCGCTTTGCCCATCATTTGCGGCCTCCCTTGCGCTGCGGTGCGGCGGGTTCGGGCTGCGGCCGCGGCGGCACCTGGTCGCCCAGGGGGCTCAGCACCATCACGTGACGCGACGCCATCACCAGGCCCAGGGGCACGCAATGGATGCGCGCAAAGGCCGAATCGGCCCGGCGCTCCACCTTGTCCACCCGGGCCACCGGCAGGCCGGGCGGGTAGACGCCGTCGACCCCGCTGGTGGACAGCAGATCGCCGGCCTGCACATCCGCATTGGCAGGCATGTAGCGCAGCTCCAGGCCGCCACCGTTGGCGATCGGGTCGCCATAGGCCACGCTGCGCGCGCCGGTGCGGGTGTTGAGCACAGGAATCGCGAAATCGCGGTCGATCACCAGGGTCACCTCGGCCAGCAGCGGGTCGACCCGTGTCACCTGGCCCAGCACCCCGGCCTCGTCGATCACCGGTGAGCCCAGCGCCACGCCCTTGAGCTGCCCGCGGTCGATGATGACGCGGCGGGTGTAGGGGTCGGGCGCGTCGTACAGCACCTCGGCCGCCTGGGCCTCGGATTTGAATCGCTCATGCAGCCCCAGCAGCTCGCGCAGGCGGGTGTTCTCCTGCTGCAGTTGCTCGACCTGGTTGGCGCGCTGCGACTGCAAGGCCAGCTTGCGGCGGGCCTCTTCTTCGATCGCCTGTGCCGAATTCAGCGACTCGAAGTACTCAGCCGCCGATTGGCTTGCCCGCACCGGTTGCAAGGCCACCCATTGCAGCGGGTACAAGGCCGTGTCGACCGCCGCCCGCAGAGGGTGCGTCAGGTGAAAGCGCGCATCGGCCACCATCAGAAACACCGACAAGGCGCTGAAGAACAACAGCCGGGTCAGCGGTGTTGGCCCTTGCCGGAAAAGCGACGGCGCGTTGCGGTCCAGGGTTCCCAGAGGCATGTTCGGCTAGACCCAGGTGTCACCAGAATCGCAAAAAGCCGGCCGCCTGAACGACGAACCGGCTTGGTGCGGACATGGTGGTGTTATTCGCTCGTGAAGATGCTGCCCAGACGGTCCATGCGCTCCAGCGCGATGCCGCAACCGCGCACCACGCAGGTCAGCGGGTCTTCGGCGACCAGCACCGGCAGGCCGGTTTCCTCGGCCAGCAGGCGGTCCAGGTCGCGCAGCAAAGCACCACCGCCGGTCAGCATCATGCCGCGGTCGGCAATGTCGGCGCCCAGTTCGGGCGGGGTCTGTTCCAGCGCGTTCTTGACGGCCGAGACGATCTGGTTGAGCGGGTCGGTCAGCGCCTCCAGCACTTCGTTGCTGGAGATGGTGAAGCTGCGCGGCACGCCTTCGCTGAGGTTGCGGCCCTTGACTTCCATCTCGCGCACTTCAGAGCCCGGGAAGGCCGAACCGATCTGCTTCTTGATGGCTTCAGCGGTTGGCTCGCCGATCAGCATGCCGTAGTTGCGGCGGATGTAATTGATGATGGCCTCGTCGAACTTGTCGCCGCCCACGCGGACCGAGCCCTTGTAGACCATGCCGCCCAGCGAGATCACGCCGACTTCGGTGGTACCGCCACCAATGTCCACCACCATCGAGCCGCTGGCTTCGGACACCGGCAGGCCGGCGCCGATGCCGGCCGCCATGGGTTCTTCGATCAGGTACACCGCGGTGGCACCTGCGGCCTCGGCCGCGTCCTTGATGGCGCGACGCTCAACCTGGGTGGAGCCACAGGGCACGCAGATGATGATGCGCGGGCTGGGGGCCAGCAACGTGCGCGGGTGCACCATCTTGATGAACTGCTTGATCATCTGCTCGGTGATCACGAAATCGGCGATCACGCCGTCTTTCATGGGGCGGATGGCCTCGATGTTGCCAGGCACCTTGCCCAGCATGGCCTTGGCCTCACGGCCCACGGCCTGGATGACCTTCTTGCCGTGCGGGCCGCCTTCATGGCGGATGGCGACCACAGAGGGTTCGTCCAGCACGATGCCCTTGTCGCGGGCAAAGATCAGGGTGTTGGCAGTGCCAAGGTCAATGGCAAGGTCGGTGGAGAAATACCGACGGAAGGCTCCAAACATTCAAAATCCTCTCAGGCACGGCATGCGCTTCGGCCCGCCGTCGCCTCAATTTTCGGGGTCAGTTACAGGGTCACCAGGGGTCAAAATGAGCGGTTTTTAGCTCAATTACCAGCACTTTGGGGGGTAACGCGACAAAGACGGGATAATACCCGATCCCCTGTGAATAACTTCCTCCGATCCCCTCGGAACACCGCTGCGACAGCGGCTTTTTTCAGATACCACCCGCTCAAACTCTATGGCCCTCACCTCTCAGGACATAGCCCGGATCGCCAACCTGGCCCGGCTGGAACTTCAACCTGCCGAAAGCGAGCGCATGCTCACCCAGCTCAATGGTTTCTTTGACATCGTCGAAAAAATGCGCGCTGTCGACACCACCGGTCTGGAGCCCCTGGCTCACCCGGTGGCCGCCATCCAGGAGGTGGCGCTGCGCCTGCGTGACGACATCGCCAGCGAGCCCAACCAGCGCGAGGCCAACCAGCAAAGCGCGCCCGCCGTCGAGCGGGGCCTGTTCCTGGTGCCCAAGGTGATCGAGTAAGGAATCGTTCGAATGACCTCCCCTGCATTGCATGACCTCAGCGTGGCCGAACTGGCCCGCCAGCTTCAGAAGCGTGAAGTTTCCGCCGTCGAGGCGGCCCAGCATTTTCTCGGCCGCATCCAGGCCGCACCTGAACTCGGGGCTTTTGTCGCCCTGAACGAAGAGGCCACCCTGGCCCAGGCCCGGGCCGCCGATGAGCGGATTGCGGCCGGCCAGGCCCGCGCCCTGGACGGTGTGCCGATTGCACACAAAGATATTTTTGTTACAAAGAGTTTCCCCAGCACCGCCGGCTCCAAGATGCTGGCGGGCTACCAGTCGCCGTTTGACGCCACCGTGGTCACACGGCTGGCCGATGCTGGCGCGGTGACCCTGGGCAAGCTCAACTGTGACGAGTTCGCCATGGGTTCGGCCAATGAGAACTCGGCCATCGCCCCGCTGGGCTTCGAGCAGCCCGCCCCGGTGCGCAACCCCTGGGACCGCAACCGCGTGCCCGGCGGCTCGTCGGGTGGCAGCGCCGCGGCCGTGGCGGCCCGCCTGGCCCCGGCCGTGACCGGCACCGACACCGGCGGCTCGATCCGCCAGCCCGCCAGTTTCTGCGGCATCACCGGCATCAAGCCCACCTATGGCCGGGCCTCACGCTACGGCATGATCGCCTTCGCCTCCAGCCTGGACCAGGCCGGCCCCATGGCCCGCAGCGCCGAAGACTGCGCCCTGCTGCTGTCGGCGATCTGCGGCCCCGACCCGGACCGCGACTCGACCTCGCTCGACGTGCCGGCCGAAGACTTTTCGCGTGGTCTGAACGACTCGATCGAAGGCCTGCGCATTGGCGTGCCGGCCGAGTTCTTTGGCGAAGGCCTGGCCCCTGATGTGCGTGCCGCCGTCGACGCCGCCCTGAAAGAGTATGAGAAGCTGGGCGCCACCCTGGTGCCGATCAGCCTGCCGCGCACCGAACTGTCCATCCCGGTCTACTACATCATCGCCCCGGCCGAGGCCAGCTCGAACCTGAGCCGCTTCGACGGCGTGAAGTTCGGCCACCGCGCCAAGGACTACGGCGACCTGACCGACATGTACAAGAAGACCCGCGCCGAAGGCTTTGGCGACGAGGTCAAGCGCCGCATCATGATCGGTGCCTATGTGCTGTCGCACGGTTACTACGACGCCTACTACCTGCAGGCGCAGAAGATCCGCCGCATGATTGCCGACGACTTCCAGCAGGCCTTCAAGCAATGCGACGTGATCGCCGGCCCGGTGGCCCCCACCGTGGCCTGGAAGCTGGGCGAGAAATCAGCCGACCCGGTGGCCAACTACCTGGCCGACATCTTCACCCTGCCCGGCTCGCTGGCCGGCCTGCCCGGCATGAGCCTGCCGGCCGGCTTCGGCGAAGGCGGCATGCCCGTGGGCCTGCAGCTGATCGGCAACTACTTCGGCGAAACCCGTCTGCTGAACGCCGCCCACCGCTTCCAGCAAGCCACTGACTTCCACCTCCGCCGTCCGGAGAGCATCTGATCATGAGCAGTCAACCCAAACTCGTGCACGGCTACGAAGTCGTGATCGGCTTCGAAACCCATGCCCAGCTCTCCACCCAGAGCAAGATCTTCAGCCGAGCGCCCACGGCCTTTGGTGCCGAACCCAACACCCAGGCCTGCGCCGTGGACCTGGCCCTGCCCGGCACGCTGCCGGTGATGAACAAGGGCGCCGTCGAACGCGCCATCGAGTTCGGCCTGGCGATCGGCTCGCACATCTCGCCCAAAAGCATCTTCGCGCGCAAGAACTACTTCTACCCGGACCTGCCCAAGGGCTACCAGATCAGCCAGTTCGAGATCCCGGTGGTGGTCGGCGGCCAGGTCGAGTTCTTCCTCGGTGACGAGAAGAAGACGGTGCGTCTGGTACGCGCCCACCTTGAAGAAGATGCCGGCAAATCGCTGCACGAAGACTTCATCGGTCAGTCGGGCATCGACCTGAACCGTGCCGGCACGCCGCTGCTGGAGATCGTGACCGAGCCCGACATGCGCTCCAGCGACGAAGCCGTGGCCTACGCCAAAGAGCTGCACAAGATCGTCACCTGGATCGGCATCTGCGACGGCAACATGCAGGAAGGCAGCTTCCGCTGCGACGCCAACGTGTCGGTGCGCAAACCCGGCCAGCCCCTGGGCACCCGCCGCGAGATCAAGAACCTGAACAGCTTCAAGTTCATGCAGCAAGCCATCGACTACGAGGTGCGCTGGCAGATCGACCAGATCGAAGACGGCCATGCCATCCAGCAGGCCACCGTGCTGTTCGATCCCGACACCGGCGAAACCCGCGCCATGCGCACCAAGGAAGACGCAGCCGATTACCGCTACTTCCCGGACCCCGACCTGCCCCCACTGGTGATCGCCGACGAATGGGTGCAGCGCGTGAAGGCGGCCATGACCGAGCTGCCGCGCACCATGGCCGCCCGCTTCGTGGCCGACTACGGCCTGCCCGAGTACGACGCCACCACCCTGACCCAGAGCAAGGCCATGGCGGCCTACTTCGAGTCGGCGGCCAAGGCCAGCGGCCAGCCCAAGCTGGTCAGTAACTGGGTGATGGGCGAGCTGTCACGCCGCCTCAACAGCGGCGAAGCCAGCATCGAGACCGCTGCCGTGAGCGCGGCCCAGCTGGCGGCCCTGGTGGGCCGCATTGCCGATGGCACCATCTCCAACAACGCCGGCAAGCAAGTGTTTGAAGCGCTCTGGAGTGGCGAGGCCAGCGAAGTCGACGCCGTGATCGAAGCCAAGGGCCTCAAGCAGATGAACGACTCGGGCGCGCTCGAGAAGATCATCGACGAGGTGATTGCCGCCAACGCCGACAACGTGGCGCAGTACAAGGCCGGCAAGGACAAGGCTTTCAACGCCCTGGTGGGCCAGGTGATGAAGGCCAGCAAGGGCAAGGCCAACCCGGGCCAGGTCAACGAACTGCTCAAGAGCAAACTGGCCTGAGGCCAGAGCGAGCGCCTACGCCTGTGTCAGCACCGGGGCCCGCACGGCCCCGGGTGCGCTCAGCGGGCGCCACCCCAGAGCAGGGTCAGGCGCGTCAGCTCGCGGTCAAAACGCTGATTGATGCGTTTTTTCTCCTGCGCCTGCTCCTCGATGAAGCGCAGTTGCGCCTGCTCGGTCGCCAGGTTGTCCTGGCGCCGCATGCGCAGCGCCAAAGGTGCTTTGTTCGGGTCGTGGCGGTAAAACTCGAACTCGGTGTCAATGGCCTTGCGCTGGGCCTTGAGATCATCGATGCGACGCTGCGCCAACACCACCACCTCGTCAACCTGCTTCAGCGACTCGCCACGCTCCGCGTCGTGCGAAGCCCGGTCTGGGTAGCGCGCCAGCAGGGCGCGGTCGCGGCGCTTTTCTTCCAGGACCCGCGCCTGCTCCTCTTCGGCCTGGCGTTGACGAGCCTCCTCTGAGGCGCGCTCCTGGGCGGTCTGGCTGGGGGGAATCTGGCGTTTGACGGTCCCGCTGGGGTTGAGCTCGCGTTGCTCGCGGTCCAGGCACTCGGGAATGGGCCGGTCTGAGGTGATGCGACGGCCCTTGCCGTCCACGCAGGTGAAGATGGCTTGGGCATGGGCAAGCTGCAGTCCACTGTGGACTGCCAGCAAGCCCATCACGGCCCAAACCCTGATCGTCACTCTTTATCCTTCGCTGACTCCGTAGCGTTGGCGATAGGCCAGAACACGCTCGTGATCTGCCGCCGAACCACCCTGCCCGGTTTGTTGCAGATACTGTAACAAGTCCGCCAGCCTGGCGATGGCACAAACCTGCAAACCCAGCCGATCCCGGACATATTGCACAGCGCTGTAAGGCACGTCCTGCCCGTTTTCGGTGGCTTTCTCCTGACGGTCCAGGGCCAGGGCCACGGCATGGGATTGGGCCCCGGCCGCCTGGATGATGGCAATCGACTCGCGCGCGGCAGTCCCGGCCGACATCACATCGTCCACGATCAGCACCCGCCCCTTCAACGGCGCGCCCACCAGGGTGCCGCCCTCGCCATGGTCCTTGGCCTCTTTGCGGTTGTAGGCAAAGGGCACGTTGCGGCCCAGGCGGGCCAGCTCGATCGCGACCGCCGCGGCCAGTGGAATGCCTTTGTAGGCCGGGCCAAAAATCATGTCGAACTCGATGCCGCTTTCCAGGATCCGTTTTGCATAGAATTCGGCCAGACGGCCCAGCTTGGCGCCATCGTCAAACAGCCCGGCATTGAAGAAGTAGGGGCTCAGGCGGCCCGCCTTGGTCTTGAATTCACCAAAGCGCAGCACCCCTGCATCCACCGCAAACTGCACAAAATCCTGGGCCAGCAGGTCTTGACCAGACCCTTGCACGCTCTCAACCACCATGGGGAATTCCTTGTTCAAATTAACCAGCCTCAATCTCAACGGCATCCGTTCGGCCACCACCAAGGGCGTCGAAGCCTGGATTGCGGCCACCCAGCCGGATTGTATTTGTGTGCAGGAGATCAAGGCCCAGGCCCCCGACCTGGCCGGCCGCTTCGAAGAGCTCGCGCAGCTCAAGGGGTACTTTCATCTGGCCGAGAAAAAGGGCTATTCAGGCGTGGGCGTCTACACCCGTCACGCGCCCAGCGACGTGGTGGTCGGCTTCGATGGCGGCGAGTTCGATGCCGAAGGTCGCTATGTCGAATTGCGCTTTGACACCCCCCAGCGCAAGTTCTCGGTCATCAGCAGCTACTTCCCCAGCGGCTCTTCGGGCGAGGAGCGCCAGCAGGCCAAGTTCCGCTTCCTGGCGCTGATGCACCCGCACTTGATGGCCCTGAAGCAACAGCGCGACTTCGTGCTGTGCGGCGACATCAACATCGCCCATCAGCAAGCCGACCTGAAAAACTGGAAGGGCAACCAGAAGAACAGTGGCTTTCTGCCCGAAGAACGCGCCTGGATGACCCAGTTGCTGGCCGATGGCGTGGTCGACGTCTACCGCCGCCTGCAGCCCGACACCACCGAGGCCTGCTACACCTGGTGGAGCAACCGCGGCCAGGCCTACGCCAAGAACGTGGGCTGGCGCCTGGACTACCACCTGGCCACCCCCGCCATCGCCGAGACCGCGCGCACCGAGGCCATCTACAAGGGCGAGAAGTTCAGCGACCACGCACCGATCACGGTGGAGTACGAGCTGGCGCTCTGACACCGCGCCGCCCATCGATGGCGCCCGGCCAGCCGCCAACGGGCTGAGCAGCACCGGATTTGATTCAGGTTTTTTAGGAATGAGGATCCACTAAACCCAGCTTTTTTTTGAGCGTCTTCCTGCTTACGCTGCGCCCAGGATCATTTTTCATCCAGGAGCAGACCATGAAGAAACTCTTAACCGCACTGGCCGTGGTGCTGTCGCTGGGCCTGGCGACCGCCTCCATGGACGCCGAGGCCGCCAAACGCATGGGCGGCGGCAAGTCCGTCGGCACCCAACGCGAGGCGGTGCAGAACAAGGCCCCGTCCAGCCCGGCCACCCAGGCCAACCCCAGCGCGGCGCCCGCAACAGCGGCCACGCCAGCCGCTGCCGCCGGCACGGCCGCAGCCCGCAAGCCCTCCTGGGCCGGGCCGCTGGCCGGCCTCGCCGCCGGCCTGGGCCTGGCGGCCTTGGCCTCGCACTTCGGCTTTGGCGAGCAGTTGGCCTCCATGATGATGATGGGCTTGCTGGCCGTCGCCGTCATGGCCGTGATCGGCTTCGTGCTGCGCCGGCGCGCCCAGGGCAGCCCGGGCACTGGCCAAGCGGCTCCAGGCCTGATGCCGGCCGCCATCGGTCCTCAAGTCGCCCCAGGGGTCGGCCCCGGTGCGCCCTACGCCACCGCGCCTCAAGCCACGCAGCCGCAGAACGCCTACAAAGTTGCGACGCCATCCAGCCCACTGGGCACCGGGTCCGGCTCGCTCATCGGCTCGGCCCTGCAACCGGTGGCTCAACAAGCCGCGATTCCGGCGGACTTCGATCGGGCGGGCTTCGAGCACCATGCCAAGTCCAACTTCGTCCGGCTCCAGGCGGCCTATGACAGCGGCCAGCTTGACGCCCTGCGCGAGTTCACCACGCCGGAGATGCTGGCCCAATTGCAACAGGAATTCGGAGAGCGTGGCGCAGCCCCGCAACGCGGTGAAGTCCTGCAACTCGAGGCCCAGGTGCTCGACGTGGCGCAAGAACCCCCGCGCTACCTGGTGAGCGTCCGCTTCACCGGCTTCATCCGCTACGGCGCGGGCATCGACGATGAGGTGTTCGACGAGGTCTGGAACCTGAGCAAGCCCC
Organism: Curvibacter sp. GW821-FHT09D12; assembly: GCF_059416245.1. Classification (NCBI taxonomy): domain Bacteria; kingdom Pseudomonadati; phylum Pseudomonadota; class Betaproteobacteria; order Burkholderiales; family Comamonadaceae; genus Curvibacter; species Curvibacter sp. GW821-FHT09D12. Next base: position 38,403 of record NZ_JBWKOU010000022.1, on the reverse strand, counting down.
TGGCAGGTGCCGGCGGCTGGGTGCTGGCCGGGATCCAGCAGACCGCCTGAGAGCCCGGCCTCAGGCCGCCGCCTGCAGCAGCCGCTGCACGATGGGGTGCTGCACCTTGCGCTCGGTGCCAATGGCATAGAAATGCTCGGTCACCCCCTCGCAAGGGCCAATGCGGCGCACCGGGTAGTGGGACTGCAGATCCTCATGCGCCAGCTCGGAAGCCGGAAACACCCCCATGCCACTGGCGCCGAAGGTCTTCAGCAGCGCACTGTCCTCGAACTCACCGACTACCCGGGGCCGCACCCCCTGCTGCTCGAACCACTGATCCAGGCGGGCCCGCAAGGCCGTGTGGCCCGTGGGCAGCAGCACCGGCACATCGGCCAGGCTGGCCGGGAAGTGGCGGCTGCAAGACTGGGCCATGGCCGCCGTGCCATACCAGGCGATCGACGAGGTGCCCATGAGGTGGCTGTAGAGCTTGATGTTCGGATTGACGGGTGCCGGCCGGTCGGACAGCACCACATCGAGCCGGTGCAGCGCCAATTCACCGAGCAGGTCGTCCAGTTCGCCTTCATGGCACAGCAGGCGCAGGTGCGTGACCTCCATGATCGGGTTCAAGAGGCTGCGCACCACCAGCTTGGACAAGCCGTCACAAATCCCCACGGCCAGCCGCACCATGGGCGCGCTGACCGCATCGCGCACGCGGGTGGGCAGGCTCTCGCCGAGCTGGAAGATCTGGTCCGCCTGCTGCATGGCGGCCATGCCCGCATCGGTCAGCACCAGCCCTCGCCCGGCCGGTTTGAGCAGCGCATAGCCCAACGAACGCTCCAGCTCTCGGACCTGGGCACTGATGGTCTGCACCGCCATGCCCAACCGCTCGGCCGCCTTGGAGATACCGCCCTCCTTGGCGACCACCCAGAAGTAATACAGGTGCTTGTAATTGAAAGAGGCGCTCATGACGAAAGCTCTGTATTTTCAGGAACCTTGATGCGAAATTATCTGCTTTCAATGAAGTCATTGCCCCCCAGTCTTTGAGACGCCATTCACTCACTGGAGATCGTCATGCAGGTCATTTTCGAGTCTCGCCCCCTGACGGCACCGGCTGCACGAGCAGGCCGTGAGCACAGTGGGGGCCGGCGAAGTCGCCATGACCCCACCTGCCGAGGTCTGATAACACACCCAGGCTCACACAAGCTTTAACATATAGTTACATCACGCGCTGACCCTGTGCTGCACAGGGCCCGGGAAGGACGCGATCAGGTGACAGGGCCCCAGCAAGAAGGGCCAGGACCTGAAACCCACCAAGTCCTTTTTTTGATCGCGCCTTCATGACTGCACCGCCAGCCACCGCTTTGAACCCACCTCTGCGCCCCGCGACCAGCCGCGAACTCTGGGACGGCCTGCATGCCCACCACCCCACCCTGAGCCGGGCCCGGCACCTGGGTGAGGCCCTGCAGCAAAGCGGGCTGGTCGGACGCGCCACCATCGAAAGCGCCCTGGCCCACCAGCAAAAGCAACGGCACAACGCCCCCGCGGGTGAACACCAGGACAGGACCCTGCTCGGCCAGATTCTGGTGCGCAACGGCATTCTGAGCGAGGCGCAATTGCAGGCCGCCATTGCGGCCTGGCTGGGCAGCCCCGTGATCGACCCGCGCCAGCTCTCACCCGACCCCGCCGCACTGGCCCTGGTGCCCCACCATGTGGCCGAACGTGAATCCGTGCTGCCGCTGCTGCTCGAAGACGAGGTGCTGGTGCTGCTGATGGCCGACCCCTGGGATCAACGCCTGCTCGATGAGCTGCGCTTCCTGACCCAGCACCGCCTGCTGCCGGCCCTGGCCGCCCCCGGTACCTTGCAGCCTACCATCGCGCGCTTCTATCCGCGTCGGACCGGCACCACCGGACCAACGGGCACCCCGGCCACGGCGGACGCCCCCAAGGTGCTCGACGCGCACGCGCTGGCCAGTGAACTGGCGCCTGCCGGCGACGTGGAAACCCACGTCGACCCGACCCAGGTCAGCGAATCGGACAACACCCTGGTGCGCCTGATCAACACCCTGATCAGCGAGGCCCAGGCCCACCGGGCCTCGGACATCCACATCGAGATGCAGCCCGCACCGGCACCGGTGCGCATCCGGCTGCGCGTGGATGGCCGCCTGATCAACTACCTCGAAGTGCCCTGCCACTGGCGTTTCGCACTCGTCACCCGGCTCAAGATCATGGCCGGGCTGGACATCTCGGAGCACCGCAAGCCGCAGGACGGCAAGATCGACTTCTCGCGCTTTGGCAACTCACGCCTGGAGATGCGCATGGTCACCGTGCCCACCTCGCAGGGCCTGGAGGACGTGGTGCTGCGCCTGTTGGGCAGCCACCGCCCGCTTCCGCTGGACAGCATCGGCCTGAACCCCGACAACCTGCTGGCCCTGCGCGCCATGGCCCAGAAAAGCTACGGCCTGATCCTGGTCTGCGGCCCCACGGGCTGCGGCAAGACCACCACCCTGCACTCGCTGATCCGCGACATCAACACCGAGGACCGCAAGATCTGGACCGCAGAAGACCCGGTCGAGATCACCCAGGAGGGCCTGCGTCAGGTGCAGATCAACCCGCGCATCGGCTGGACCTTTGCCGCCGCCATGCGCACCTTTTTGCGTGCCGACCCCGACGTGATCATGATCGGCGAGATGCGCGACGAGGAGACCGCCCGCATCGCAATCGAGGCCTCGCTCACCGGCCACCTGGTGTTGTCCACCCTGCACACCAACTCGGCCCCCGAAAGCGTCGGGCGTCTGCTGGAGATCGGGCTCGACCCCTTCAACTTCTCCGACTCGCTGCTGGCCATCCTGGCCCAGCGCCTGGTGCGCCGGCTGTGCCCGCATTGCCGCGAAGCCCAGCCCGCCACCACCGAGGCACTGCAGGGCCTGGCCCGTCAGTACCTGCTCAGCGCCTGCGATGGTGTGGCCCAACCCAGCGCTGAAGATGTTCAGCACCAGGTCGAGCAATGGCAACACACCCACGGCCGGGGGCCACAAGGCCTGATGCTGTACCGCGCCCACGAAGCCGGCTGCCCGCACTGCGAGCACCATGGCTACCAGGGCCGGCTGGGGCTGCACGAGCTGATGCTGAGCAATGACACCATCCGCGGCCAGATCCGCCACCGCGCCAGCGGCAGCGAGCTGCGCCAGAGCGCCCTGGCCGCCGGCATGAAGACCCTGCGCCAGGACGGCATCGACAAGATGCTGCACGGCCTGACCGACCTGAACGAGGTGCTGGCGGCTACCAACCTGTGAGCGCCGCGGTGGCCGGGGCTTGAGCGCTCAGTGCGGCAGCGCCAAGGCCCGGGACTGCAAGCTGTGCTGCGCCCGCCAGGCCTGGGCCTCGGCCCAGTGTGGCGGCACACAGCCGCGCTGCTGCACGCACAGGCTGGCACAGGCCAGGGCATGGCCGAGCAGGGCCTGCGCATCGTCGCCCGACAAGCGCTGCAGGCGGTCGGCCCAGTTCGACGCCTCCAGCGGTGAAGGCAAGCGCTGCAGCAAGGCCGCCAGCAGGCCCGCCAGAAAGCTGTCGCCCGCCCCCACGGTATCGACCACTGTCAAGGCATCGGTCTCACGCGCCTGCCAGGCCGCCCCCGGCCTGGTCAACAGACAGGCCCCCTCGGCCCCCAGGGTCAGCAGCAGCCAAGGGCAGCCCGATTGGCGCTGCAAGTGCACTGCACGCTCCAGTGCCGTGTCGCCGGGCAGCGCCAGGTGCAGCAAGTCTTCGTCACTGACCTTCACGATGTGGGCCTGGGCCAGCACCGCCAGCACATGCTGTCGGTAGGCCTGCAGATCCGGCATCACCGAGGGTCTCAGGTTGGCGTCCACCACCACACCGCGCCCGGCCGCACGCTGGGCTTGCAGCCAGGGCAGGTAGATGCCCGCATCGCGGGCATCCAGCGCCAGGCCGCCGGTGCAGACCAGCTCCAGGCTGTCATGAGGCCGCAGGGCCTGGGCCAGCCCCTGCGCACTGACCTGCCGGTCGGCCACGCCCTCACGGTAGAAGGCGTAATCAGGGTGCCCGTCGGCATTGAGCCCCACCAAGGCCAGCGAGGTGGCCTGGGGCACGGGCTCGGCTTGCGCGAGACGCACGCCATCGCGCAACAACTGGGCCTGCAGTTCACGGCCAAAGCGGTCACGTGAAAACGGGTTCAGGTACAGCGTGCCCACGCTCTGGCAGGCCAGGGCGCGGGCCAGGTTGTACACCGCCCCGCCCAGACAGGGTTGGTAGTGGCCGTCGGCCAGGCCCACCAGGTCAATCAAGGCTTCGCCGGCAACAGCCACGCGCAGTGGCAAAGGGGATTCGGTCATGGCAGTCGGGCAATGGGTTCGGAAGCGGGGTCCGTCACAGGGGTCAGGAAAAGGCTCAAAACAGGGCCTGCAGCGCCGGGTAGGCGGCTCGAAAACGTGGATGGCGCGCCTGCAGCAGCGCCTGCAGCTCGGGCTCAGGCTCGAAACAGGCCTGGGTGGGCAGGGCCTGGCACACGGTGGCTTCGTCGCCGCCATCGGCCAGCCAGGCCAGGCGTGCCGCGCCCAGGGCCGCCGCTGCATCGGCCCCGACGGGCCGCAGCAAGGGGCAGCCCAGGCCGCTGGCCAGCAGACCGGCCCAGACATCGCTGCGCGCCCCGCCCCCCACCAGCGAGAAGGCCGCTGGCGCTTGACTGGGCGACGGGCCCATCGCCTGCAGACCGTCAAGCAGGCCGAAGCCCACCCCCTCCATCACCGACCAGGCCAGATCCGCCGGCCCGTGGCGGCTGCGCAGGCCCAAGAACACGCCACTGGCCTGAGGATTGTTGTGAGGGGTGCGCTCGCCCCCGAGGTAGGGCAGAAACAAGGGCGCCTCGGCCCGCTCAGCCAGGCTCAAGCGACCTGCCAGGCGGCTCAGTTCGGCCTCATCGGCCACGCCGGTCAGGCGCCGCAGCCAACTCAGGGCACTGGCGGCGCTGAGCATCACCGACATCTGGTGCCAGCGCCCCGCCAGAGCATGGGCAAAGGTGTGCACGGCCTGATCCGTGAGGGGCCGGAACGCGTCGCAGACGCGGAACACCACGCCTGAGGTGCCCAGCGACACCAGCCCCTGCCCCGCCCGAACCGCCCCCACACCGATGGCGCTGGCGGCGTTGTCGCCCCCGCCACCCGCCACCCGCACACCGGCCGGCAGGCCCCAGCGCTCGGCCAGCACGGACCGCAGCAGGCCCGACACCTGATCGCCCTCGACCAGCCGAGGCATGTGCGACAGGCCCAGGCCACAGGCTGCCAGCAAGGGCTCGCTCCAGCAGCGCCGCCCCACATCCAGCCACAGCGTGCCCGAGGCGTCGGACATCTCGCTGACGGCCTCGCCCGTCATCTGCAGGCGCAGCCAGTCCTTGGGCAGCAACACGCGGCGCGTGCGCTCGAACAGCGCCGGCTCATGGCGGCGCAGCCACAGCAATTTGGGTGCGGTGAAGCCCGGCATGGCCAGGTTGCCGGCCACCGTGTGCAGCCCAGGGGCCAGGGCCTCCAGTTCGGCACATTCGGCTTCGCTGCGGCCGTCGTTCCACAGAATGGCCGGGCGCAGCACCCGGTCCTGGGCGTCGAGCAGCACGGCACCATGCATCTGGCCCGACAGGCCCAACGCCTGCACGCTGCCCCAGGCTGCCGGGGCCTGGGCGCGCAGGCGCTGCAGCGCCTGCTCCACCGCCTTCCACCAGGCCTGCGGGGCCTGCTCGCTCCAGCCCTCGCGGGGCAGTTGCAAGGTCAGGGCCGCGTCGGCACAGGCCATCATCCCCAGCTCAGGGTCGAGCAGGCAGGCCTTGACACCCGAGGTGCCGAGATCGATTCCGAGGTACATGGGCACGGCCTTTCAGGTCTTGAGGCCAAAGCGCTTGTCCACCTGGCGCCGGTACTCGCTGGGGGTCATGCCCTTGATGTCGAGAAAGCGCCGGTTGAAGTTGGCCATGTTGTTGAAACCCACTTCATAGGCAATGTGGGTGATGAGACGATCCGACTCCATCAGCAACTGGCAGGCGCGATTCACCCGCACATGGCTGACGAAGTCGGTGAAGGTGTTGCCGGTGGCGCGGCGGAAGAAGCGCGAGAAGCGGCTCTCGCTCATGTCCAGCTCTGCCGCCAGTTCGGTGGCCGACACCGGCTCGCTGAGGCGGTCGGTGATGCGCATCAGGATGGCATTGATCTGGTCGAGCTGGGCGTCGTTGTCCTCGCTCTGCAGCCGGGCGCTCGACAGCAGCCTGAAGTCGGTGCAGCGCCCCAACTCGGCCATGAAATCACAGAAGGCGGCAAACCGCGCCAGGCCCTGCAGGCGCTTGATGCAGTGCCAGTGCTCGGTCGCCTGCTGCTGCAGGCCGAAGAACTCGATGCCATGGCGGGCCCGCTCCAGCAGGGGCAGCAGCTCACGCAGCTCCGGAATCTGCTGGCTGCCCTGCTCGATGGGCTCATGGCGGAACTGGATCACCAGATCGCGCTGCGGCACACCGCCCTCGGGCACATCGACGCTCACCCAGTTGTGCGGCAGGCGCGGCCCGGTCAGCACCAGGTGGCCGGGCTGGAACTGGCCGATCCAGTCCCCCACAAAGGCCTTGCCGGTGGTGGCTGTGATCAGGTGCAGCTCGTATTCGTCGTGGTAGTGCCAACGGGCCAGCGGCGTGGGAAAGCCGTGCGACAGGCAGCGGATCAGCCCGACCTCATCGGGCGCCTCGTAGCCCAGCTCGGTCGGGCGGCTGTAGTCGTGTTCAAGCTCGGGCTTGAGCTGGCGGGGTTTGGTGGACATGGCGGCGCAGCAGGGTGGACTCGGAACAGGACGGACTCAGGACAAGGCTCAGGACATCACATTACCGCCATCGACGTTGAGGGTCTGGGCCGTGATGTAAGCCGCCTCGTCGCTGGCCAGGAACACGGCGGCCCCGCACAGGTCGGTGGGCTGGCCCATGTGCCCCAGAGGCACGGCGGCGCCCACCTGCTTTTTCTTTTCGCCCGGGGCCAGGTGCTCGTAGCGGGCGAACAGGGCATCGACATGCTGCCACATGGGGGTGTCGATCACGCCGGGCGAAATTCCGTTGACCCGGATGCCGTGCGGTGCCATGGCCAGGGCGGCACTCTGGGTGTAGCTGATGACGGCAGCCTTGCTGGCGCAGTAGTGAGACACCAGGGCCTCGCCCCGGCGCCCGGCCTGCGAGGCCATGTTGATGACCGCGCCGCCGTGCACGCCCTCGGCCACCATGTGGGCCAGCACCTTCTGCATCACAAAGAAGGCGCCCTTCACATTGACCGCAAAGATCCGGTCGTACATCGCCTCGTGGCTGTCGAACAAGGGGGCCATGTCAAAAATGGCCGCGTTGTTGAACAAGGTGGTGATGGCCCCGTAGCGGCTGCGGGCCTGCTCGATCAGGGTGTCGATCTGGGCCAGCCGGGTCACATCGGCCTGCTGGTAGTGCAGGGCCTCGGGGTGGCGCTGCATCAGGGCCGCCAACTCGGGCGTAGGCTGGGCCCCGATGTCGGCCACGGTGCAGTGCGCCCCTTGGGCCAGGTAGGCCCCGGTCACCGCCAGGCCGATGCCGCCGGCGGCCCCGGTCAACAGGGCGTGCTTGTGCTTCAGTCGCTCGCTCATGCCTTTTGCTCCTCGATGAATTGGGTGACGCGCTGGCTGGCTTCGCGCAGGGCGGCCACCAGGCGGCGGTCGCCGGCCAGGTCGCCCCACAACGTGGGCAGGGCGGCGAACGCCCGTACCGGGTCGGCCGCCTCGCAGACGGTGTGGGCCTGGGCCGGGTCCATCGCCTGGTCCTGGTAGACGTAGTGAATGCGCCCCTGATGCCAGCGCTGCAGGTAGGCCAGGAACAGGGCCGGCAGCACCGCCACGCTGCGGATGCTGGCCCCTGCGGCCAGCCGCTCGCGCACCGTGGGCACGATGAAGCCCGGGATCTTCGAGAAGCCATCCATGGCCACGCGCTGGTTGGTGTCGGCGATGGCCGGGTTGCCGAAACGCTCCAGCACCACATCGCGGTAGCGGGCCAGGTCGATGGGGCTGGGGTGCTCGGGGGTGTCGAGCACCGGGATCACATCGTCGGTGACGTAGTCGTAGGCCAGGCGGCGGATCACCGGGTGCAGTGTGCCCTCGTGGATGCAGGTCAGGCCCAGCAGGGTACCGGCCCAGGCGATGCAGCTGTGGGTGGCATTGAGCAGGCGGATCTTGGCCTCTTCATGGGCCTGGACCGAGCCCACCATCTCGACCCCTACCCGCTCCCATTCGGGCCGCCCCGCCACAAAGCGGTCTTCGATCACCCACTGGATGAAGCTTTCGCCCATCAGGGCCGCCGGGTCGTCCACACCGGTGGCGGCAGCCACGCGCTCACGCACCGCGGGCGTGGGTCGCGGCGTGATGCGGTCGACCATGGCGTTGGGGCTGCTGGTGTGGCGCTGCACCCAGCCCGACAAGGCGGTGTCACCCAGCTGCTCGATGAACTGAAGCAGCCCGCTGCGGGAGCGGTCGCCGTTGTGGCGCAGGTTGTCGCAGTTCAGCAGGGTCACCGGGCCGCCTCCCAGGCGCATGCGCTCACGCAGGATGGCGCACAAGGCGCCGTAGATCGTGCTGCCGGCCCGGCCCTGCCGGGCGGCCAGCAGGTCGGCCTGCAAATCGGCCTGGGCCAACTCCAGCCGGTTGGCCGAGTCGAGGTAGTAGCCCGCCTCGGTGACGGTGAAGGAGATGATGCCGGTGCGCGCGTCGCTCCCAAGCCGGATCAGCCCGCTGAGTGCCGGGTCGTACGGCACCACGGTCTGCAAAGCCGTGATGCGCTGATACACCCGCTCGCCTTGCGGGCTCACGGTCTCCAGGGTGTAGGCGCCGTGCTGGGCCTGCAGGGCCTCGATCGTGTCAGCCATGTCGGGGCGCAGGTTGCCGGCAGCCAGGGCCCAGCGGCGGTCGCCGAGTTGCTGCAACTGATGCAGGTAGACGGCCTGATGGGCGCGGTGGAATGAGCCCAGCCCCAGGTGGAGCATGAGGAAAGGGGTGTCGTGGTCGGCCATGGGAAAAAAGGAATGGGTCGGTCTGGGATCAGTCAATGGCTCAGGGCTTCGCGGGCCAGGCCAGTGCGGGTGATGCGGCCCTGGGCGTCAAAAAGGTGGGCCGCATCGAAATCGATCTGCAAGCCCACCTCATCGCCCGCCTTCAGGGCGCTGCGGCTGTTCTGGCGGGCCACCAGCTGAGCACCTTCGGGGGTACCGACATAGATCAAGGTCTCAGCCCCCAGGGCCTCCAGCAGTTCCACCCGGCCGCGCAACGGGCCCTGGCCCGGCGGGCACAGGCTCAGGTGCTCGGGGCGCAGCCCCACCGAGCCGCCCGCAGGCAGGTCCCAGCCCGGCTGGGCCGGCAGCAGTTGAGCGGCCACCACGTTCATTTTCGGCGTACCGATGAACTGGGCCACGAACTGGTTGGCGGGGCGGTCGTACAACTCCAGCGGGGTGCCGACCTGCTCGATCTGCCCGTCGCGCAGCACCACCACCCGGTCGGCCAGGGTCATGGCCTCGACCTGATCGTGGGTGACGTAGATGGTGGTGGCCCCCAGCTCGCGATGCAGCTTGGCGATCTCGACCCGGGTCTGGCCACGCAGGGCCGCGTCGAGGTTGGACAGCGGCTCATCGAACAAGAACACCTTGGGCGCACGCACGATGGCGCGGCCGATCGCCACGCGCTGGCGCTGGCCGCCCGAGAGCTCCTTGGGGGTGCGCTGCAGGTAGGGTCCCAGGTTGAGGATGTGGGCCGCACGCTCCACTTTGTCGCGAATCACGGCGGGGTCGGCCTTGGCCAGCTTGAGGGCAAAGCTCATGTTCTCGAACACGCTCATGTGCGGGTACAGCGCGTAGCTCTGGAACACCATGGCCAGATCGCGCTTGCTGGAGGGCTGCTCGGTGATGTCGCGCCCATCCAGCATCAGGCGGCCGCCGTCGCTGCTCTCCAGGCCCGCGATCAGGCGCAGCAAGGTGGATTTGCCGCATCCCGAGGGGCCGACGAAAACGATGAACTCGCCCTGCTCGATGTGCAGGTCGATGCCCTTGATGGCGCGGTGCTCGCCAAAGAATTTTTCAATGCCATGCAGTTGCAGATAGGCCATGGGGAAATCTCTTGAAAGGGTTTACTTGACGGCGCCGAAGGTCAGGCCCTGCACCAGCTGCTTCTGGCTGAACCAGCCAAACACGACGATGGGCGCGATGGCCAGCAGCGAAGCGGCCGACAACTTGGCCCAGAACAGGCCTTCAGGGCTGGAATAGCTGGCAATCAGCGTGGCCAGCGTGCCCGCCTTGGCCGAGCTGAGGTTGAGGCTCCAGAAGGCCTCGTTCCACGACAGCACCAGGCACAGCAGGCCGGTTGACGCCAGCCCACCCAGGCCCAGGGGCAGCAGCACCAGGCGCAGCTCCTGCCACAGGGTGGCGCCATCCATGCGGGCAGCCTCCAGGATCTCGTGCGGGATGTCCTTGAAGTGCGAGTACAGCATCCACACCATGATGGGCAGGTTGGACAGGGTGAAGAGAATCACCAGGCCCAGCCGGGTGTCGAGCAGCCCGCTGTGCTGGGCCATCACGTACACCGGCACCAGGGCGCCCACGGCAGGCATCATCTTGGTGGACAGCATCCACATCAGGAGGTCCTTGGTGCGGGCGCTCTTGAAGAAAGCCATCGAATAGGCGGCCGGCGCCGCGATGGCCAGGCCCAACAGGGTGGACAGGACACTGGTGATGGCCGAGTTGCTGGCATACAGCAGGTAGTCGCTGCGCAGTTGCACCTCACGGAAGTTGTCCAGCGTTGGGCTGAACGCCAGCAGCGGTGGCACGGCAATGGCCTGCATCTCGGTCTTGAAGGCGGTCAGTACCAGCCACCCCAAGGGAAAAAACAGCAGCAGGGTGATGCCCCAGGCCACCAGGGTGCGCAGCATCAGCGCGGGCGAAAAAGAAGTGGATCGCGACATGCTGGGCTCACTTGTCGAGGTTCTTGCCAACCAGGCGGATCATGAAAGCAGCGGCGATGTTGGCCAGCACCACGGCGAACAGCGCGCCGGCCGAGGCCACGCCGGCATCGAAATTGAGCAGGGCCTGCTTGAAGATCAGGAAGGCCACATTGGTGCTGGCATCGCCTGGCCCGCCCCCGGTGGTGGTGTAGATCTCGGCAAACACGCTGAGCAGAAAAATCAGCTCGATCATCACCACCACGGCCACCGAGCGCCCCAGGTGCGGCAGGTAGAGGTAACGCAACTGCTGCAGGTAGTTGGCGCCGTCCATGCGGGCCGCCTCGATCTGCTCGCGGTTCATGCTCTGCAACGCGGTCATGAAGATCAGCGTGGCAAAGGGCAGCCATTGCCAGGCCACCATGATGACCACGGCCAGCAGCGGGTAATCAGTCAGCCAGTCGACCGGCGTGGCGCCGAAGAACTGCCAGACCTGGGCCAGCACGCCATAGATGGGGTTCATCATCATGTGCTTCCACAGCAGGGCGTTCACGGTGGGCATGACGAAAAACGGCGAGATCAGCAGCAGGCGCACCAGGCCGCGCCCCGGAAAAGGGGCGTCGATCAGCAGGGCCAGAGCAATGCCCAGCACCGTGGTGATGAGGATCACGCTGCCCAGCAGCAGCAGGGTGTTCATCACCGCGGTCCCGAAGGAGGGATCGGTGAGGAAGTACTCGAAGTTCTCCAGCCCGGCAAAGCCGGTCTGGTCGGGCTGCATGAGGTTGTAGCGGATGAGCGAGAAGTAGATCGTCATCCCCAGAGGGACGATCATCCACAGGAACAGGCTCAGCACCGCCGGGGTCAGCAGCAGCCGGGGCAGCAGTCGTTTCATGGGGCGGGTTTCTTCAGACGATGGGCAAAGTCGAAAGGTGTGGCGCCCCGCACAGGCACCACACCGGCGAATGCGGCCTCAGCTCACTTGTAGTAGCCGGCCTTCTTCATCTCGCGCTCGGCCGCCGCCTGCGAGGTCTTCAGCGCGGCATCGACCGTCACCTTGCCGGCCAGCGCCGCACTCATCTGCTGCCCCACCGAAATGCCGATGGCCTGGAACTCGGGGATGGCGGCAAACTGCACGCCCACATAGGGCGACTTGGGCAGGGTGCTGTCGTTCGGGTTGGCGCTGTCGATGGCGGTCTTTTCGGCGGCCGCGAAGCGAGCCGCCTTCTGGAACTCGGGGGTCGCATAGGTGCTCTTGCGGGTCCCCGTGGGCACGCTGGCCCAACCGTTGGTCTTGGCCACCAACTGGATGTACTCCTTGGACGTGGCCCAGTTGATGAACTTCTGGGCCGCATCGACCTTCTGCGAGCCGGCCGGAATGGCCAGGGCCCAGGCCCACAGCCAGTTGGCGCCCTTGGGCGTGACCAGGGTCGGGGCCTGGGCAAACGCCACCTTGTCGGCCACCTTGGACTGCTTGGGATCGCTGACAAACGAGGCGGCGATGGTGGCGTCCACCCACATGCCGCACTTGCCTTCGTTGTACAGCGCCAGGATCTCGTTGAAGCTGTTGGCCGACGAGCCCGGCGGGCCGTACTTCCTCAGCAGGTCGACATAGAAATTGACCGCGTCGTGCCAGGGCGTGCTGTCGATCTGGGGCTTCCAGCCCATGTCGAACCATTGCCCGCCCGCGGTGTTGACCATGGTGGACAGAAAGGCCATGTTGTCGCCCCAGCCCGGCTTGCCCCGCAGGCAGATGCCATAGACCCCGTTCTTGGGGTCATGGATCTTGGCAGCCAGGTCGCGAACCTCGTTCCAGGTGGGGCGCTCGGGCACGGTCACACCGACCTTGTCGGCAAGATCCTTGCGGTACATGAGCATGGAGCTTTCGCCATAGAAAGGTACGGCAAACAGCTTGCTGTCCACCGACAGGCCATGGCGCATGGCCGGCAGCAGGTCGTCCACGTCGTACGTGGCGGCGGGTTTGACCTCTTGCAGCCAACCTTTCTTGCCCCAGATCGGGGTTTCGTACATGCCGATGGTCATGACGTCGAACTGGCCGCCCTTGGTGGCGATGTCGGTGGTGACGCGCTGACGCAGCGTGCCCTCTTCCAGGGTGACCCATTTGAGCTTGATGTCGGGGTTGGCCTGCTCGAAGTTCTTGCCCAGCTTCTGCATTTCGATCATGTGGCCGTTGTTGACCGTGGCAATCACCAGTTCGGTCTCGGCCTGGGCCGTCGCGCTGACGGCCAGGGCCAGGGCCGCCGTCAGGGCCAGACGGGTGTGTTGTTTCATGGCTTGTCTCCTCTTGGGGAATCGATTGGGGTTCGCGTCGTCAATGCTTTTTTGCAGCCAGCATCGATGGTTTGAACGATACCGATGCGCTCAATCGACTTTGGTACGAAAAAAATCAATCCCAATACGAAATTGCATTGACTGCCTAGGATTTCTACCTAGACGCTACAAATTCGTACCTAAGTAACGAAATCCAAGCCACACCGCCTCGGGCGGCCCCGAGGCGGTGACAGGCACAATGCGACCCAGGCTGGGCGCCGACCTTCATCCCCAGGTCGGGCCCACGGAGTCCATCCCCCTCTTTTTTGCAAGCCATGCTCCACTACCTCACCCTCCCCGTCACCGCCTTTCAGCAGAACTGCTCCCTGGTCTGGTGCGATGAAACCCGGCAGGCCGCTGTGATCGACCCCGGTGGCGATCTGGACCGTTTGCTGGCCGAAGTCGAGCGCCTGGGCCTGAAGCTGGAGCAGATCTGGCTGACCCATGCCCACATCGACCATGCCGGCGGCACTGGCGAGCTGGCCCGGCGACTGCAGCTGCCCATCGTCGGGCCGCATCCGGGCGATCAGTTCTGGATTGATGGCCTGCCCGAGCAAAGCCGGATGTTCGGCTTCCCGGTGGCCGAGGCCTTCACGCCCACGCGCTGGCTGGCCGACGGCGATACGGTGCAGATCGGGCGCCACACGCTGCAGGTGCGGCACTGCCCGGGGCACACGCCGGGCCATGTGGTGTTCTACTCGCCCGAAATCAAACGGGCCTTCGTGGGCGATGTGCTGTTTGCCGGCAGCATCGGGCGCACCGACTTTCCGCAGGGCAACCACCAGCAGTTGATAGACAGCATCACCCAGCGTCTGTGGCCCATGGGTGACGACACGGTGTTCATCCCCGGGCATGGGCCCGAGAGCACTTTCGGGCGCGAACGCCAGAGCAACCCCTACGTCGGGGGGACCTGAGAGCCCCGACCTGCCCCCAGGCAGGGGCCGGGATCAGCCCGCGCTGGGCAGGGTCAGCACAAAGCGGGCCCCACCGCCCTCGCGGTCTTCGCAGTGCACGGTGCCGCCGTGGCGCTCGGCAATCGACTTGACCAGCGCCAGCCCCAGGCCCACGCCGCCTTCGCGCTCGCTCGCGCCGGGGAGGCGGTAGAAGGGCTCGAAGATGCGCTCGCGCTGCTCGGGCGGTACGCCCGGGCCCCGGTCGCACACGGCCAGCAAAATCATCGGGCCTTGGCGTGACAGGTGCACCGAGATATCGCCACGGCCGTAGCGGCGCGCGTTCTCGAGCAGGTTGCGCACGGCACGCCGCATCAGCCTGGACACCCCGTTGACCACCAGTTCACCGCTGTCCTCGGCGGCCTCCAGATCCGCATCCACGCGCGACGCCTCTTCCGCAGCCAGGCCGATCAGGTCGACCTTCTCCAGCGTGCCCATGTCGGCCTCACTGGCGTCGAGCCGGCTGGCCAGCAGGATCTCGTCGATCAGCTGATCCAGCTCGCCGATGTTGCGCTTGATCTCGTCACGAAAAGCCGGCGACGCCTGTTCACCCAGCAACTCCACCCCCATGCGGATGCGCGCCAGCGGCGAACGCAGCTCGTGTGAGGCATTGGCCAGCAGCTTCTTGTGCGACTGCATCAGGGTTTCGATGCGCTCGGCGGCCAGGTTGAAGCGCCCCGCCAGGTAGGCCACTTCGTCATGACCCTTGACTGGAACACGCACCGACAGGTCGCCGTCGCCCCAGCGTTCCACGCCGCGCTGCAATTGCTCCAGGCGCCGGGTCAGCTTGCGGATGATGGGGTAGGTGGCCAGGGCCACCGCCACCGCAGCCAGGCCCAGGGTCCAGAAAAAGCCGAAGGGCGGGCGGCTCCAGAAATTGCGCGGCGGGCGCGGCAGGTGCACATTGAGCACCTCGCCGTTGTGCATGGTGACCACGAACTCCGGGCCATGACGCACCGCTTCCAGTGGCGGACCGTCGCCGCGTGGAGGGCCGTCCCCATCGGCCGGCCCGGCGCCCGGGCCACCGGGCGGCGGCGGGCGCAGCCCGTCGGGCGAATGCGGGCCGGGTTCACCGGGCGGCGGCTCGCGCCCATCGGGGTGGGGGCCATGGCGGCGCAGCGCCCCCGCGCCCACCACCTCGCCAGCGGCATTGCGCACCACGGCCTCCAACAGCGGCGGCTCGGTCGTCACACGCCAGGCCCAGGCCACGCCCAGGGTAAGCAAGGCCATGGCCAGCAACACAGCCAGCCAGATGCGGACATACAAGCGCCGGGTCAGGCGCTGCAAAGGGGAGCCGGTGAAGGCACTGGGCGAAGCCGCCAGGGGTGGAGGTGTGGACAAGATCAGTCCTGTTGCTTGGCAAAGACGTAGCCGACACCCCGCACGGTGAGGATGCGCTTGGGCGACTTGGGATCGGCCTCGATGGCCAGGCGGATGCGCCCCATGTGCACGTCGATGGAGCGATCAAAGGCTTCCAGCTCGCGGCCGCGCACCGCTTCCATGATCTGGTCGCGGGTCAGCACCCGGCCGGCACGCTCGGCCAGCGTGATCAGCAGGTCGAACTGGTAAGAGGTCAGCTCGCAGGGTTCGCCCGCCACGGTGACGCTGCGCGCGTCGCGGTCGATCTCCAGCGAGCCGAAACGCATCACCTGCGAGGGTGCGCCAGGCTGGTCGCCCTTGCGGCGCAGGATGGCACGGATGCGCGCCAGCAGTTCGCGCGGCTCGAAAGGCTTGGGCAGGTAGTCGTCGGCGCCCAGCTCCAGCCCGATGATGCGGTCCATGGGGTCGCCCTTGGCCGTCAGCATCAGGATCGGGGTCTGGGCCTGCGGCCCTTGCAGCGAACGGATGCGGCGGCAGATCTCCAGGCCGTCCAGGTCGGGCAGCATCAGGTCCAGCACCACCAGGTCGGGGCTGCTGACCTGGCTTTGCAACTGCTCCAGACCGGCATGGCCGGTGGCGGCATGGCTGACCGCAAAGCCGGACTGGCCCAGGTATTCGCCGACCATCTGGGCCAGGCGGGCATCGTCTTCAATCATCAGGAGCTGGGTGTTCATGCAAGGC
Source organism: Curvibacter sp. GW821-FHT09D12 (assembly GCF_059416245.1). Classification (NCBI taxonomy): domain Bacteria; kingdom Pseudomonadati; phylum Pseudomonadota; class Betaproteobacteria; order Burkholderiales; family Comamonadaceae; genus Curvibacter; species Curvibacter sp. GW821-FHT09D12. The sequence continues at coordinate 22,119 of NZ_JBWKOU010000022.1, read as the reverse complement.
TTCGGTGTAAAGTTTCTTGACAGATCATCAATTTTTCTTGTACGCGGCGATTGAAGTGACCGTAAAGAAAAGTAAACAGAACATCACAGGCAGCAGACACGGATTCAGCCCCGAGCCCCCTGGGGGCTCTGGGGACTCTGGATCGGGATGCGCGACGCCAGCGCCACCAGCAGCAGCACCGGCACCCCCAGCAAGGCGGTGCTGGTGAAGAAAGAGCCATAGCCGAAGCTGTCGACATAGCGCCCCGAAAAGCCGGCCAGCCATTTGGGCAGCAGCAGCATGATCGAGCTGAACAGCGCGTACTGGGTGGCCGAGTAACTGATGTTGGTCAGCGAGGACAGGTAGGCGATGAAAGCGGCCGAAGCAATGCCCCCGGCCAGGTTGTCGGCCGACACCACGAAGACCAGGCCCGTCACGTCGTGCCCGCGCGTGCCCAGCCAGGCAAACAGCAGGTTGCTGGCCGCACTGAGCACGGCCCCCAGCATCAACACCCGCATCACGCCCAGGCGCAGCGACAGGGCGCCACCGATGAAGGCCCCGGCCAGGGTCATCACCACGCCATAGACCTTGGTGACGGCCGCCACCTCGTCCTTGGTGAAACCCATGTCCACATAGAAGGGGTTGGCCATGATGCCCATCACCACATCACTGATGCGGTAGATCGAGATCAGGCCCAGGATCAGCACGGCCTGCCAGCGGTAGCGGCGCAGAAAATCGGCGAACGGGTCGACCAGCGCACCGCGCAGCCACTCCAGGGCATTGCGCGCCGGCGGCAAGGCGGTGCGCACCGGCTCGGCCGACAGCAGCACGGTGATCAGGCCCACCGCCATCGAGGCGGCCATCACCAGGTAGGCACGCTGCCAGGCCAGGTGCTGATAGGCGTCGGCACCCGGCGCCTCGGCCCGTGCCGCCACCCACAGCACGCCGGCACCGGCCCAGATCATGGCCAGCCGGTAACCGGTCTGGTAGGAGGCCGCCAGCACCGCCTGCTCATTGCTGGGGGCCGATTCGATGCGGAAGGCATCCAGTGCGATGTCCTGGGTGGCCGAGCCGAAGGCCACCACCAGGGCAAAGACGACCAGGGCATGCAGGTCCTGCTGCGGATCGGTCAGCGCCATGCCGGCCAGGCCGCCCATGACCGCCAGCTGCGACAGCAACAGCCAGCCGCGGCGGCGCCCCAGCCAGTGCGTGAGGCCGGGCAAGGGCATGCGGTCCACCAGCGGCGCCCAGGCCCACTTGAAGGCATAGGCCAGGCCCACCCAGGACAGGTAGCCGATGGTGGTGCGATCGACCCCTGCCTCGCGCAGGCGAAAGCTCAGGGTGCCCAGCACCAGCAGCAGGGGCAGGCCGGCCGCAAAGCCCAGCGCCAGCATGCGCACGCTGGCGGGCTCCAGGTAGACCTTCAGGGTCTCCAGCCATGACTTGCGGGGGGTGGGCTCGGGGCTGGCGCTGGCTTGGTTCATGCGGGAATAATAAGCGCTGGTCCACTGCACACATCCCTTGCCCATGCTTGAGCGCGCACTGCCTCGTCTCTCCCCTTGCCCGGCACGCCGGCACCGCCCTGCCCTGTTGTCCACCCTGGTCCTGGCACTGGCCCTGTCCGTGGGAATGGCCGCCCCCGCGCAGGCCCAGGGCGTGAGTGAATCCGTGGGCAAGAACTCGGCCTTCACCGGCCTGGTGTCGGCCAGCCAGGTCGAACAGGCCGCCGTGCAGCAGTACGGCCAGATGCTGCGCGAGGCCCAGGCCAAGAACGCGCTGGGCAGTGACAACCACCCCCAGGTGCTGCGCCTGCGCAACATCGCGCGCCGCATCATCCCTTTCAGCTATGCCTGGAACCCGCGCGCGCGCGAGTGGCGCTGGGAGGTCAACCTGATCGGCTCGAAGCAGATCAACGCGTTTTGCATGCCCGGCGGCAAGATCGCCTTCTACACCGGCATCCTGGACCAGCTCAAGCTGACTGACGACGAGGTGGCCATGGTGATGGGCCACGAAATTGCCCACGCGCTGCGCGAGCACGCGCGCGAACGCATGGGCAAATCGGCGGCCACCAACATCGGGGTGAACGTGCTCAGCCAGGTGCTGGGCTTTGGCCAGGTGGGCCAGACCTTGACGCAGTACGGTGCCCAGTTGCTGACCCTGGAATTCAGCCGCGAGGACGAGTCCGAGGCCGATCTGGTGGGCATGGAGCTGGCGGCACGGGCCGGCTTCGACCCGCGCGCCGGCGTCACCCTGTGGGAGAAGATGGGCGCCGCCAGCAAGGGCGCGCCGCCGCAGTTCCTCTCCACCCACCCCTCGGGCAAGACCCGCATCGCCGACATCGAGCGCAACCTGCCCAAGGTCATGCCGCTGTACGAGGCCAGCCAAAAGCGCTGATCTGAGCTCAAGCCCCCTCGGGCAGCGCCTCGGCCAGGGCCCGCAAGGCCGCCGAAGGGTGGCCCCGTCGGGTCACCAGCCAGGTGGTCTGCTGCGCCCAGGGCTCGGGCAGGGCCTGCACCTGCAGGCCGCGCTGGTCCAGGCCCCGCAGCACCGCGGCCGGTACCAGGCCCATGCCCATGCCGGCCGACACCGCCGCCACCAGGGCGTGGTACGAGCCGATCTCGATGCCGGCACTCACCGACCGCCCCTGGGCCTGGGCCCAATCCAAGGCCACGTCGCGGTAAGCACAACCGGTGCTGAAGGTGACCAAGGAGGTGGACTGGTCCAAGGCCCCCCCGCTGGGCGCGATCAGCACCATGTCTTCGCGGTAGACCGGCTGCCACTGCAAGGCGGGCCGGTCGGCCGGGCCGGCCACCAGGGCGGCATCCACCTCGTGCTGCTCCAGGGCCTGCAACATGGCCCCGGTGGTGCCGGTGCGCACCGCCAGCCGCATGCCGGGCTGCTGCTCGCGCAGGCGCGCCAGCACGGGGGCCAGTCGCACGGCCGCCGTGCTCTCCATCGAACCGATGCGCAGCACCGCCCCCTGGCCGGTGCCGGCCAGCTCCTGGCGCAAGGCGCTCATGTCACGCACCAGGGCAGCGCTGCGTTCGTACAGGTGCCGCCCCTCGGGCGTGAGCTGCAGGCGTCGGCCCGTGCGCTCGAACAAGGCACAGCCCAAGTCACGCTCCAGCACGCCCAGCCGCGCCGAAATGCTGGACTGCACCCGGTGCAGGCGGCTGGCGGCGGCGGTGACGCCGCCATGGTCGACGACGGCTCGGAAGGTCTGCAGATCGGCAAAGTCCATGGTTCGCTTAAATCGATGGTTTTGATCATTTTTATTCGTTGGACCCGATTTGTCACGCCACCGAGAATGCCCCCATGAACACCGCTGCCCCCACCCCCTTCCCGACGGATGCGTTGAGCACCCGTTTCAGCCAACGCTTCGGCCTGCGCCTGCCGGTGGCCCTGGCCCCCATGGCCCTGGCCTCGGGCGGCGCCCTGAGCGCGGCCTGCGCCCAGGCCGGTGCCCTGGGCCTGGTGGGCGGCGGCTACGGCGACCTGGACTGGACCCGGCGCGAATACACACTGGCCCAGCAACTGGGCGCTTCGGCGCAAGCCAACGCCCGCATCGGCTGCGGTTTCATCACCTGGAAGCTCGATGAAGACACCTCGGCCCTGGACTGGCTGCTGGACCAGGCCGACGAGGCCCTGCCCCGGGCCCTGATGCTGTCCTTTGGCGACCCGCGTCCCTATGCCGCACGCCTGCAGGCCCGCCGCATCCCCCTGATCTGCCAGGTGCAGCGGCTGGAGCAGGTGCCCCAGGCGCTGGAGGCCGGCGCCGAAGTCATCGTGGCACAGGGCGCCGAGGCCGGTGGCCACGGCATGAACTCGCTCAATGGGCGTGCCACCTTCACCCTGGTGCCTGAACTGGCCGACTGGCTGGCCGCGCATTCACCCGCCACCCTGCTGCTGGCCGCCGGCGGCGTGGCCGATGGCCGCGGCCTGGCCGCCGCCCTGACGCTGGGGGCAGACGGTGCCCTGGTGGGCTCACGCCTGTGGGCCAGCGCCGAAAGCCTGGCCCCCGCCGGCGCCAAGGCCCAGGCGCAGACCAGCACGGGCGACGGCACGGCACGCTCCGAGGTGTTTGACATCCTGCGCCGCAAGAACTGGCCCGCGCCCTATGACTTTCGCGCCCTGCGCAACCCGCTGCACCGGCAGTGGGAATCACGCATCGAGGCGCTTCGTTCCGACCCGGCCGCGGCCCGGGCCACCTACGACCAAGGCGTGGCCGCAGGGGACTTCAATGCCGCCCACGCCACCGTGGGCGAAGCCGTGGGCCTGATCCACGACTGCCCGCCCGCCGCCGAACTGCTGCAGCGCATGGCCGAGCAGGCACTCAGGCTGCACAACATCTGAGCGTTGACCCGCCCGCGCAGGGCTGGACAGGGCAAAGAGCATCCGCGGCGAGCCTTTGAATTCAGCTGGCCTCAAACGAAGAAGTCAGGCCGGCGCCGGGCCGCCCCAAGGCGGGCTGCCACCCCCTTGGGGGGCTGAGCCCTGCGGCTCCAGGCCTGCCTGCGCAGGGCTGGACAGGGTGAAGAGCGTCCGCGTCTCGCGGCCGCACCAGGCAAAGACACGCAGTGAGGGAGCGTGGGGGCCCTATTCCACCCAAGGCTGATCGAAGGCCGAGCCCGCCATGTGCGGGCGCTGCGCATTCAAAGACTCGCCGGCCAGCACCTGCTCATAGCATTGCAGATAGCCCAGCGCCATGGCGCTGGCGCTGAAGCGCTCCAGCACATGGGCGTGGCAGGCGTGGCGGTCACCCTGCCAGGCGCGCACCGCATCGGCCAGCTCGCGAGCGCTGCTGCTGAGGCAGCCACCGCCCTCGGGCACCAGCTCGGGCAGCGCGCCATAGGGGGTGGCAAACACCGGGCAGCCAAAGTACAGGCTCTCGATCACTGCCAGGCCAAAGGGTTCGTGCCAGCGCACCGGCAGGATCAGCCCTTTTGACGCATTGAGCAGATCGAATTTCTGCTGACCACCCACCATGCCGAAAAAATGCACCCGTGGCGACCAGGTGAAGCGAAACCCGCGGCGCAGGTTCAACCGCGTGCCACCCAACACGTCCAGCTCCACCCCGGCCAGGGCGGCGACGCGGATGGCACCCTTGACGTTCTTGACGCGCCAGGCCGCCTTGCCCAGAAAGTGGTGGTGGCCGCGCGCCCGCTCGAAATCGACCGGGCCATAGGCCTGCCAATCCAGCCCGTTGTGCACAAAGCGCTGGCTGCCGTGGCGCTCGGCATGGTTGCGCGAGACAAACACCGTGTTGAGCGCCAGCGGATCAGGATCACGCCCGTTGCCATGCTCGGTCACCAGAAACGGCCGACCGATGTCCTCTTTGGGGTTGAACTGGAAATGCACCACGTCCACGTCGGCCGGCACCTGCTCGGCCCAGGACAGGCCTGGGCGGATGGGCAGCACCTGGGCAAAGTCGCAGTGCGAGCCCTCGGGCACCAGGTAGCTGACCCGGTGCCCCCTCTGCACCAGGGCACGGCCCAAGTCCCAGATCACGCGCTCGGTGCCGCCATAGGCAAACACCGGGATCGGCGCATGGTTGACCAGCAGCACATGCATGGCGGGCGTCCTCAGGCCAGGGCCGCAGGTGCGGCCTCGTTTTCAGGGGGCGCCTGCAGTGCGGCGTACAGCAGCAGGCTCACGAACAGGTAGAACATGGTGCCGCTGTTGTGCCCCAAAAAGGCCTGGGTCAGGCCAAAGCCCAGGTAGCACAAAGGCAGCATCAGGCCCGCAAGCTGCAGCGCGTGGCGTTCGGGCGGCAAGCGGCAGCCGGCCCGCGGCCAGAACAGCCACAGCACCACGCCGTACAGCGCCAGCACCGAAGACAGGCCCAGCAGGCCGCGCTTGGCAAACACGTCCAGGAACTCGTTGTGGGCATGGCCGTACTTCAGCACCTCGGCCGGGGCCTGGCCGGCAGCGACCAGGCGCTTTTTCTCTTCCACATAGCCGGCCAGGGTCCACCCCAGCAAGGGCTTTTGCAGGCCCATGTTCCAGGCCAGGCGCCAGTGCGCCAGCCGCTGGCCCACCGAGTTCTCGGAAGTGCCCAATTCCTCGTACTGACGCGCCTCGCTGACGGCCTGTTCCAGGCGTTGCTTGAGCGTGGGCCCCATGGCCGTCACCAGCACGCCCAGGCACACAGCCAGCGCGGCCAGGGCACCCAACAGGCGCCGGCCTGGCACACGGCCCCGCAGCAGGCTCACCAGAGCCGGCAAGGCAAAGGCCAACGCCAGCCAACCTCCGCGCGACTGCGACAGCAGCGAAGCGGTCAGCCCCAGCCCCACGCCCAGGCTCAGTCCTGCCCGCCACAGCCCAGCCCGTGGTCCGGGTTGCCAGGTGACCGCCCCCACCAGGCACATCATGGCCATCAGCAGGCTCAGATTGCCGTACTGGATGGCATTGGTGAAGCCTTCGGCCCGCCACTCACCCTGCACCCCATATTGATAGAGCGCGACCGCGCCACTGAGGCTGGCCCCCACGGCCAGGCCGGCCCAGAGGGCGCGTGGTCGTGGCGGAAAGCGCAGCGCAAAAAACAGGCAGGGCAAGGCCAGAAAGTACTTGAGGGGCTTGTCCAGGCTGCGCCAACTGCCCTGGCTGATGAGCGCATCGATCAACCAGTCGATGCCCACGAACAGCAACACCCCCACCAGCCAGCGGGCCCGCGGCCAATGCAGTGGCTGACACCACCAGCGTGGCGCGGTGGCCAAGGCGGCCAGCAACAACAGGCCAGCCCCCCACGAATACCCGCTGGGCAGGCACAGCGACAGCGCCGGCAGCAAAAAGGCCGCCAGAGTGCAGACCTGCCGGGCCATCGCCTCGATCGGCGAAGGCCGACCGGGGTGGGGAGACGCCTGGTTCATGCTCAACGCCCCACCGATTGGCTCAGGCTGTCGCGGTCGTAATACAGCGCGGCATAGCGGAAGAAGCACTCCAGGGCGATGAAGAAACAAAACAGAAAGCCCGGCCCGCCCCCCATGAAGCCCAGGCGGAACACATACAGGCGCAAGAAGATGGCAAAGGCCGAGGCCATGCCACGCAACACCCCCCCGCGCTTGCCGGCGGCGGCCCGCTTGGCGGCGCCCAGCATCGCGTACTGGGTGAGCTTTTCCAGGCTGCCGCGCACCGTCTCGCGCGAGTAATGCAACAGCTTGGCCTTGAAGGCGTGGCGCGGCAGGGGCTGGCCGCCATCGCGCAGCACGGCGTGCTCGTGCACCACCCCGTCAAAGCGTTCGATCATGTCGCGCCGGAACATGCGGTCCAGGCGCGACTGCGACAGAAAGTGCTTGAGCTCGCGGCCGTAGGCCACCACGCTCCACTCGATCTGCCACACCGCGCGCTCATTGGAGCGCACCGCGGCTTCGATCTCGGCCTGCAGCGCGGGCGTGACCACTTCGTCAGCGTCCAGGTAGAACAGGTAATCGCCCGTGGCATGCGCCAGCAGCCGGGTGCGCTGCACGGCAAAGCCCTGCCAGTCGGGGTACAGGTGCACCTCGGCGCCCAGGCGCCGGGCGATGGCCACGGTGTCGTCGGTGCTGCCGCTGTCCACCACCACCACCTGGTCGGCAAAGGCAGCGCTGCGCAGGCAGTTCTCGATGCGGTGCGCCTCGTTCTTGGTCAGTACGCCGATGGTCAGGGTCGGCCGATCGGCACGCACAGCAGGGGAAGATTGCGACATGGTGGGTTCAAGAAAAGTGGGAACGGCCTCAGGCCTGCGGCGGCAATTGCCACACGCCGCGCAGGCGGCCCCAGGCGCGCGCCAGATGCTTGGGCGAGAGCAGCAAGGCGCGGGCCAGCACGTTCAAGGCCGCCGACGCCATCAGGCGCCGATGCGCCCGGCGCCCCGCCACCGCCCCCAGGTGCTTGGCCATGAAGCGGATCTTGGACTGCGCATGGTGGTAGCCGCGCCAGTACTCCGAGCGCCAGGGCCGCGGCCCGCGCACCGAGCCACGCGACAGGTGGGTGACGCGGATGTCGGGCAGCACCAGGATCTGGCCCTGGCGCTGGAACACGCGCAGGCACAGGTCCTCGTCCTCGTAGTACAGGAAAAATCGGGGGTCGAAAAAACCCACCGGGGCCATGGCCGCCATGTTCAGCAGCATCACGGCGGCACAGGCATAGCCCACGGCCAGCGGGCCTTCGGCGGCACCGGTGCGGGGCTTCCAGGCGTGGCGCGGCCAGCTGTAGTTGACCTGCAGGCGTCCGTCGCTGTCGGTCAGCTGCGGCACCAGCACGCTGGCCTCGGGCCATTGCCGTGCGGCACGCACCAGCGCACCAATCGCCTCGGGGGTGAGCACGCAGTCGGGGTTCAGCAGCAGCGCATAGGGCGTGGCCACCTGGGCCAGGCCGGCGTTGTTGGCCACGCCATAACCTTTGTTGGCCTCCAGCCGCAGCAGGCGCGCCGCCGGCAGGCAGCGCGCCACCTGGGTGGGCGTGTCGTCCTGGCTGGCGTTGTCCACCACGATGACGTGCGGCAGGCGTGCCAGTGCCTGCCCCAGCACCGGCAGGCAGTGGCCACTGTTGTAGGTCACCACCAGCACGGTGACCTGGGCCAGCAGGTCATCGAGCAGCAACTCGGTTTCCGGGGCGCTCATGCCAGACGATGGGGTGTGGGGCCCGCGGGCCGCCAGGGCATCAGTGGTGATGCGACACCACTTCGCCCGCCTTCAGGCGGTACACCGTGCCGCAATACGGGCACTTGGCCTCACCGGTGCGGGCCACGTCCAGATAGACCTTCGGATGGCTGTTCCACAGCTTCATGTCGGCCTTGGGGTTGGGGCAGAACACGCCCCCCTGGGCGTTGAGGTCCTTGGCCAGCAATTCAACAGCAGCGCTACTCATGGGGTCCCTTGTTTGGAATATGGAAATGCAATGACGCTCAGACCGGGCTCAGCCAGTGGGCGTATTGGGGGTTGCGGCCGTTCACGATGTCGAAGAACGCCGACTGGATTTTTTCAGTGATGGGCCCGCGCGAGCCGATGCCGATCTCGATGCGGTCCAGTTCGCGGATCGGGGTGACCTCGGCGGCTGTGCCGGTGAAGAAGGCTTCGTCGGCAATGTAGACCTCGTCGCGGGTGATGCGCTTTTGCACGATCTCCAGGCCCAGGTCCTTGGCAATGTGGAACACGGTGTTGCGGGTGATGCCGTTCAGGGCACCAGCCGACAGGTCGGGGGTGTAGATCACGCCGTTCTTCACGATGAAGATGTTCTCGCCCGCACCTTCGGACACAAAACCCGAGGAATCCAGCAACAGGGCTTCGTCGTAGCCGTCGTCGGTGGCTTCCATGTTGGCCAGAATCGAGTTGCTGTAGTTGCTCACCGCCTTGGCCTGCGTCATGGTGATGTTGACGTGGTGGCGGGTGTAGCTGGAGGTCTTGACGCGGATGCCGCGCTTCAGGCCCTCTTCGCCCAGGTAAGCACCCCAGGCCCAGGCGGCCACCATCAGGTGGATGGTGTTGCCTTTGGGGCTGACGCCCAGCTTTTGCGAGCCGATCCAGGTCAATGGGCGCAGATAGCAGCTTTCAAGCTTGTTTTCACGCACCACAGCTTTCTGGGCTTCGTTGACTTCTTCCTTGCTGAAGGGCAGCTTCATGCGCAGGATCTTGGCGCTGTTGAACAGGCGCTCGGTGTGGTCTTCCAGGCGGAAGATGGCCGTGCCGTTGACCGTGTTGTAGGCGCGCACCCCCTCGAAGGCGCCACAGCCGTAGTGCAGGGTGTGGGTCAGGACGTGGATCTTGGCGTCGCGCCAGTCCACCATCTGGCCATCCATCCAGATCTTGCCGTCGCGGTCGGCCATTGAAGGGGCGAGTGTGCTCATGCGCTGGTGTCCTTGGGTGTTTGCCGTGCTGATGCGAAAACCCCGCCACGGCACACCGCCGGGCAGGTCAAAACCCGATTTTAAGGGGCCGGCGCGGCATCGGAATCGTCGTCCTCACTCACAGGGGGGCGGTACAGCGTCCATTTCACCAGCCGGCCATTGAGGAATTCGGCCGTCACATGGGATTTGGAGCCATCGGTCCAGCGGAAAACCTCGGGCTGCTCATCCTTGGCCGAGAGCTGCTCGCCCAGGGCACGCGTCAATGCCAGCACGTGCAGCATGGGCACGCCAGGGCGCAGCTTGGCGTTGAGCATCACCGCGCTACCCACATAACCGATGGGATTGTTGTTGGCCCGCTTGAGCACCTGCATGAGGCGGGTGTAGTGCATCAGCACCCACATCACCACGCCCCCCAGGGCCACCGCCACGCCCCCCAGGCCATAGGCCCGGTACGACATCGCCACCAGCAGGATGCCACCCACGGGCACCAGGATTTTCTTGAAATTCATGCGCGCATTGTCCTATGAGCGTGAGCCCCGGGGCCTTGTGGCTTGTGCGTAGCGCCAGCCTGGGCGGCGCTGGGCGGGCTCCGGCAGGCTCGGGCTCACTCGAACTCGCGGCGGATCAGGTCGATGGCCTCGTCCACCCGCTCGACCGCGTGCACGGTCAGGCCCTCGATGGGCTTCTTGGGCGCATTGGCCCGCGGCACCACCGCCACGCTGAAGCCCAGCTTGGCGGCCTCTTTGAGCCGCTCCTGGCCGCGCGGCGCGGGGCGGACCTCACCGGCCAGGCCCACTTCGCCAAAGGCCAGAAAGCCCTTGGGCAAGGCCTTGCCGCGCAAGGACGAGGTGATGGCCAGCAGCACCGCCAGGTCGGCCGCCGGCTCGCTGATGCGCACCCCGCCCACGGCGTTGACGAACACGTCCTGGTCCATGCAGGCCACGCCGGCATGTCGGTGCAGCACGGCCAGCAGCATGGCCAGGCGGTCGCGCTCCAGGCCCACGCTGAGGCGACGCGGGCTGGGGCCGCCGCCGTCGACCAGGGCCTGGATCTCGACCAGCAGCGGGCGCGTGCCCTCCAGCGTGACCAGCACACAGCTGCCGGGCACCGGCTGGCTGTGCTGCGACAAAAAGATCGCGCTGGGGTTGCTCACCCCCTTGAGGCCGCGCTCGGTCATGGCAAACACGCCGATCTCGTTGACCGCGCCAAAGCGGTTCTTGATGGCCCGCACCAGGCGGTGGGTGGAATGGGTGTCGCCCTCGAAATACAGCACCGTGTCGACCATGTGCTCGAGCACGCGCGGGCCGGCCAGCGCGCCCTCCTTGGTGACGTGGCCGATCAGCACGATGGCGATGCCTGTGCCCTTGGCCAGGCGCGTCAGGTGGGCTGAACACTCGCGCACCTGCGCCACCGAGCCCGGTGCCGAGCTGAGCTGGTCGCTGTAGATGGTCTGGATCGAGTCGATCACCGCCACCGCCGGCTGGCGCGCCTCGACCGTGGCCAGGATTTTTTCGAGCTGGATCTCGGCCATCACCTTGACCTGGCTGTTGTCCAGGCCCAGGCGGCGCGAGCGCAGCGCCACCTGGGCGCCGCTTTCCTCACCGGTCACGTACAGGGTCTCCAGCCCGCTGCGCTGCAGCGCATCGAGCGCCTGCAGCAACAGGGTCGACTTGCCAATGCCCGGGTCGCCCCCGATCAGCACCACCCCGCCCTCCACGATGCCGCCGCCCAGCACCCGGTCCAGCTCCTCCAGCCCGCTGGGCGTGCGCGCCACCTCGGTCGCCTCGATGGCCGACAGCGGCGTGACCGCCTGCGCCAAGCCCGCATAGCCCGAATAGGACGGCGTGCTCAGCCGGTTCTTGCTGGCCGCGCCCGAGCCCTCGGCCACCGACTCGACCAGGGTGTTCCAGGCATTGCACTGCGGGCACTTGCCCAACCACTTGGCACTGGTGCCGCCGCATTCGGTGCAGGTGTAGACGGTTTTTTCTCGGGACATGGGGAGGGGGCTTGGAGAACAGGCGGCCACTATATCGGCTGGCGCAGGGCCTGTGCGGGTCAGTGGCCCGGATGGAACTGCCCCCAGTCAGGCCTGCAGCCCCGTCATAGCGCCGCGGCGAAGGTGGGGCCGAAAGAGGCCGGGGCCGCAGCCTGCGCAGAAAAGCCCACACAGGCCAGCGCCACGTGGCGCGGCACCGGCCTGGCGCCACTGCGGTAATAGGCCAGCATGCGGCGCGACAGGCCCAGCGCCTGCGCCGCCTGGTCCAGGGTCAGATGGTGACGCTCCATCCATTCGATGATGAACTCATGCGAGGCCTCACCCGCCTGCTCGATCGCCCGGGCCCGCAGGTTGTCTGCCGCCAGCTCGAGCGCATCGTCCGGGCCCCAGATCACGCTACCCCCCCAATCCCCGAGGCCGGCCGTGGCAAACACCGCCGGATCCTGCAAGGCGGCCAGGCTGGGATAACGACGGATCACCGGGCTCAGATCCAAGGTCAGGATCTGACCGTCGGCATAGTGCAATTGCAGGCCATGAGGGGGGATGACCTGCACCGACTGCAAGGTGAAGTGCGGATGACTCATGGATTCAGCTCCTTCCAGCGCGTCAGCAAGAGGGGTCGATGTTCAGCCGCCCATTTCAGAGCATCAGACAGCTCGCGCTGCCCCAGATGCCCCGAAAAGACAGCCAAGGTCGAGATCACCACCAACGCTTCGCGCCCATCACGAGCGCGAACATGAAAATGAGGGGGGGGTGGTCGGCGGCATACATCGTCACGTTGCCATTGGCTAGACGGAGCAGTGTAGGCATGACATTGAAAGAGTGCAATGAATGCACCCTATCCGCCCCTAGACCTGCACCGTGATGCATCCATCGCCTGAACAGACCGGTGGTCCAAAGCAGAACGCCGAAGCCGCCATCGAGCAGCCGCTCCGCAACGGGCATCTGTCACCCCCTGAATGGACAGGGGCCACTGACGAACGTCTTCATGCGTTCAACAACGCCAGGGCGTGTCAACACTGATCTCATCGGCGCGAAGCCTGCTGGCCAAGCGCCAATCAAGGCGCGTGTCGCGGCCTAGCGCCAAGGATTCAAACACAATCAAGGCCATGCCCCGCTCCACCCTCACCCCCTGCTGCGGCGCCTGCTGCTCTTCATCCTGGTGCTGCCAGTGCTGGCCTGGTTCATCGTGAAGCCGGTGCGCGTGGCGCTGCCGGGGCTCAACGACGTGAGCTGTGTGGCACAGATCTGCGTGGACGACGCAGCCCGCCTGGGTCAAGCCCAGCAGCTGGAGCGCGAGGCCCGTGATTTCATCGCGCAGCGCTTTGGGGTGCAACTGGCGCAGCCCCGGCTGGTGTTCTGCTCTCAAGCCACCTGTGCCGAGCAGTTCGGCCTGGGGGCTCGGTCTGCCGTGACGGTGGGGACCCTAGGCACGGTGATCGGGCCCAAGGCCTGGCGATCCCACTATGTGCGCCACGAGCTGATCCACCAGCTGCAGGCCGAGCAGTTGGGATCAGTGCTGCTGTTGCTCAAGCCCACGTGGCTGATCGAAGGCATGGCCTACGCCCTGAGCGACGACCCCCGCCCCCAACTGGCCGAGCCCTGGCAGGCGCACCGGGCGCGGTTTCTGGACTGGTATGGGCAGGAGGTACCTGCGGCGTTGTGGGAGCGTGCGCGGCAGACGTGGGTCATGGCGCGTTAGGATGACAATTCACCTGCAATGTCCCCGTCGAGGGGGCTTGCCTGCGTCATCAAACCCACAACAGTTCGATGACGAAATTCAAGGCAAATGCTGACTTGTGTGCCAAGGGATGAGTAAATCAATGCCAGATCACGCTCCCATCGTTCAGATTGTTGAAGTGCTAGGCTCCAGCGAACAAGGGCAGGCACGCCCTTATCTGTGCCGAGGGGCAGACGATCATCTTTATTACGTCAAAGGGCAACAAACCAACAGGGCAAGTCTTTGGCGTGAGTGGATTTGCGGGCACCTTGCACAGGCTTTCGGGCTGCCGATTCCGCCATTCAGGCTTGTGCAGGTTGACGAATGCTTGCATCAGGAATTGCCACGTGAGCTAAAAGATATTGGGCATTTGCCCGCATTCGGCTCTCGCAAGCACGCCAACGCTGGGTGGCTGGAATGGGGTGTCGCAGATCGTGTGCCAGAGTCGGCACAACGGGATATCCTGGTCTTCGACTGGTGGATCAGAAACACCGACCGAGTCAAAGGCAACTCGAACCTGCTGTGGGATGCAATGCAGGAGGGGGTTGTGGTGATCGACCATAACAACGCGCTCGATCCCACATTTGATTCAAATAGCTTTTTGGAAAGCCATCTCTTCTCTAGACAATGGAAGCCGCTCACCGGCGATTTGGTCACCATGGCTCAGTATCAACAAAGGCTATGCGAAGCACTACCTGCCGCCACACAAGCCACCCAACAGGCCCCGGAAGAGTGGATGTGGGAAAATTCTCAGTTCGACATTCCGGCCAAGTTTGACCTGAAAGGTGCCTTGGCTGTACTTTCACGATGTGCTGCAGATTCTGAACTTTGGAGGACGGTATGAAGCCAGTTGCGTGCCGCTACGCCGTGGTTCAGTTCACGCCATACAGCGAAACAGGTGAGTTCGCGAACGTGGGGGTGGTGCTCATATGCCCCAGTACCCAATACTTCGGGTTTCAGCTGCAGACCCGTCGATACAAGCGGATCACGGGGTTTTTCGAGGAGTTGCCCAAGGATGTGTACCTGCGCGCCATGCAACTCATCAAGGCAGAGTTGGAGCGCATTGCCGGTGTGGTGGCAGCGGCACCAGAATCTGGCCGGGTGGAATACCTTCGCCATGTGTTTGACGGCCTGATCCACCCACGCGAAGCGATCGTGCGCTTCAGCACGACCAAAGTGGTGCTGACCGACAACCCAGCGGCTGAACTGACCCGTCAATTTGACCACTACGTCGATCGCGCATTTGCCTCGCAAGAGTATGTCGAGCAAGCCATTGAAAAGCGCATTCGCCAGCTGCTCAGCGGGCTTGAGCTGCCGCGCCCTTTCCGGGCAGAGAAAGTGGGCAACCAGGATGTGTACGTGCGATTTCCCCTGGTCCAGCGGCAGGGCACGCAGATCTCCAAGATCATCAAGCCCTTCAATCTAAATCAAAGAGAGCCGATGGGCATCTATGACCACGGAGGGACTTGGGTTCAACGGGTTCGGTTGCTGCGCAAGCACAGCCTTTTGCCGCCAAACGTCTTGTTTGCGGTGTCGGCCCCCCCGGAGTCTGATGGCAAGCGCCACGCTGCATTCAGCGAGATTCAACGTGATCTGCAGGCCGAAAGCGTGATTTTGGTAGACGAACAGGCCAGCCACCGCATTGAAGAGTTCGCACTGGCTTGAACGGAGGCCCGCGTGATCGTTGTGCGGCCCATTGCATGCTCCTGGCGATGAGCAGCCGCTGCAGCGGCCCCTTGCCAACATAAGGCCCATCGGCAGTATTCGTGATTCGTGAATATTGCATTGCTGGTCAATTTGCCCCATTCGCTGGCGGGCATGCCCCTAAACAGCCAGCACGAGAATGAGTCAACGGCTTCTATCACCCTGATGCCCACACAGAGAGGCAATAGAACACGCCTCCCGCCCATTGAGCCCGATGTTCTGCCGCCCAAGCACCACGTCAGAACCGGGCTCACCGATCAAGACCGGACATTGACCCGGGCAAGCAGCGCCCAACTGAAGCTAGATGGCCTTCCTCCACAAGGACCGTCATGCCCCTAGGCATGGTCCCCTATCTCGAACTTTGGAGGACAGTATGAAACCAGTTGCGTGTCGCTACGCCCTGACCCGGCTCAGGCTCTGCGGCCAATCATTTGCAAAGACGGCCTTTGTGCGCCTCTGCCGTCAGGCAGGCATGCACGTGAACGAGCAAGATCGCCTGCATCTGCCGGCCGAGCGTGCGGCTGTGCACAGGATGCCGGCCAAAACACCTTTGACGGCAAGACTGACGCGGATGAGCGACGAGGTCCGACTGCGCAGTCGGTAGAAGCCCAACCCGCCGAGGTCGACCCCATCCACCGCAGCCTGGCCCGCCTGGGCGCAGACCAACCGCAAGAGCGCATGGAGCTGTTGCGTGGCGAGTTCGTGGACGTGCTGCCCGTCAGCCGCAGCTTTGAATTCCGGCTTGCCAACGCTCAGGAGATCATCCGGAGCAGGATGTCTTCACACTTGCACGATGTGGATGAGCTCAACAAGCACCTGAACCAGGCCGTCCAGATTCAGGTCACCCTGGCCACGGGCGGCCGCGCTACCTGCTGACCGAGATGCCCCCGTGGCAAGCTGTGGGCGATGCTTGATGGCCCAACAGCTTATCGGGCCCGCCCGCCCCAAGCCTCCAAGGCCTCCAAAAACCCCGCCACCTGCCCCTCCTCCGTGGCCCACGAGGTGACCAGCCGGATCACCGAATGCTGCGGCTCGGCCGCGGGGCCCCAGGTGTGGAACGAGAAGCGCTCTTGCAGCCGGGCGATGAGCGCATCGGGCAGGATGGGAAAGACCTGGTTGGTCTCGACCCGGGCCGAGAGGGCGTAGCCCTGGGCGACGATGCCGGCGGCCAGTCGGGCGGCCAGGGCGTTGGCTCGGCGGGCCAGCGCGGTGTAGAGGTCGATCTCGCCTTCACCCTCGGCTTGATCGAACAGCACCTTGAACTGGGTGCCCAGCAGCCGGCCCTTGGCCAACAGGCCGCCGCGCTGCTTGATGTGGATGGCGAAGTCGGGCTTCAGCGCGGGGTGGCAGACCACGATGGCCTCGCCCAGCAGGGCGCCGGCCTTGGTGCCGCCGATCCAGAACAGATCAGCCAGGGCGGCGATGTCGGCCAGGGTGACATCGCTGTGGGGCGAGGCCAGGGCGGCGCCCAGGCGCGCGCCGTCGACGAAAAGAATGAGGCCGCGCTGCCGGGCCAGGGCCGAGAGGGCTTGCAGCTCGGCCAGGGTGTAGACGGTGCCGATCTCGGTGGCGTTGGACAGGTACAGCAGCCGGGGCCGGGCCATGTGGGGGAAGTGGGCGTTGGCGGCCAGCGCGCTCTCGATGTGGGCGGGGGTGAGCTTGCCGTCCACCGCGGGCACGGTGATCAGCTTGTGCCCGGTGGCCTCGATGGCACCGGCCTCGCGCCCCACGATGTGGCCCGATTGGGCGGTGATGACGGCCTCGTGCGGGCGCAGGCAGGCCGCGATCGAAATCAGGTTGGCCAGTGTGCCGCTGGCCACAAAGTGGATGTCGCCCTCAAAGCCGGGGCCCACGCGGGCCTGGATGCGGGCGATGGCCTCGGCGGTGAAGGTGTCGATGCCGTAGGGAGCTTGCTGTACGAGGTTGGATTCGACCAGGGCGCGCAGGATCTCGGGGTGGGCGCCTTCGCTGTAGTCGTCCAGAAAGCTGTAGGGGGTCGGCATGGGCTGTGGGGGTGATGCGAGGATGGATCGGAGGGTTCAGGCAGCCACCCGGTTGCGCCCTGCCGCCTTGGCCAGGTACAGGGCCTGGTCGGCACGGGTGAGCACGGTGTCCCACTCGGTGTCGGTGGGCAGCACGGTGGCAATGCCGATCGAGACGCTGCAGGCCGGGGTGTTGTCGGGCCCCGGGGGCAGGGCCTCGACGCGGGCGCGCAAGCGTTCGGCCAGGGCGTGGGCCGAGGCCGGGTCGCTGGCGGGCAGCAGGGCCAGAAATTCTTCGCCGCCATAGCGGCCCAGGTGGTCGGTGGCGCGCAGCGCCTGCTGCACCTCATCGGCCACGCGGCGCAGGGTGCGGTCGCCGGCCTGGTGGCCCAAGGTGTCGTTGATGCGTTTGAAGTGGTCGAGGTCGAGCAGCAACAGGGCATAGGGTTGGCCCAGGCGCCGAAAACGATCGTGCTCCTGCCCCACCAGCTCCAGGATGGCGCGGCGGTTGAACAGATGGGTCAGCTCGTCGTGGCGGGCCAGGTGCTCGAACTCCTGCCGCACCCGTTCGCTGGCCATGAGCTGGGCGCCGACCAGCACCATCAGGATGGTGAAGCTGAAGGTGGCCACGAACACGGTGTGGATGGGTGAGCCGGGGTCGAAGCGCTGGGTGGTGGGCAAATCCACCCAGTAGGTGGACAGACCCCGGGCCAACAGCACCAGGGTCTGCCAGGCCATGGCGATCATCATCACCCGCGAGGCAAAGCCGCGACCGTGGCGGTACAAGGTGCGGGTGTGGGCCGCGCAGATCAGGGCCATGACCAGGCCGAAGATCAGCATGCGGGGCCGGTAGTCGGGCCAGAGGTCAAAAAACACCCACAGACCGAACAGGCACAAGCCACACAGCGCCACCCAGGGGCCCCAGCGCCAGGACAGGCCGAAGAAATCGCGTGTGCCCGCCAGCAGGCACACGGTGCAAGCCAGCAGCAGGCCATTGCCGGCCAGGCCGACCAGGGTGGCGGGCAGCACGCCCAGCAAGCCATAGAACACGGTCGAGCCCAAGGCCAGCAAGGCCGCCACGGCCCACAGCCGCAGGCCATGGATGCGCGACGGAAAGTTGCGCTGCATGCCCATCAGCACCAGGCCCAGCACCGCGCACTGCAAGGCGGCCAGCAGGTTGAAACTGCGCATGTCGAGGGCAAGCATGAGGCGGGTGCGGTGTCAGGCGGCCGTGACCGCCCTGAAAAACAAAAAGAAGACGACCGCCCAGTGTAGTGATGGCGCTCTCCGGGCGTCGTGCGGGGCCATCAGCCCTGGGGGGGGGGGCGTGGCGCGGGCGGCTCAGCGCCCCGCCGGGGCGGCTGGGGCTGCCGCACTGAACCCCTCCAGCGCCTCGTCCAGGCAGGCCCAGGCAGGGGCGCTGGCAGTCCAGATGTTGGCGGTGGGCTGGATGCGCGAGGGCTCGTCCAGGGTGCCAATGCGCACCACCGTCAGGCCGGGACGGCCGCTGGAGTCTGAGAACAGCTGGGTGCCGCAGTGGGTGCAGAAACGGCGCGTGACGGTGTTGCCACTGTCGGCCGGCTTGTCAAACCGGCCAGGGCTGCCGCTGATCTCCATGGCGTCGCTGGCAAACATCACGTTGGCGGTGCCATTGGAGGCAATGCGCTGGCAGTCGCGGCACCAGCAGATGCGGGCGGCGCCGGGTTCAGCCGCGATGCGAAAACGGATTTGGCCGCACAGGCAGCCGCCGAGGTAGGGGGCAGAAGACACGCTCATGAGACAGGGCTCCTCGTTGTTCCGGGCTGAGGGTGGAATGGACTGGCGGCGGCAGCAGGCGCTGGGCGCCGCGGCATGCACTGTCGCACAAGTTGCCCGCCAGGCTCGGCCGCATCGGGCAACGCAGCCGTGAGTCCAGGGGTTTTCACCAAGGGCTCTTCATCCATCAAACATTTAACATGTTAAATAAATGAGCCCCCCACCCCTGCCCCCCGTCCCGCCCACGATCCAGCCATTTGCCCACCGCAACCTGCCGCGCCTGTTGCTGCAGGCGCGCGAGGCGGTGATGGCGCACACCCGGCCCAACCTGCGCCAGCATGGACTGTCGGACCAGCAATGGCGGGTGCTGCGGGTGCTGGGCGAGCATGGCGTGGTCGAGACGGGGCGGGTGGCGCGAGAGGCCTTCATCCTCGGGCCCAGCCTGACCGGGGTGTTGACGCGCATGGAGCGCGACGGCCTGATCCAGCGCCAGCGTGACCCCGACGACGCCCGCCGCACCGCGGTGCAGGCCACCGACAAGGGCCTGCGCCTGGTGGAGACGCTGTCTTTCACCATCGAGGCCCACTACCAGTGGATGGAACAGACCCTGGGCAAAGACAAGCTGCTGCAGCTCTACCAGCTGCTCGACACCCTGATCGAACTGGAGCAACCATGAGCCCCGCCCCCTGGCAACCCGCAGGCACCGTCTATGGCGCGCTGCTGAACTTCCGCCGCGAATACGAGCAGTGGCAGCCCCGCATGCACGAGGCTCCCTACAAGGCCCCCCCGCAAGCCCCGGTGCTGTACGTGAAGACCGCCAACACCTGGAACCCCGATGGCGGCCAGGTGGCCCTGCCCCCCGGGGTGGCCGGCGTGGAGGCCGGCGCCACGATCGGCCTGGTGATGGGCGAGCAGGGCCCGGTGGCCTGTGCGCTGCTCAATGACTTCAGCCTGCCCCATGCCAGCTACTTTCGCCCGCCGGTCAAGTTCCGCTGCCGCGACGGCTTTCTGGGCACGCCCGGGCAGACCGTACCGCTCACCGCCCTCGCCGACCTGGCTGCGCTGCAGTTGCAAGTCCATGTGAACGGCGCCCTGCGCCAGACGGTGGCGCTGTCGCAGCTGATGCGCCCGGCCGCCACCCTGCTGGCCGAGGTCAACGCCTTCATGACGCTGCGCCCCGGCGATGTGCTGATGCTGGGCTGCGATGTCGGCCCCGACGGCCACCGCCCCCTGCTTCAGCCGGGTGACACCGTCACGCTCACCGCCCCGGGCCTGGCGCCCCTGACCCACCACATCCGCACCGAGGCCCTGGCATGAAGCACGCCCGCATCCTGCTCAACAACGCCCCCGAGCGCGGCCCGCTGCACGCAGTGGAAGACGAGGGCGCGCTGCGCCTGGACGAGGGTCAGCGCGTGCCCTTCGAGGCCGTTCAATGGCTGCCGCCGCTGGCACCGGTGTCGCGGGCGCGCAGCATTTTTGCGCTGGGGCTCAACTACGCCGACCACGCCAAAGAGCTGGCGTTCAAGCCGCCCGAAGAGCCCCTGGCCTTCATCAAGGGCGAGGCCAGCCTGATCGGCCACCGGCAGCACACCGTGCGCCCGGCAGGCGTCAAGTTCATGCACTACGAATGCGAGCTGGCGGTGGTGATCGGCCGCACGGCACGCCACGTGAAGCGCGCCGACGCCTACGACTACGTGCAGGGCTACACCGTGGCCAACGATTACGCGATACGCGACTACCTGGAGAACTGGTATCGCCCCAACCTGCGCGTGAAGAACCGCGACACCTGCACCCCGCTGGGTCCCTGGCTGGTGGACGCGGCCGACATCCACGCCCGCCCCGGTGGCCCCATGAACCTGGCCTTGCAGACCACGGTGGACGGCCAGATCACCCAGCGCGGCAACACCCGCGACATGGTGTTCGACGTGCCCTATCTGATCGAGTACTTCAGCGCCTTCATGACGCTCTCGCCCGGCGACCTGATCCTGACGGGCACCCCCGATGGGGTGGTCGACTGCCCCCCAGGCGCCGAGATCGTGACCACCATCGAAGCCATCGGCGAACTCCACAACTTCATTCGACAAGGTTGAGCCCCATGCAACAGATCCAGCACCTGATCAACGGCCAGAGCGTCGCCGGCCGCGACACCTTCGAAACCATCAACCCCGCCACCCAGGAGGTGCTGGCCGAAGTCGCCAGCGGCGGCGAGGCCGAAGTCCACGCCGCCGTGGCCGCCGCCAAGGCCGCCTTCCCCCAATGGGCCGGCCTGCCCACCACCGAGCGCGCCAAGCTCATGCGCAAACTCGGCGAGCTCATCACCCGCCACGTGCCCGAGATCGCCCAGACCGAGACCAACGATTGCGGCCAAGTCATCTCCCAAACCGGCAAGCAGCTCGTGCCCCGCGCGGCCGACAACTTCAGCTACTTCGCCGAGATGTGCACCCGCGTGGACGGCCACACCTACCCCACCCCCACCCACCTCAACTACACCCTGTTCCACCCCGTGGGCGTGTGCGCCCTCATCAGCCCCTGGAACGTGCCCTTCATGACCGCCACCTGGAAGGTGGCCCCCTGCCTGGCCTTCGGCAACACCGCCGTGCTCAAG
This sequence comes from Curvibacter sp. GW821-FHT09D12, assembly GCF_059416245.1. Classification (NCBI taxonomy): domain Bacteria; kingdom Pseudomonadati; phylum Pseudomonadota; class Betaproteobacteria; order Burkholderiales; family Comamonadaceae; genus Curvibacter; species Curvibacter sp. GW821-FHT09D12. The sequence goes on along the minus strand of NZ_JBWKOU010000022.1, from coordinate 555 downwards.
ATGAGCGAGCTCTCCCCCCTGTCCGCCGCCCGCCTGGGCGAGCTGGCCCTGGAGGCCGGCATCCCCGCCGGCGTGCTCAACATCGTGCACGGCTATGGCCAGCAGGCCGGTGAACCCCTGTGCAGCCACCCCGATGTACGCGCCATCAGCTTCACCGGCTCCACCGCCACCGGCAACCGCATCGTGCAAAGCGCGGGCCTCAAGAAATTCAGCATGGAGCTGGGCGGCAAGAGCCCCTTCGTGATCTTTGCCGACGCCGACCTGGACCGCGCCCTGGACGCCGCCGTGTTCATGATCTTCAGCAACAACGGCGAGCGCTGCACCGCCGGCAGCCGCATCCTGGTGCAAAAGTCGATCTACGCCGACTTTGCGCAGAAGTTCGCCGAGCGCGCCCGCCGCATCACCGTGGGCGACCCGCTGGACGAAAAAACCATCGTGGGCCCCATGATCAGCCCCGCCCACCTGGCCAAGGTGCGCCGCTACATCGAGCTGGGCCCCAAGGAAGGCGCCACGCTGCTGTGCGGCGGCCTGGACCGCCCGGCCTACGCGCCCGAG